>NZ_QJUG01000061.1 GCF_003426775.1 Allorhizocola rhizosphaerae | reverse complement strand
CACCGGCTCCGCCGAGCGCGAGCGGCCCCGCACAGTGCGGGCAGCGCGCCCGCTCGCGACAGTCCTGACAGGACACCGCGGGCACGTAGCCCCGACGCGGCACCTGGATCAGCACGGGATGCCCGGCCGCCAGCGACTCGCGCGCCGCCTGCCAGGCAAGGCTCGGCAACCGGGCCGACGCCGCAGCCGGATCGCGGGCCAGTTGCTTGTCATCGGCCGGCTGCACGTTGGGCGCGACCCGGCGCAGTGTTTCGCGCGGCGCGACGATCTCCTTGGCCCAGCCGGTCGCGAGCAGTTGCTGCGCCTCGGCCGTCCGCACGAACCCGCCCACCAGTGCGCCCGCGCCGGTCACCTGGGCCCGGGTCAGCAGCACCTGGCGCGCGTGCGGGTATGGCGCACGCGGCTCGGCGTGCAGGTCGTCGCCGTCGTCCCAGATCGCCACCAGCCCGAGCTCGCCCACGGGCGCGAACGCCGCCGCCCGCATGCCGATCACAGCACGCGCCTCGCCCCGGCTGGCGCGCAAAAACCGCCGGTACCGCTCGGCGGGCCCCAGCGCCGCAGCGAGCGCGACGTGCATGTCCTTGCCGATCAGGGCGGTCAGCGCGTCATCGAGCCGACGCAGATCACGCGCGTCGGCGACCACGGCCACGGCCCCACGTCCACTGTGGAGGGTCGAACCGATCGCCTCCGCGAGCCGGGCCGGCCAGTCCTCACCGGGCATCGCCGACCACACCGCGCGCGGCCCCCGGCCCTGCTCCAGCCCGGCCAGGAACGCCTCACCCGCCGGATAGCGTCCCCACCCCGCGCGCGCCGGGCGCTCCACAGTCGACGGTGGCGGCGGCACGAGGCGCAGCTGCTTTTCGACCGTCGCCTGCCTGGGTGGAACGGCAAGGCGCAGCACGTCGGCCAACCCGCCCGCGTAACGATCGGCGATCTGGCGCGCCAGCGCGGCGATCTCGGGACGCAGCACCGGCTCCGGCGACACCACCTTTTCCAGCCAGGCGAGCCTGCCGCCGTGCGCCGACTCCGCCACCCGCTCGATCAGCCAGCCGTCGACCAGCTGACCCGCGAACCGCACCCGCACCCGAGTGCCGGCCTGCGCGTCGGTGTCGAACTCAACCGGTACCAAATAATCAAAAAGCCGGTCCAGATGCGGCAGCGGCACGTCGACGCAAACACGCGCGACCGGCAGCCCCTCCGCCGGCTCCCGTTCGCGTCGCGCCTTCTTGGTCACCGCCGCATTCTCGCAGCATGGTCCGACATCCACTTATCCGCGCGACGCCGGCGCCACAAATGCCACTGCCGCGCGTGGCAACCACGCGCGGCAGGGAAGTGGCAAAGATTCCGCGAGGGCCATTTGTTCTCTGGCAAGGCGCACGCCGGGGCCGTGTGCGGGGTTGGCACACAACCCGGCGAGCAACGCAGCCAAAGGGCGAAAAGCGTCCGCGGGATTCCGCGAGGGCCATTTGTTCTCTGGCAAGGCGCACGCCGGGGCCGTGTGCGGGGTTGGCACACAACCCGGCGAGCAACGCAGTCAGAGGGCAAATGGGTCCGCGGAATCAGCTCGCGGCGGCCTTCAGGTCGGCCACCCGGTCCGTCCGCTCCCAGGTCAGGTCGGGCAGCTCGCGGCCGAAGTGGCCGTAGGCGGCGGTCTGCTGGTAGATCGGGCGCAGCAGGTCAAGGTCGCGGATGATGGCGGCCGGGCGCAGGTCGAAGACCTCGTGGATGGCCTTTTCGATCCGCTCGACCGGCACGGCCTCGGTGCCGAACGTCTCCACGTAGAGGCTCACCGGGTGGGCCTTGCCGATGGCGTAAGCCACCTGGGCCTCGCAGCGCTCGGCAAGGCCGGCGGCCACGACGTTTTTGGCGACCCAGCGCATCGCGTAGGCGGCCGAACGGTCCACCTTGGACGGGTCTTTGCCGGAGAAGGCGCCGCCGCCGTGGCGGGCGTAGCCACCGTAGGTGTCCACGATGATTTTGCGGCCGGTGAGGCCGGCGTCGCCCATGGGGCCGCCGATCTCGAAGCGGCCGGTCGGGTTGACCAGCAGCCGATAACCCTCGGTGTCCAGGCCGAGACCCTCGATCTCGGGCGCGATGACGTGCTCGCGGATGTCGGGGGTGAGCAGCGACTCAAGCGAGATGTCGGGCGCGTGCTGCGACGAGACGACGACGGTGTGCAGGCGCACCGGGCGCAGCCCGTCGTATTCGATGGTGACCTGGGTCTTGCCGTCGGGCCGCAGGTAGGGGATCACGCCGTCCTTGCGGGCGGCGGTCAGGCGCCGGGCCAGCCGGTGGGCCAGCGCGATCGGCAGCGGCATCAGCTCGGGCGTCTCGGAGCAGGCGAAGCCGAACATCATGCCCTGGTCGCCGGCGCCCTGCGTGTCGAGCGAGTCGCCGGCCTCGCCGGAGCGCTGCTCGATGGCGGAGTCGACGCCCTGCGCGATGTCGGGCGACTGCGAACCGATGGAGACGCTCACGCCGCAGGAGGCTCCGTCGAAGCCCTTCCGCGACGAGTCGTAGCCGATGCCCAGGATCGTCTCGCGGACAATCGACGGGATGTCGGCGTAGGCCTGCGTGGTCACCTCACCGGCGACATGAACCTGACCGGTGGTAATCAAGGTCTCGACCGCCACCCGGCTCTTGGGGTCCTGCGTCAGCAGGGCGTCCAGGATGCCGTCGCTGATCTGGTCGGCAATCTTGTCTGGGTGACCCTCCGTCACCGACTCCGAGGTGAACAAACGGTGTGCCACGCGATCTCCTAAGTTGGCCTTTTCAACGCTCAGCGCAGTTTAGTCGTACGTCTTCGAGCAGCCGTGGAAGCACCCCCCGTGTGCCACAGAGCGGGACCGAGGTCACATCAAAGACGTGCGACAACCCTATCCCAGACGGCATGTGCCAGGGCGTCCTTCGATTGGCGCGGAAGTTCCCGCATGGTGCCGTCGGCGTCGATGATTGTCGCTTCGTTGCCGTCCGATCCGAAGACCCGGCCCGTCCCGACGTCGTTGACGACGATCAGATCGGCCCGCTTGCGCGCCAGCTTCTCCCGCGCGTGCGCCAGCGCGTCGTGCGTCTCGGCGGCGAAGGCGACCAGCACCTGCCCCGCCTGCTTCGAGGCACCCAGCTCGGCCGCGATGTCGGGGTTGACGGTCAGCTCGATGGTGGGAGCCGTGCCGTCCGCCCGCTTCTTGATCTTCTGCTCGGCCACGGACGCGGGCCGGAAGTCGGCCGGTGCGGCGGCCATGATCACCACTTCTGCGCCCTTGAACGCCTCGATCGTGGCGTCGCGCAGCTCGGCCGTGGTCTCGACGCGGATCAGCTCGACCCCGGCGGGCACCGGCAGGTCGACGTTGGCCGCGATCAGCACGACCTGCGCGCCCCGCGCCACGGCCGTGCGGGCGAACGCGTAGCCCTGCTTGCCCGACGAGCGGTTGCCCAGGAAGCGCACGGGATCGAGCGGCTCACGCGTGCCTCCCGCGGTCACGACCACCCGCCGGCCGGCCATGTCCTGCTTCACCCCGGCGAGCACGTGTTGGGCGATCTCGAACAGCGACTCGGGCGAGGGCAGGCGGCCCTTGCCCGTGTCGGCCCCGGTGAGCCGGCCCACATCGGGCTCGATCACCAGGCTGCCCCGGCGCCGCAGGGTCGCGACGTTTTCGGCCGTCGCCGGGTGCTCCCACATCTCCGTGTGCATCGCCGGGGCGTACACGATGGGGCAACGGGCGGTCAGCAGCGTGCTCGTCAGCAGGTCATCGGCCTGCCCATGCGCGGCACGGGCGAGTAGATCGGCCGTCGCGGGCACCACCATCACCAGGTCGGCCGACTGTCCGATCCGGACGTGGGCGACCTCATGCACGTCGGAGAACACCGACGTGGCAACGGGTTGGTGGGACAGCGCCTCCCAGGTGGGAGCGCCGACGAACCGCAACGCGGCCTCGGTGGGGATGACCCGCACCGAGTGGCCCGACTCGGTCAACAGGCGCAGCAGCTCGCAAGCCTTGTATGCCGCGATCCCCCCGCTGACGCCGAGCACGACGCTGCTCAAACGGGTCAGCCCTCGGTCGGCTCGGAGGTCAGCAGGCCGCCGTTGATCTCGCGCATCGCGATGGACAGCGCCTTCTCCTGCGGCGTGGTCTCGACCAGCGGCCCGACGTATTCGAGCAGGCCCTCACCGAGCTGGCTGTAGTAGGCGTTGACCTGCCGCGCCCGCTTGGCGGCGAAGATCACCAGCGCGTACTTCGACGTGGTCTTTTCGAGCAGCTCGTCGATGGGCGGGTTGGTGATGCCCTCGGGGTTCGCGACTGTTCCAGACACAGGTAAGTCCTCTACAAGTGGTGCCGCGCGGCGGCCAAGACTGGTGAACCGAGCAATCCTACCAACTCGTCAGCAGCGCGTTCGAGGTAGTCGTTGACGACTGTCACGTCGAACTCCTTCTCGGCCGCGAGCTCCTCGTCGGCGTGCGCCAGGCGGCGGCGCAGGGTCTCGGGATCCTCCGTGCCCCGGCCCACGAGCCGCCGGTGCAGCTCCTCCCGGCTGGGCGGGGCGAGGAACACCAGTTGCGCCTGGGGCATGGCCTCGCGCACCTGACGGGCGCCCTGCAGGTCGATCTTCAGCAGCGTGGGGATGCCGGTGGCGATGCGCGCCTCGACCGGCCCGCGCGGCGTGCCGTAGAGGTTGCCCGCGAACTCGGCCCACTCCAGCAGCGTGCCCTCGTGGACGTAGCGCTCGAACTCTTTGCGGGTGGCGAAGTGGTAGTGCTCGCCTTCGATCTCGTAATCGCGCTTGCGCCGGGTCGTGATGGACACCGAGATCCACACCCAGGGCGCCTGCTTGCGGATCACCTCGATCACCGCGTCCTTGCCGACCCCGGACGGGCCCGAGAGGACGGTCAAACGGGGTCGTGACGCGAGATCCATGTTCAATTTCTACCCGATGAAGAATACGGACATGTAAGGGGCCATGCCTTTCCCAACGGAGAAGGCATGGCCCTAGTCGCGCTTGCCAGTCAGTTGCTGAACTCGGCCAGGAGCGCCTTGCGCTGCTGGTCGCCGAGGCCACGCAGGCGACGGCTGTCAGCGATCTTCAACTTCTCCATGATCTGGGTGGCGCGGATCTTGCCGATGCCCGGGAGGGCCTGCAGCACGGCCGAGACCTTGAGCTTGCCGACGACGTCGTCCGACTCGGCACGATCCAGAACCTTGGCCAGGGTGGTCTTGCCCTGCTTGAGCTGCTCCTTGAGCTCAGCGCGAGCCTTGCGGACCTCCGCGGCCTTCTCGAGCGCAGCTGCGCGCTGCTCAGGGGTCAGTGTCGGGAGCGGCACCAGTTCTCCTCAGTCCTACGGTCTTCACCAGCGTTATCGCTGGCAGACCGGAAACCTAGCGGTCAATGACCGATTCGGCAACGCCGTACGACATCGTTACGAAACATGAGCAAAGTGTCCTAGGTCACTCATGCGGACCAAGCGTTGATCTCAACTCATCGATAAGCCTGAATGTAGCGGTGCGCAACGATTGCAAATTAGGACCGGCGCCGAGTACCTCCCGGGAGTACGACGGAACCAGTGCCGAACGGTCTCCGGGGAAGATCTTTAACAGATCGGACGGACGCCCGCCCTGCGCGCCGAGACCGGGCACCAAGATCGGACCGCCCACTCCGGACAGATCATGACCGGTCTCCCCGATCGTCGCGCCGACCACCAGACCGATCCTCCCAAGGCCCTCGGAACCCGCGTTGAGCTGGGAAATCTCGTCAATGATCGACTGCGCGACGGTCCGCCCATCGGCCAGACGGGCGTGCTGCACCGACGGTCCCTCCTTGTTGGACGTCAGCGTCACGACGAAAACCCCGCCGCCGTACTTATGCGCCAAGTCGAATGCGGGCGCGAGCGAACCTACCCCCAGGTAAGGAGTCGCGGTGATCGCATCGACATAGACGGGACTGGATGGGTTGAGATACGCGTCCGCGTAGCCCGACATCGTCGAACCGATGTCGCCTCGCTTCACGTCAAGCAAAACTATCGATCCGGCCTCCCGCAACTGTCGGATAGTTGACTCAAGAATTTGGGTTCCACGAGACCCGAATCGCTCAAAGAATGCGGACTGCGGCTTGAAGACAGCCACCTGATCGCCGATTGCGTCGACAACGATTTGGCAAAAATCCGCGAGGCCGTCGACCGTGTCCGGCAGGCCCCAGGCGGCCAAAAGCTGTGCGTGCGGATCAATCCCGACGCACAACTGCCCCCGGGATCGCATCGAGTCAAGCAGGCGGTTACCGAACGGCTGCATCACACATCGCCTTACTAATCAAAGAAATTTCGTCGTCTGTACAGATATAAGGTGGCATTGCGTAGATAAGGTCCCGAAATGGGCGGAGCCATACTCCGTTCGCGACGGCCCGCGCAGTGACGTGCGCCATGTCGACCTCCTGTGAGAGCTGTATCACGCCGATCGCGCCCATGACCCGCACATCCTTGACCCCCGGCGCACCGATCGCCGGGGCCAGCCCCGTGGTGAGAAGCGACGCGATGCGCTCCACATTGGACTTCCAGCCCGACGAGAGCAGCAGCTCGGTGGAGGCGCTGGCGACGGCGCACGCCAACGGGTTGCCCATGAACGTGGGGCCGTGCGCGAGTACCGGAACTTCTCCGGTAGATATGCCGCGCGCCACCTCGGCCGTGCACAGTGCGGCGCCCAGCGTCAGGTAACCGCCCGTGAGCGCCTTGCCAACGCACATCACGTCGGGCGTGACGCCCGCGTGGTCGGCCGCGAACAGCTCACCGGTCCGGCCGAACCCGGTCGCGATCTCGTCGAATACGAGCAGGATCCCGTGCCGGTCGCACAGCTCGCGCAGCACCCGCAGATAGCCGGGGTGGTGGAAGCGCATCCCGCCCGCGCCCTGCACCACCGGCTCGACGATCACCGCCGCCAGCTCGGCGGCGTGCGCCTCGAACGCGCGGTCCAGCTCGTCCACATAGGACTGCTCGAACGACGCCGGCGGCATCCCCACGAACAACTGCCGCGGCAACACCTCGCCCCACAGGCTGTGCATGCCGCCCTTGGGATCGCACACGCTCATCGGGTGGAACGTGTCACCGTGGTATCCGCCCCGCCAAGTGGCGAGCCGGCGTTTGGCGGGCTGCCCGATGGACCGCCAGTACTGCAGGCACATCTTGATGGCCACCTCGACGCTGACCGACCCCGAATCGGCGAGGAACACGTGCTCCAGTCCGGCCGGCGTGATGTCGACGAGCGTCTTGGCCAGGCGCACGGCGGGTTCATGCGTAAGCCCACCGAACATGACGTGGCTCATCTTTCCCAGTTGCTCGACGATCGCCGCGTCAATGAAGGGCACGCGATAGCCATGGATCGCCGCCCACCAACTGGACATGCCGTCCACGAGCTCACGCCCGTCATCGAGACGCAGCCGCACACCGCTGGCCGACTCGACCACGAGCGGCGTCATGCGTCCGGGCATCGGGCCGTACGGATGCCAGACGTGACGCCTATCCAGCTCCAGCAAATCCACGAGCGCACCTCCTCACCAGGTCCGGGCCGTGGTACACGAAACCGGTGTACAGCTGGATCAGGCTCGCGCCCGCGTCGAACATGCGCATCGCGTCGTCCGGCGTCATGATCCCGCCTACTCCGATGATCGGCACGTCGGATTCCTTGCGCACGAACGTGACCACCTCCAGGGCCCGCTTGGTGAGCGGTGCCCCGGACAGCCCGCCGGTCGGGCCGTCGTGGGCGATCGTGGTGTTGGTCGCGATGACGCCCGCGACCCCGCGGTCGGCGCATACCGCGAGCACGTCGCCGATCGCGCTGTCGGTCAGATCGGGCGCGATCTTCACGAGGATGGGCTTGCCCTGGCCGGTGAGCGCGGCCAGGATACCGTCCAAAAAGGATTTGTCCTGAAGGGACCGCAAACCGGGCGTGTTCGGCGAGCTCACGTTGACCGCGAAATAGTCACCGTGCTCGCGCAGCACTTCAAACGAGGCGCGGTAGTCCTCGACAGCCCGATCCAAGGGTGTCACCTTCGACTTGCCCAGCGAGATGCCCAGCGGGATCTCGCTTCGAAAGCCCGCAAGCCGTTGCGCCAGCATGGAAGCGCCCTGGTTGTTGAAGCCCATCCGGTTGACGATGGCCTCCCGCTCCGGAAACCGGAACATGCGCGGCCGCTCGTTGCCTGCCTGCGCGTGCCAGGTGACCGTGCCGACCTCCACGAACCCGAAGCCGAGCGCGGGCCACGCGCGCAGCGCGATGCCGTTCTTGTCCATGCCGGCCGCCAGCCCCACCGGATTGGGGAAGTCGATGCCAAACACCCGGACGGGGTTTCTCACCGCATAAAGACGCTTCGGCAGGGGCAGGCGCGACAGCTGCCGCAGTGTCCACTCGTGCGCCTCCTCCGCATCCCGCCGGAACAGCACGGGCCGCACAACCCGCTCAAACACCCTCACCCCATCCGCCCCTTCACGTCGATCATGAACTTACATCCATTCTCGACGGCGTGTCGTGACGCCAACTCCATGATCGCCACCATCGGGTTGATCATGAAGTTTATGCGACGACACGCCGCCGAACATGTGCTCAAGTTCATGATCAAGCGGAAGAGGCCGAAGGCCTGCGGTCAGCGGAAGCGAGCTCAGGGCGGAGGGCGGCGTGTAGGTGCTGCAGTGGGCGGACCGTCATGTCGCCACGGATCAGCGCCTCGATGCCCATCACCGCGGCTGCGGCCCCGGGAACCGTGGTGCAGCAAGGGATGTCGGCCCCGACCGCGGCGCTGCGGATCTCGTACCCGTCCGAGCGCGCCGCCGCGCCCGATCCCTGCGGTGTATTGATGACCATCTGTACCGCACCCGACTTGATCAGCGAGACCGCGTCCCGCCCGTCGGGCCGTTCGTAGTGCTTGCCCACGATCTCGCACGGGATCCCGTGCCGCCGCAGCACCTCACCGGTCCCGGCCGTGGCAACGATCTCGAACCCGAGATCCGCCAGCCGCTTGATCGGGAAGATCATCCCGCGCTTGTCCCGGTTGGCCACCGACACGAAGATCTTGCCGCTCGTGGGCAGCGAACCGTAGGCGGCGCTCTGCGACTTGGCGAACGCGTAGCCGAAGCTCGTGTCGATGCCCATCACCTCGCCGGTGGACTTCATCTCCGGCGACAGCAACGTGTCCACCCCACGGAACCGCTTGAACGGCAACACCGCCTCCTTGACCGCGACCGGCGCGCCCTCGGGCACGGTGCCACCGTCGCCATTGGACAACAGCATTCCCTCCTGGCGGAGTTGGGCGATCGTTGCGCCCAAAGCGATCCGTGCCGCTGCCTTGGCCAGCGGTACGGCCGTGGCCTTGGAGACAAAGGGCACTGTCCGCGACGCCCGTGGATTGGCCTCCAGTACGTACAGCGCGTCGTCCTTCAACGCGTACTGCACGTTGAGCAAGCCCTGCACCCCCACACCCCGGGCGATTGCCTCCGTGTAATCGCGCACCAGTGAAAGGTGGGTGCTGCCAAGGGTTATCGGCGGCAGCGCGCAGGCGGAGTCTCCACTGTGGATGCCCGCCTCCTCGATGTGCTCCATGACGCCGCCCATGTACACCTCGCCGGTCGCGTCGCACAGGGCATCCACGTCGATTTCGATGGCATCGTCCAAGAACTTGTCCACGAGCACCGGATGCGACGGCGAGATTTCCGTGGCCCGGCCGATATACGAGCGCAGGGTGGGGTCGTCGTACACGATCTCCATGCCCCGCCCACCGAGCACATAGGACGGTCGGACCAGCACCGGGTAGCCGACCTCGTCGGCGATCCGCTTGGCCTCCTCGAACGACGTCGCCGTGCCGTGCGCCGGAGCGCGCAGCCCCGCGTCGTGCAGCAGCCTGCCGAAGGCGCCGCGTTCCTCCGCGAGGTGGATCGATTCCGGACTGGTACCGACGATCGGCACACCGGCGTCCTTGAGCCGCTGCGCCAACCCGAGCGGGGTCTGCCCACCCAGCTGCACGATGACGCCCACCACGCCCGGCCCGCCCGCGGCCAGCCCGGATGTGTGCTCGGCGTGGTACACCTCGAAAACGTCTTCAAAGGTGAGCGGCTCGAAGTAGAGCCGGTCCGCGGTGTCGTAGTCGGTCGAGACCGTCTCCGGGTTGCAGTTGACCATCACGGTCTCGTATCCGGCCTCGCGCAGCGCCATGACCGCGTGCACGCAGGAGTAGTCGAACTCGATGCCCTGCCCGATCCGGTTCGGACCCGACCCGAGGATGACCACCTTGGGCGAGGCGGAGGGCACGACCTCGGTCTCCTCGTCGTAACTCGAATAGTGGTAAGGCGTTTGGGCCGAGAACTCGGCCGCGCACGTGTCGACCGTCTTGTAGACCGGGCGCAGGCCCAGCCGGTGCCGCAGCGAGCGCACTCCGTCCTCACCCGCGAACTCCGGCCGCAACGCGGCCAGCTGCCGATCCGACAGGCCCGCGCGCTTGGCCTTGCGCAGCAGGGGAAGGTCCAGCACCGGGGCGTCCACGATTTCCTCACGCAGGTCGACCAGCCCCTGGACCTGATCCACGAACCACGGGTCCATTCCGGACTCCCGCGCCACGTCCGCAACGGATCGTCCACTTCGGAGCGCCGCCTCGACCGTGTAGAGCCGGCCGTCGTGCGGGACGCCCAGCTCGCCGTCCGGATATGGCCCCGTCCAGAAGCCCGCGAGCTTGGTCTCCATCGAGCGCATGGCCTTGTTGAGCGCCTCGGAGAAGTTGCGCCCCAAACTCATCGCCTCGCCGACCGACTTCATCGTCGTCGTCAGCTCCGCATCCGCGCCCGGGAACTTCTCAAAGGCGAACCGCGGAATCTTCACCACGACGTAGTCGAGTGCCGGCTCGAACGCCGCCGGCGTCTTCAGGGTGATGTCATTGGGAATTTCATCGAGGGTGTACCCGATGGCGAGCTTCGCCGCGATCTTCGCGATCGGGAAACCCGTTGCCTTGCTCGCCAACGCCGACGACCGCGACACCCGCGGATTCATCTCGATGACGACCAGCCGCCCGGTGCCCGGATGGATCGCGAACTGGATGTTGCACCCGCCCGTGTCGACGCCGACCTCGCGCAGCACGGCGATGCCGAGGTCGCGCATGGCCTGGTATTCGCGGTCGGTAAGGGTCATCGCGGGCGCGACCGTCACCGAGTCTCCGGTGTGCACACCCATCGGGTCGACGTTTTCGATGGAGCAGATGACCACGACGTTGTCGTGCTTGTCGCGCATCAGCTCCAGCTCGTATTCCTTCCAGCCGAGCACGCTCTCCTCGATGAGCACCTCGTGCACGGGCGATTCGCTCAGCCCTGCCCCGGCGATGATGTCCAATTGCGACGGCGTGTGCGCCATGCCCGACCCGAGCCCGCCCATGGTGAAGCTCGGCCGGATCACCACCGGCAGGCCCAGCTCGGCCACCGCCTCGTGCACCTCGGCCAGCGACTTGCAGACCCGGCTGCGCGGCGTCTCACCCCCGGCCTTCGCGACGATGTCCTTGAACATCTGCCGGTCCTCGCCGCGCCGGATCGCGTCGATGTTGGCGCCGATCAGCTCAACCCCATATTTATCCAGTACGCCGTTCTCCCACAGCGCGACGGCCGTGTTGAGCGCGGTCTGGCCGCCCAGGGTGGGCAGCAGCGCGTCCGGCCGCTCCGCCGCGATCACCTTCTCCACGAACTCGGGCGTGATCGGCTCGACGTAGGTGGAGTTGGCGAACTCCGGGTCGGTCATGATGGTCGCCGGGTTGGAGTTGACCAGCGACACCCGCAGGCCCTCGCTGAGCAGCACGCGGCACGCCTGTGTGCCGGAGTAGTCGAACTCGCATGCCTGCCCGATGACGATCGGCCCCGACCCGATCACCAGCACGTGCTTCAGATCTTCCCGCTTAGGCACGTTCGATCAACTCCGTAAATCTGTCGAACAGGTAGTCGGCGTCGTGCGGCCCCGCTGCCGCCTCCGGGTGGTATTGCACGGTGAACGCGGGCACGTCCAAACACCGCAAGCCTTCGACCACGTTGTCGTTCAGGCACACGTGACTCACTTCAACGCGCCCGAACTCGCCCTCCGACGTCGCGGGCGCGTCCACCGCGAAGCCGTGGTTGTGGGAGGTCACCTCGACCTTGCGGGTGATCTGGTCCATCACGGGCTGGTTGATGCCCCGATGGCCGTAGCCCAGCTTGTAGGTGCCAAATCCCAACGCGCGCCCCAGGATCTGGCTGCCGAAGCAGATGCCGAACAGCGGGATGCGGCGGCGCATGACCTCCTGAGCCAGGTGCATCGGGTGGTCGGCGGTGGCCGGGTCGCCGGGGCCGGGCGAGAAGAACACGGCGTCCGGCTTGACCGCGAGCAGATCGTCCATTGTGGAGTGTGCGGGCATCACGTGCGTCGTGATGCCGCGCTTGGCGAGCCTGCGCGGCACATTGCGCTTGATGCCCAGGTCCAGCGCGGCGACGGTCAGCCTGTGCTCGCCCTGAGCCTGCACCACATACGGCTGGGGCGTGGTCACCTCCGCAGACAGGTCGGCGCCCACCATTTCCGGCTGTTCGCGCACCCGCGCAAGCAACGCGAACGGGTCCGAGTCCACACTGGACACCCCCACCCGCATGGCGCCACGCTCGCGCAGATGGCGGGTCAGCGCGCGGGTGTCCACGCCCGCGATGCCGACGATGCCCTCGCGCTTGAGTCGCAGCTCAAGCGAATCCGTCGCGCGCCAATTGGACGCCATGCGGGCCGGATCGCGTACCACATAACCGGAAACCCAAATCCGGTCGGACTCGTCGTCGTCTTCGTTGACGCCCGTGTTGCCGATGTGCGGCGCGGTCTGCACGACCACCTGGCGGTGGTACGACGGGTCGGTCAGCGTCTCCTGATAGCCCGTCATCGCGGTGGTGAACACGGCCTCGCCGAACGTCTCCCCGATCGCGCCGAACGCCTCGCCGTGGAACGTGCGCCCGTCCTCCAAGACCAGGATTGCCTCGCTCACTTCTGTACCTTCCCGTCGAGCACGGTCGGGACGCCGCGCAGGTAGGTGTGCACCACCCGGCCCGGCAGGGTCATCCCGGCGTACGGCGTGTTGTTGCTGAGACTGGCCAGCTCGCTCGGCGTGACCGACCAGCGGGCGCTCGGGTCGACGAGCGTGAAGCTGGCGGGCTTGCCCACCTCCAGCCCCGCGGTGAGCCCGGCGATGCGGGCGGGCGCGAGCGACATGCGGTCCTTGATGAGCTCCCAGTCCTCACCGAACACGTCGAGCACGATCGACAGCGCGGTCTCCAGGCCCAGCATGCCCGGCCGGGCGTAGGCCCACTCGCACTCCTTGTCCTCCATGGCATGCGGCGCGTGGTCGGTGGCGACGATGTCGATGGTCCCGTCGCGCAGGCCCTCGCGCAGCGCCTCGACATCGCGCGTGGTCCGAAGTGGAGGGTTCACCTTGTACACGGGGTCGTATGAGCCCGCGCGCTCGTGTGTGAGCAGCAGGTGGTGCGGCGTGACCTCGGCCGTCACGCGGATCCCGCGCTGTTTGGCCTGCCGGATGATCTCCACGCTTCCGGCGGTCGACACGTGGCACACGTGCAAACGTGCGCCAACATGAGCCGCGAGCAGCACGTCACGCGCGATGATGGACTCCTCGGCGACCGCCGGCCAGCCGGTGAGGCCCAGCTTTTGTGAGACGTCTCCCTCGTGCATCTGCGCGCCCTCGGTCAGGCGCGGCTCCTCGGCGTGCTGGGCGATCACCCCGTCGAACGCCTTCACATATTCGAGCGCTCGGCGCATCAGGCGCGGGTCGTACACGCAGTGCCCGTCGTCGGAGAAGATGCGCACGCGCGCGGCCGAGTCGGCCATCGCGCCCAGCTCGGCCAGCCGCTCGCCGCGCAGGCCCGCGGTCACGGCACCGATCGGCTGCACGTCCACCAGTCCGGCCTCTTGACCCAGGCGGTACACCTGCTCGACCACACCGGCCGTGTCGGCAACGGGCGACGTGTTGGCCATCGCGCACACCGCCGTGTAGCCCCCGAGCGCCGCGGCCCGCGAACCGGTCAGCACGGTCTCCGCATCCTCGCGTCCGGGCTCGCGCAGATGCGTGTGCAGATCGACCAACCCGGGAAGGGCCACGAGCCCTTCCGTGTCGATCGTTTGCGCCGCGTCTTCCTTGGACACGAGCACGCCGTCCCGGATGTAGATCTTCACGACTTCCCTCCCAGGAGGAGGTAGAGACATGCCATGCGCACGCTCACCCCATTGGTTACCTGCTCAACGATGGTGGAGCGCGGCGAGTCGGCCACCTCCGGTGTGATCTCCATGCCCCGGTTCATCGGGCCCGGGTGCATGACGATGGCGTGGCCGGGCATGCGGCGCAGCCGCGCACCGTCCAGTCCGTAGCGTCGCGAGTATTCGCGCTCGGTGGGGAAATAGGAGTCGTTCATGCGCTCGCGCTGCACGCGCAGCATCATCACGACGTCGGCGTCCTTGAGCACCTCGTCGAAGTCATATGAGACCTCACCCAGCTCGACCGGCACGAGCGTCGGCGGCCCGACAAGGGTCACTTTGGCGCCGAGCGTGCGCAGCAGCAGGCAATTGGAACGCGCGACCCGGCTGTGCAGCACATCGCCCACGATCGCCACGTGCAGCCCATCGATGCGGCCCATCCGCGCACGGATCGTGTATGCGTCCAGCAGCGCCTGGGTCGGGTGCTCGTGCGTGCCGTCGCCCGCATTGAGCACGCTGCCCGCCACCCAGTTGGCGAGGCGATGCGGCGCGCCCGAGGCCGGGTGCCGGATCACCACCGCGTCCGCGCCCATGGCCTGCAGCGTCCAGGCCGTGTCCTTCAGGCTTTCGCCCTTGGCCACACTCGACCCCTTGGCCGAAAAGTTGATCACGTCAGCGGACAACCGCTTTGCCGCGGCCTCGAACGAGATGCGCGTCCGGGTCGAATCCTCATAGAAAAGATTGACCACGGTACGGCCACGCAGCGTCGGCAGTTTCTTGATCTCGCGCCCGGACACGGCCGCCATCTCGGCCGCGATGTCGAGGATTTCGGTGGCGGCGGGCGCATCGAGATCGCCCGCACTCAACAGATGCTTCAATGGCGTCCCTCCGCTTCGCTCCGCGGCGCGTGCCTGTCGATTCCCTCGGGCAAGCCCCCGCTCACGCTGCACTCTCCAGCCTGACCTCGTCTACACCGTCGATCTCGGCGAGGCGCACCTTGACCTGCTCGGACAGGGCCGTCGGTATGTTCTTGCCCACATAATCGGCGCGGATCGGCAGCTGCCGGTGCCCGCGATCCACGAGGACCGCGAGCTGCACGGCCGAAGGCCGGCCCAGGTCGCTCAGCGCATCCAGCGCGGCTCGGATCGTGCGCCCGCTGAACAGGACATCGTCCACCAAAACGACCCGGCGCTGGTCGATCCCCCCGGCGGGTTCCTCGGTGCGGCCGACCGCCCGCACGGCCTTTTGGCGCAGGTCATCGCGATAAAGCGTGATGTCGAGGGTACCCACTGGGAGTGAAAGGTTTTCAAAGGTCCGGATGCGCTCGGCCAGTCGGCGTGACAGCGGCACGCCCCGCGTCGCTATCCCGAGCAGGACCACATCCTGCGCGCCGTGGGTCTTCTCCAGGATCTGATGAGCGATCCGGTCTACTACGCGCTGGACGTCGGCGTCCGTCAAAACGATCTTTGAGTACGGCAAAGCAGACTCCTTCTCCGCCTCACGGGACGGCTCTTAAAGGAAACCGGAGCTTCGCGCTCACAGCCGGTCCACCAACAGGTCGGCCCGGTAGTCCGACGCGAAGTTTCAGCACGCCAACCGTAACACCTGGCCGATCAGCCATCCGTTGCGGCACGTTCGGGCCAATTGCCCCTTGACCGCGTGTAGGTATCGCCGTTACGGTCGTCACGCTGCGTAGTGACCACAGCTGCCCCGGGAGTGGAAGAAGATGCCATCTGATTACGCCAAGTCGTTAGGCGCGAGGCTGCGCTCCATCCGCCAACAGCAGAACCTGTCCCTGCAGGGCGTCGAGGAGAAGTCCAACGGCCGGTGGAAAGCCGTCGTCGTCGGGTCCTACGAGCGGGGCGACCGTGCGGTGACGGTGTCGCGCCTGGCCGAACTCGCCGACTTCTACCGGGTACCGGTGAGCGAGCTCCTCCCCGATGGTCCCGCCCCGCGGCACGAGCCGACCAGCAAGATCGTCCTGGATCTGGAGAAGCTCTACGACGGCGCCGCGGAAGACCTGGCCTCCGTCGCCCGGTTCGCGCGCGCGATCCAGCAGCAGCGCGGCGACTACAACGGCCGGGTGCTGTCCATCCGAGCGGTCGACCTGCAGGCGCTGGCCGTGTTCTACGACTGCACGCCGAGCGAGCTCATCGAGCGTCTGGCCGACCACGGCGTCCTCGTGGCCGACCCGCGCTCCTTCTTCGCCCAGTAAGACCCTTCGAAAGACCCTTCACCACCGAGCCGCCCCGATCTCCCCTGTTCCGGCGCGGGAATTCCCCCGGCCCGCATAAGCTGGATCAAGGTCGCGAGATCGGGGGCTCGTGGCTCCGACGGCCCGCCTGGGTGACCGGCAACAATCCGGGCAACCAGGTCACGGGCATCATCGTCTTCGATCTGCCGGACGACGTGGAACCGTCCGGCTAGGGCTTGTTTCTCACGGCGTCGAGCTGCGGCTGCAGTGACCTAGTGGCGCGGGGCGTAATCGGCGATCCGGCCGAGCAGCCCGTTGAGGAAGCGCGGTGAATCGTCCGTCGACAGCTCCTTGGCCAGCTCCACCGCCTCGGTGATGGCCACCGGATCGTCGATCTCGTCCACGAAGAACAGCTCGTACACGGCGATCCGTGCCAGGTTGCGATCGACCACCGGCATGCGGTCGAGCGTCCACCCCTCGGCATACGTCGAGATGGTCTCGTCGATGCGCTTGAGGTGCGTGTCGACGCCCTTCACCAGCGAGACGGCGTAGGGCAGATGCTCCGGCCGCGGCGACTCCAGGCGCCCGACGTAGGCGTCGAGCACCTGGGGCAGCGGAAGGTCACGCAGGTCGGCCTCGTAAAGCACGTCCAACGCCCGCTTGCGCGCCCTGCGGCGCGCGGACATGTTGGTCTTCTGGCCCTCAGCCACGACCGAGGTACCGGCCGTCGCGGGTGTCCACCTTGATCTTCTCACCGGTGGTGATGAACAGCGGCACCTGCACGGTCGCGCCCGTCTCGATGGTCGCGGGCTTGTTGCCGCCCGTGGAACGGTCGCCCTGCAGGCCCGGCTCGGTGTAGGTGACCTCGAACACCAGGCTGGCCGGAAGCTCCACGTAGAGCGGGACCCCCTCGTGCATGGCCACGATCGCCTCGGTGTTCTCCAGCATGTAGTTGGCGTTGTCGCCCACCGTCTCGGTGCTCAGGTGGATCTGATCGTAGGTGTCCATGTCCATGAACACGTAGTCCGTGCCGTCCTTGTAAAGGTATTGCATGTTGCGCTTGTCGACGGTCGCCGTCTCCACCTTGGTGCCGGCGTTGAACGTCTTGTCGACCACCTTGCCGGAGAGCACGTGCTTGAGCTTGGTCCGGACGAACGCCGGGCCCTTGCCTGGCTTCACATGCTGGAACTCCACCACCGACCACAGCTCGTTGTCGAGGTTAAGTACCATGCCGTTTTTGAGGTCGTTAGTGGTGGCCACTGTTACTAGCTCCTGATAGTCAAAGGACAGACCGGGCTTCGCGTCGTTACGGGTGACCACCTTCAGGTGGGCCGGCAATGAGGGCAAAGCTCCGGGTTAGTTTAGCCGGATGGCAATGTGCGACAGCGCGAGCCTGTAACCGTCGACACCGAGGCCGCAGATGACGCCCGTGGCTACGGCCGACACCACCGAGTGGTGCCGGAACTCCTCCCGGGCGTGGATGTTGGACAGGTGCACCTCGACCAGCGGCGCAGTGAGGATGGCACACGCGTCGCGGATCGCGTAGGAGTAGTGTGACCAGGCTCCCGGGTTGAGCACGACCGGCGCGTGCTCATCGGCGGCCTGATGCAGCCACTGGACCAGCTCGTGCTCGGCGTCGGTCTGCCGGCACTCCACGTCCAGCCCGACCTCCTTGCCCCACTGCACGCACGAGGCGGCCAACGTCGCATAGGAGGTCAACCCATAGACGTCGGTTTGTCTGGTACCCA
Source organism: Allorhizocola rhizosphaerae (assembly GCF_003426775.1). Classification (GTDB taxonomy): domain Bacteria; phylum Actinomycetota; class Actinomycetes; order Mycobacteriales; family Micromonosporaceae; genus Allorhizocola; species Allorhizocola rhizosphaerae. The sequence goes on along the minus strand of NZ_QJUG01000061.1, from coordinate 22,875 downwards.
ATCGGCCTAAATTGACGCCGTTAAGCACGTAGGTCTTCATAAGCCTTCGCCAGCAGTCCCTCATCCTCGATGGTCACGGTCACCGGGTGGGCCATGTCGTCCAGCAGCACGAACCGCAGCGACGACCCGCGCGCCTTCTTGTCCACCGCCATGGCAGCGCGCAGCTTCTCCCACGGCCCGTCATAGGTGGTCGGCAGGCCCAGCGAGGCGAGCAGCGACCGTGTCTGCTCCACGAAGTCGGGCCGCCCGGTGAGCCGCCCGAGAATCGCCGCGTAGACCAGGCCCACGCTCACCGCGTGCCCGTGCGACCACCGATAGTCTTCGACCTTTTCGATGGCGTGCGCCAGCGTGTGCCCGTAGTTCAGGATCTCCCGCAGCCCCGACTCGCGCAGGTCCTGCGACACCACGTCGGCCTTGACCCGGATCGAGCGCTCGATCAGCTCGGGCAGCGCGTCGGGCTTGCCGATGAGCCCGAGAATCGCCGGGTCGGCGATGAACCCGCACTTGACCACCTCGGCGAGCCCCGCGTTGAGCTGTGCCTGTGGCAGCGAGCGCAGCGCGCTCAGCTCGCACAGCACGCCCGCGGGCGGGTGGAACGCGCCAACCAGGTTTTTGCCGGCCGCGATGTTGATGGCGGTCTTGCCCCCGATGGCGGCGTCCACCATGCCGTTGATGCTCGTGGCGATCGGCACCCACCGGACGCCCCGCAGCCACGTCGCCGCCACGAACCCGGCCAGGTCGGTCAGCGCTCCCCCACCGACGCCCACGATCGCGTCGGAGCGGGTGAACCCGGCCGCGCCCAGCACATCCCAGCACCGGCCGGCCACCTCCAGCGTCTTGCCCGCCTCGGCGTCCGGCACCTCGATCGGCGTGGCCTCGATACCCACATCGATCAGCTCGTGCACGGCGTGCGAGGCGTCATGCGACACCGAGTCGGTGAAGATCACCGCGGCCTTGGCCGCGCCCTTGAGAAAGCCCGGCAACGCGAACGTGACGTGGTCCCCCATGACCACCTCATAGGGCTGGTCGCCGCCGACCTGAATGCGCGTGATCGTCTCCATCGGACAAGAGCCTATCCAACGTCGCTGGAGTCGGCGCGGACCACGAGTCGGTCTATCTCCGCGGTCACTTCGTCGGGCGTGCGGCCGGAGGTCTCGACCACGAACGTGGCGACCTCTTCATACAGCGGGCGTCGCTGCTCCATCAGATAGCGCAGCGTCGCGCGCGGGTTGACGGCCAGCAGCGGGCGGCCCTGGTCGAGCCCGACCCGGCTGACGGCCTCGCCCAGTTCGACCGTCAGATACACCACGGTGTGGCCCTTGAGCAGGATGCGCGTCTCCTCGGCCAGGATCGCCCCGCCGCCCAGCGCCAGCACACCGTCGTGTTCGGACAGTGCATTCGCCACCGCGTAGCGCTCCAGCGTCCGGAAATGCTCCTCGCCCTCGTCCACGAAAATGTCGGGGATGGGCTTGCCCGCCGCCTCGACGATGTCGGAGTCGGTGTCGCGAAAGGACATCCCCCAGCGCTGCGCGAGCAGCGTCCCGATCGTCGTCTTGCCCGAGCCCGGCGGCCCGACAATCACAGCCTTCGGTTTCATTGAATAACCAGATTTTCCCGGTACCCCTTGAGGTTGCGCACGATCTCGGCAACCGAGTCACCGCCGAACTTCTCCGTCGCGGCCTCGGCCAGCGCGAGCGCCAGCATCGACTCGGCGACGACCGCCGCGGCCGGCACCGCGCACACGTCCGAACGCTGGTTGATGGCCGTGGCCACCTCGCCGGTCGTGACGTCCACAGTGGACAGTGCACGATTGAGCGACGAGATGGGCTTCATGGCCGCGCGCACGCGCAGCGGCTCGCCGCTGGTGATGCCGCCCTCCAGCCCGCCCGCGCGGTCGGTGATGCGCTTGACCCCGGTCGCGGTCGGCACGATCTCGTCGTGGGCGACCGAACCGCGGGAACGCGCCTGGGTGAACGCGTCGCCGATCTCGACCCCCTTGATCGCCTGGATCGACATGAGCGCGGTCGCGATGCGGGCGTCCAGCTTGCGGTCCCACTGGGTGTGGCTGCCCAGGCCCGGCGGCACCCCGTAGGCCAGCACCTCCACGATCCCGCCCAGCGTGTCGGCGTCCTTCTTGGCCGCGTCGACCTCGGCCACCATCGCCTTGCTGGCCTCCGGATCGAGGCAGCGCAGCGGATCGGCGTCGATGCGCTCCGCGTCCGCCGGCGTCGCCACCAGTCCGGGCTTCACGGCCACCGGCCCCAGCTCCACCACGTGCGACACGATCTCTATCCCGAGCGCCTGCCTCAACAGCGCCTTCGCCACGGTCCCCACGGCCACCCGGGCCGCGGTCTCGCGTGCGCTGGCGCGCTCAAGGATCGGGCGGGCGTCCGTGTGCCCGTATTTCTGCATGCCCGCCAGATCGGCGTGCCCGGGGCGGGGCCGGGTCAGCGGGGCGTTGCGCGCCTGGGCCGCGAGCAACTCCGGGTCCACCGGGTCGGCCGCCATGACGGTCTCCCACTTGGGCCACTCGGAGTTGCCCACCTGGATCGCGACCGGGCTGCCCAGCGTGAGCCCGTGGCGCACCCCTCCGATAATGGTCACGACGTCCTGCTCGAAGCTCATCCGCGCGCCGCGCCCATAGCCCAGGCGCCGCCGGGCCAGCTCGCGCCCGATCTCCGCCGACGTCACCTCGACACCGGCGGGCACACCGTCGAGGACCGCCACCAATGCCGGCCCATGCGACTCACCCGCCGTCAACCACCGCAACACGCTGATCAGTCTGCCACGCCGCCCCGGACCGGCCTCCGCCAGCCGCCCGCGTACGCAACTATGTGGCCGAACGCCTAGGCCAACCCTGACGCGAGCGCGATCCCCTTCTCCGCACGCGCCTTCTCCTCCGCATCGCCTGTTCTGCCGGCAATCTCCAGTGCTTCGTGGTGCCGCCGCAGCGCGGCATCGCGGTCGCCCGCCAGCAAGTGCGCCTCCGCGAGCGCATTGAGCGCGGGTGTCTCGAACTCCAGGAAGGACAGGCGGTTCGCCATTTCGACCGCCTCGAGCCCCAGCTTGATAGCTTCGTCATGCCGGCCGAGCCGAGAGAGGCTGTAGCAAAGGTTCGTCAACGCCATCGCCTCTCCCGCGCCGCCGCCCGCCTCGCGATACAGCGCGAGCGCGGCCTCCGTGTGTTCGATCGCCTCCGCATGCCGATCAAGCTCGGCATACATCCGCCCAAGATTCACTCGTATACCCCTGGCGTCTGCCATCGCACCAATCCGCTCTGCCTGCTCAAGCGCCAGATGCGCATGCGACAAGCCCTCCTCATGCCGGCCCAGTAGGTAAAGGTCAACGCTGATCGCGGATTGCATGTTCACCTGGCGCGAGATGTCGCCGAGCTCGCGGAACAGTTCCAAGGCCCTGCCGTGCTGATCGAATGCCTCGGACAAGAAGCCGAGCTTGCGGTTTAGGCCACCGAGACTCAGCACGCTCTTCGCCTCTCCATAGGTATCGCCGGCCGTTTGGAAGAGGCGCAGTGCCTCCCGGAAGTGGCTCATCGCATTTTCCACGTCACCAGCGATCTCGGTGGCCCAGCCGAAGTCCAAGAGTGTGTACCCTTCGGCCGAGACATCGATCATTGTCGATGCCGCCGCCTTGGCCAGTTCAAGCAGCATGATCCAGTCTTGGATCAGTCCTCGTTTGAGGAAGTAGCTCTGTAGCACGTGAACCAATTGGACGACATGCGAATGGTTAAATACCGAAGCGGCCAGACGGATCGCTGCCACCAGGTTGCTGTATTCGGCGTCCAACCAGGCCAGCGCCTCGCCGACGTCGGTCAACTGTCTGATCGAACCCCGTCGCGAAGAATCGATCAGGACCGGCACCTGATATCTGCGAAAGTAGCCGGTCGCCTGATCCGACATCGCCACATACCAGTCGAGCAAGCGCTCGATCGAGTTTTGGCGCTCGTGCGACCCATCTAGGCGCTCGCACAGTTGTGCAGCGTAGTCGTGGATGAAGTCGTGCATCGCATAACGGCCGCCCGGTAGCCCGTTGACCAGGTGAACCGCTGCGAGATGACCGAGCAACTCCGTGCAGGTGCCTGGGTCCAGATCCAGCATGGCGCTCACCCCGTCGACCGTGAAGTCAGCACCGGGCATAAGGCCAAGCCGCCGGAAGAGTTCCTGCACAGGCGCCGCCAGGGCGCGGTAGGAACGGTCGAAGACGGCCGTAACGCTGCTTTCAGGGTCGCCATCCACCGCCAGCGCGGCGATCCGGTCGTTCCCACCGAGTTCCCGCACATATGTCGCGAGGCTCGTGGCCGGAAGGTCGGCGAGGTTGGCGGCCGCGACCCGCAATGCCAGAGGCAGGCAGCCACACAGCTTTGCCAGATTCTGCGCGGCTTCGGGTTCAGCCGCCACGCGATCGGCACCGAGGATCGTGGCGAGCAGGGCAACGGCCTCCTCCGGCGGCATCATGTCGAGGACCAGCCGAGAAGCACCGTCCCGCGCGATCAGGCCGGCCAGCGAGTCTCGGCTCGTCACGAGGACCAGAGAGCCCGGACTCGCCGGAAGGAGCGGCCTGACCTGTTCGGCGGAGCGCGCGTTGTCCAGCAGGATGAGCAGCTTCTGATCCGCCACCGTGGAGCGATAGAGATCTGCCGCCTCGTCCACACCATACGGAATCTCATCGCCCGGTACGCCGAGCGCGCGGAGGAGCACCCGGGTCGCCTCGTCGGATCGCAGAGGATGGCGGGGATCGTAGCCCCGCAGGTTGAGGTACAGCTGTCCGTCAGGAAACCGCTGTGCCACCGCGTGTGCCCAATGGACCGCAAGCGCCGTCTTGCCCACCCCACCGACACCGGCAATAGCGCTGATAACCATCGTCTTTGACGTGGCGGAGGAAGCGAGGGCGATTTCGTCCAGACGGCGAAGATCACGCGCCCGGCCGGTGAAATCCGGAACGTCGCGGGGCAGGAAACGCCTGAGGACGGGCGCCGACACCGCCGTGCCGGGCGCGGCCAATGAGGGATCACTATTGAGAATCCGGCGGTGCAACTGTTCGAGCTCCCTGCTCGGTTCTATGCCCAGCTCATTGACGAGGCGTCGGCGAGTCTTGCGAAAAGCCTCCAGTGCGTCGGCTTGGCGGCCGCTCCGATACAGCGCGACCATCAGCTGGCCCACTGGGCGCTCGCGGGTCGGGTGGTCGTGCAACAGGTCGGTCAGTTCGCCGATGACCCGGCCGTGCAGACCGAGCTCCAGCTCGTGATCGACCCGCTCCTCGACAGCCCGCAGCCGTTCCTCCATCAACCCACCGCATAGAAGATCACGGACCTCCTCGCCGAAGGTTCCGGCGAGAACAGGCCCACGCCACAGCGCGATCGCCTGCCGGTACAGGTCGATGGCCGGCTTGCCCTTCAAGGCTCGCGCCTGGTTGACGAGTGTCCGAAACCGGTGTACGTCAACGGAATCCGGCGCCACGTCAACCCGGTATGCCTCGCCGGTGGTCACAATCTGTGCCGCCTCGCCCAGGGTCGCACGCAGCTTCGAGACGCCCACCTGCAGGGCGTTGCGGGCGGTGCGCGGTGGATCCTCGCCGGACCACGCGAGGTCGATCAATCGGTCAAACCGCACGGGCCGGCCGGCCTCAAGCAGCAGCACCCCAAGGAGCAGGCGCTGCCGCCGATGCCCGACATCGAGTTGCTCGCCATTGAGCAAGACCTCGAGCGGTCCAAGCAGACGAAAATCAGTGACCATCGTTCCGGCGGTCAACGAGTCCTCCCCGAAATGCCCTGGCCCGTCAACGTAAGCCGAGTGTAAGCGGCACGCCTTAGTGTCGCTGCACGTATTCCGGCGCGAGCCGGGTGCATTGGCAGCTAACGATTTGACAGGCGCGCACAACGGGGGTTTCCGGGCGTACACGGAGATTGGCGCGTTGTCGGATAGCTGGGCGTTTCCGGTCACCGGGCGTGGCCGGAAACGCCGCCCACGCCGATGCCGGATGCATCCGCCGGGCAAGTGTTATCAAGGTGTGACTTTGGATACGCGAGGGATCATCGCGCACCGTAACCTGATTGGCGACTCAAAATCGCAGGTCACGCGGCATCCGATCGCGCCGATGGCACCTGATCAGGCGTCCTGAGCGAACGTTCAGCGGACGGCAACCTGTCGTCGAAGACAACGCGTCCTTACGGCGTGGCAACGTTCAGTGACGGACCCGTTATCTGACCGATGCCAAGTTCCTATTCCGCACGAACTACCCACCGGCTAGCTTGTGCAGGAACGGGGGCTAATGATCGCGATTTTGGCGGAAGGTGCTGCGCGTGGAACCCGTGCACGTAGAGACCCTCGCGCCGGCGGACGTACCGCCGGCCATTGCCGGAAAGGCGGAGAGCAAGTCCCCCACTCGGATAGCCCTCATCCGATTGCGCCAGGATCGCACCGCGATGGTCTGCCTCGGCATCGTCGTCTTCTTCGTGCTGGTCGCCGTCTTCGCGCCCGTGCTGGCCGCCATCGAGGGCCAGGACCCCAACAAGTGGAACCAGGATCTCATCGACCGCAATGGTTTTCCGACCATCGCGATGACCGGTGATCACTGGTTCGGCATCGAGCCGCGGACGGGCCGCGACCTGTTCGCCCGCTGGGTCTACGGCGCGCGCCCATCGCTGATCATTGCCGGCCTGGCGACCTTCTTCAGCACGGTCATCGGCGTGGTGGTGGGCCTGGTGGCGGGCTTCGTTGGCGGAATCGTCGACCGCGTGCTGTCTTGGATCATCGACTTCGTCCTGAGCCTGCCCTACCTGCTGTTCGCCATCGCGGTGCCCGCCGTGCTCATCGCGCAGTTCGTTGGCGTCAACAACGCCACACCGGACCAGGTGGCACGGGTGCGGTTCATCTCCCTGATTTGCGTGCTGGCGTTCTTCGGCTGGGCAGGGTTGGCCCGGCTCATCCGCGGGCAGGTGCTGTCGCTGCGCGAGCGTGAGTTCGTCGCGGCCGCGCGCGCCCTCGGCGTACCCACCAGAAAAATTCTCTTCAAAGAACTTCTGCCGAACCTGGTGGCGCCCATCGTGATTTCGGTGTCGCTCGCGCTGCCCGCCTACATCGTGGTCGAGGCCGGTCTGACCTTCCTCGGCGTGGGACTGGTCGAGCCGACCGCCTCCTGGGGCATCACGATCGCCTCCGCGCAGACCTTCTACAAGACCATCCCGTATTACCTGTGGATTCCGGTCGCCGGTGTCACGATCCTCGTGCTGGCGCTCAGCCTGCTCGGCGACGCGGTTCGCGATGCCTTCGATCCCAAGACCCGCCGCTGACAGCGTCGGCTGAAAGAGTACAGATAGGAGAACGTCGTGAGACGTATGAGAGTGGCAGTGGCCGTGGTCGCTGCGCTTGCCTTGGCAGCCGCGGGCTGTACCCAGGCGCCGTCCGGTAACAACGGCGGTAACACCGACATTGGGGGCACGCAGGAGTTCGGCCAAGACCCGAACGCCAAGGGCCCGGCGCCCGAGATCCCAGGGGCGAAGAAGGGTGGCACGATCACCGTCTACTCAGAGTCGACGCCAAACACGTTTGACCCCACGGACATTTACTACGTTGACTCCAACGAGATCGGCAAGCTGATCTTCCGGACGCCGACGCAGTTCGCGATCCGCAACGGCAACGCGGTTCTGGTGCCCGACCTGACTGACCTCGGAACGATGTCGGCCGACGGTCTCAAGTGGACGTTCAAGATGAAGACCGGCCTGAAGTACGCCGACGGCACGGAGATCAAGGTTGAGGACCTGGCGTACGCCATCAAGCGGTCGTTCGACCACGAGGCGTACCACAACGGCCCGGCCTACCAGCTGTCCTATTTCAAGGGCGGCGACACCTACAAGGGCCCGTACAACAGCGGCGACAACTGCGAGTGTGTCGAGACTCCTGACGCCAGCACGCTGGTGATCAACCTCAAGGAGCCGTTCAACGACCTGCCCTACTACATGACCTTCCCGATGTTCACCCCCATCCCGAAGGCCAAGGACACCAAGGCGGAGTACAAGAACAACCCGGTCGCTTCCGGGCCGTACCAGTTCGACACGTTCACGCCGGGCACCGAGCTCAAGCTCAAGCGCAACCCGAACTGGGACGCCGCTTCCGACCCGGTGCGCCACGCCTACCCGGACGCCTGGGTGTTCAAGTGGGGCGAGAGCGACGTCAAGACCCAGCAGCAGGTGCTCAACAGCAACGGCGCCGACGCCAACGCGCTGAACTACGCCAACATCGACGCCTCGCTCATCCCCGAGCTCGACAAGGGCGACAAGAAGAAGCAGCTCATTGCCGGCACCAGCCCGTGCACGATCGTGTGGCAGCTGGACACCCGCAAGATCACTGACATCAACATCCGTAAGGCGATCGCCAAGGCGTTCCCGTACGACCAGATCTGGAAGGCAGCCGGCAACAACGACCTGACCGCGCAGCCGGCCAACACGGTCATGCCGCCGAGCGTCCAGGGCTACAAGAACTACCCGGCCATCGAGGACCTCGACGGCAAGGGCACGGGCGACCCCGCGGCCGCGAAGAAGATGCTGGAGGCCGCCGGCAAGGTCGGTTACGAGCTCAGCTGGTACTATAACAACGCCAGCACGCAGGCGCAGCAGGTCAACCAGGCCCGCGTGGACGCGTTCACCGCTGCCGGTTTCACGGTCAAGCCGATCGGTGTGACCGCGGCGGAGCTTCGCGCCAAGCGCGGCGACTACAACGCGCCGGTCAACATGGGCCAGACGCCCGCCGGCTGGTGCTCCGACTGGCCGACCGGCTCGAGCTGGTTCCCGGTGCTGTTCCGGAGCCAGAGCATCGCGGAGGGCCAGAGCTGGGGCATGCTCAGCGACCCCGCCCTCGACGCCAAGATCAACGACGTCGCCAAGCTCCCGTCCAAGGATGCCGCCGCCAAGTGGGCCGACCTGGACAAGGAGATCATGGAGAAGTACATCGTGATGCCGCTGTACTACGACAAGATGGCCATCGTCGTCGGCACCAACGTCGGTGGCGCCGTCGGTGACGGCACCATGGGCATGCCGTTCTTCGTGGACATGTTCCTGAAGAGCTGACCATCGTCGGATAGTGTCCCGGTCGGCACCGCACCGAGGTGCCGACCGGGCCCTTTGAGAGCCAAGCCAAGGAGTTTGCCGGTGCTCACGTTCCTTCTGCGGCGTCTGGTCAGCGCGGTGTCGGTCATCTTTCTCACCCTGATCGCCAGTTTCTCGCTGTTCTACCTCGCGCCAACCGATCCAGCAGGTGTGGTCTGCGGCCCCCGCTGCACACCGCAGCGGCTGGCGGAGATCGAGAAAACCCTCCGCGTCCACGACCCGGTCATCACCCAGTTCACCGGCTACGTGAAAGGGCTCTTCGTCGGGCGCGACTACACGACCGGCGGCGTCACGCAAGAGTGCTCCGCACCCTGCCTGGGCTATTCGTTCACGCTCGGCCAGCCGGTCACCAAGCTGATCGCCAACGCCCTTCCCGTGACCGTGTCCATCGTGCTCGGGGCGGCGTTCTTCTATCTGCTCATCGGCATCATGGCCGGTACGCTGTCGGCGCGCGTCCGTGGCACGATGCTGGATCGCGTGGTCGTCGCCGGGACCCTGACGCTGAGCTCCATCCCCTACTTCGTGGTGGCGCTGATCTCCGCGCTCTTCGTCGCGGGAGTCATCCTTCCGGGAAGCGAGTGGGTGCCAATCACCGAAAACCCGCTGGGCTGGGCGGGCGGTCTGCTCGCCGCATGGGTGACGCTCGGGATCGTGAACGCCGCCAGCTACACCCGATATACGCGAGCATCGATGATCGAGTCGCTCGGCGAGGATTACGTGCGCACCGCTCGAGCCAAGGGCATCAGCGAGAAACGGGTGGTCTACCGCCACGGCCTGCGTGCCGCCGTCACACCCGTCGCCACGATTTTCGGCCTCGATCTTGCCGGCCAGCTGGCCGGTGCCGTGTTCACCGAGACCATCTTTGGGCTTCCCGGCCTCGGCAGGCTTACCATCCAAGCGTTCAGCCAGTACGACCTCCCGGTCCTCATGGCCACCGTCCTGATTGGAGCCGTCGCGCTGGTCACCATGAACCTGATCGTGGACATCGTCTACAGCATCCTTGACCCCCGAGTGAGACTGCGATGATCGAAGAAGTGGAAAGCACGCCGGCCGTGGTGACCAAGCGCGGGCCGATCAAGGTTTCCCGGGACCGGTCCAAGCGGGGCGAGCGGCAGGCCGGCGAGGCGCCCTACCTCTTGGTCAAGGATCTCGTGGTCGAGTTCCCCACCGCCGATGGCACGGTCCGGGCGGTGCAGGGGCTGAGCTACTCGCTGAGCCTCGGGCGCACCCTGGCGATCGTGGGCGAGTCCGGCTCGGGCAAGAGCGTGTCGAGCATGGCCATCATGGGCCTGCACGACCCCAAGTCCACCCGGATCAGCGGCTCCATCCGGCTCGGCGAGCGCGAGATCGTCAACATGCCGCAGGAGAGCATGCGCAAGCACCGCGGCGCCGGCGCGGCCATGATTTTCCAGGACCCGCAGTCGTCGCTGCACCCGTACTTCACGATCGGCAACCAGATCGTGGAGGCGTACCGGGCGCACCACAACGTGTCCAAGCGGGCCGCCCGCGAGCGGGCCGTCGACATGCTCGGCCGCGTGGGCATCCCCCACCCGCGCCGGCGCCTCGACGACTACCCGCACCAGTTTTCCGGCGGCATGCGCCAGCGCGCGATGATCGCCATGTCGCTGGTCAACGACCCGAAGCTGCTCATCGCCGACGAGCCGACGACCGCGCTCGACGTGACCGTGCAGGCGCAGATCCTCGACCTGATCGTGGACCTGCAGCAGGACTTCGGCTCGGCGGTGCTGTTCATCACGCACGACCTTGGCGTGGTGGCGGAGCTCGCCGATGACGTGCTGGTGATGTATGCGGGCCGTGCGGTCGAATACGGCACGGTCAACGACGTGCTCGGCAAACCGCTGCACCCGTACACGTGGGGTCTGCTCGAAAGCATCCCCGCCGTGTCCGGCGACCCCGCCCGCCTGCACCCTATCCCGGGCACACCGCCGAGCCTGCTCGCGCTGCCGACCGGCTGCTCGTTCCACCCGCGCTGCGAGTTTCGCACCCGGGTGCCGCGCGACCTGTGCCGGCAGGACCTGCCCGACCTCGAGCCGCGCACGGCCGACACCGGCCGGATGTCGCGCTGCCATCTGCGCGAGCCGGATCGCGTGTTCGAGACCGACATCCTGCCCCGGCTGCCGTGACGTGAAGGACTGCACACGATGACGACTACCGCACTTGCTTCGCCTCAAGCGGAGGCCGTTCAGTCGACCGCGCCGCTACTGGAGGTCAAAGACCTGGTCATGCACTTCAAGGTCAAGGGTGACGGGCTGCTCGGCGGATCGGCGAAGGTCCAGGCCGTCGACGGGGTCTCGTTCGAGCTGCGCGAGGGCGAAACCCTTGGGCTGGTTGGGGAATCGGGCTGCGGCAAGACCACGACCGGGCGCCTGATCACCCGGCTGCTGGTGCCGACGGCGGGCCAGATCCGGTTCATGGGCAAGGACATCGCGCCGCTGAAGGAGCGCGAGCTGCGGCCCTACCGGCGCGAGTTGCAGCTTATTTTCCAGGACCCGTATTCGTCGCTCAACCCGCGGCACACGGTCGGGACGATTGTCGGCACGGCGCTGCGCACGCACAACATCGTGCCGAAGGACAAGGTGCTGTCCCGGGTGCAGGAGCTGCTCGAGGTGGTCGGCCTGAATCCCGAGCACTACAACCGGTACCCCCATGAATTCTCGGGCGGGCAGCGGCAGCGCGTCGGCATCGCGCGGGCGCTGGCCGTGCAGCCCAAGGTGATCGTGGCCGACGAGCCGGTGTCCGCGTTGGACGTGTCGATCCAGGCGCAGGTGATGAACCTGCTGGAGGACCTGCGCAAGGAGTTCGGCATCGCGTTCGTCTTCATCGCGCACGACCTGGGTGTGGTGCGGCACTTCTGCGACCGGGTCGCGGTCATGTACCTCGGCAAGATCGTGGAGATGGGACCGCGGAACGCGATTTATGAGGCGCCGCAACACCCCTACACGCAGGCGCTGCTGTCGGCGGTGCCCGACCTCGGCGTGGTGCGGGGCGTTCCGCCGCGCGAGCGGATCCGGCTCGTGGGCGATGTGCCCAGCCCGATCAACCCGCCGTCGGGGTGTCGCTTCAGGACGCGCTGCTGGAAGGCCGAGGAGATCTGCGCGACCACCGAGCCCCCGCTTGAGGAGAAAGCCCCGGCGCAGCGGGCGGCGTGCCACTTCGCCGAACCGCCGGAGCTTTCCATCATCGCTGAGCTGCCTTCTTGAGTAGTGCCGACCGCATCGCCTCGACGGGCGGCTCCACCCCGGTGAATAGGCGGAACTGGCCGAGGGCCTGCGCCAGCAGAAGGTCCAATCCGGACACGATGCGGGCGCCGGCCCTTTCCGCTTGTGCCGCAAGCGGTGTGGGCCAGGGATCGTAGACGACGTCGAAGAGGACGGTCCCCGGCCGCCACGCGATGGTGAGGTCGTCGGCGACACCCTTGGGCACGGTCGAGATGACGACGTCGTGCTGTGCGGCGCGGGGGGTCTCGCTCCAGCCGTGATACATCAGGCTCAGGCGCAGGTTTTCGGCCACCGGCTCGAGTTCCTTCATCACCTCAGGCCGGCGGGCGAAAAGGACCACCCGCTTGACGCCCAGTTGTGCGGCCGCTCCGAGCGCGGCCCGAGCGGTGCCCCCGGCGCCGAGGATCGCGATGGAGCGCGGCTTTTCCAAGGAGCCGAGCGCCAGCACCATGCCCGACACGTCGGTGTTGTCGGCGCGCCAGTGGCCATCGGGGCGCCGCACGAGCGTGTTGGCCGCGCCGACGGCCTGCGCGATGTCGGTGACCGAGTCGGCGACGTCCAGCGCCACCTCCTTCAGCGGCATGGTCAGCGACAGGCCGACCCACTCCGGCCCGAGGCCGGCCACGAAGCCCGCGAGTTCCCGAGAGTCGCATTCGATTGCGCTATAAGAGAATTCCAAACCCTTTTCCTGGTACCCGGAATTATGGATCACCGGCGACAGGGAGTGGGCTATCGGTTTGCCCAGGACGGCGGCCCGCTTCAGCACGCCGCCCCCGTCAGGACGCCGTTTTGACAGGCGATGCGGATGTTTGCCCGGTGACCCTCATAGGAGTCGGCGAACAGTGTCGTTCCTTGTTTGTCCACGGTCACCCAGTACAACCAATTGCCGGGGGGTGTGTCCATAGCAGCCCGCAGTGCGTTTTCGCCGGGATTGCTGATCGGCGAGATCGGCATGCCCGGACGGATGTGCGTATTGTACGGGTTGTTCGGGTTCTGGATCTCGCTCATCCGGAACTCGTTCGGGTCCTTGGCCGCCTGCCCGCTGATCTTGAAGTGGTAGTTGATGGCGGCGTCGAGCTGCAGGCACCGGCACTCGTGCTTGTCGGTGTAGGCGCGGTTGTACACGGCCCGCGCTGCCTTGCCCATGTCGGTGGGCGTGGCCACCTCGGCCTCGACGATGGACGCGGCGATCAGCGCCTCGTAGGGCGAGATCTGGCGCTCCTTCTGCACTCTTTCGGCAAACTTCAGGTCCCCGGTGACGGTGAGAAAGTGCTGCACCATGATGCGCAGCGCCTGCTCGGCGGTCACGCCGGGCGGGAACTCATACGTCGCCGGGAAGAGGAAGCCCTCCAGCGACTTTTTGGCCGACGTGACGCCGTCCTTGCGGTTGAACCACCAGCCGGGCACGCCCAGTTTGACGGGATCCTGCGCGGCCTTGCGCAGGTCGTCTTCTTTGAGGCCCAATTCCTTTGCCAGCAGCTGATAGATTTCGACCGTGATGAGACCCTCGCGGATCAGCACTCCGCGCACGACCCGGTTGCTCGGGTCGAGCAGGGCCAGCACGGCGGCCTCGCCGCTCATGCGCTTGCGCAGCTTGTAGTGTCCGGGCTGAATGCGCAGCGCGTCGGCGTTGGCCTTGCCCGCCTCCGTGAACGCCTTGTCGCTCTTGATGACCTCGGCCTCGGTCAGCGCCTGCGCGATGTCAGTCTGCGTGTCCCCCGGCTTGATCTCGACCTCGGCGGTCTCGGCTATCCCCTGCCCCTGATAGTCGGGGGTCGTCAGGGCTCCCGCGAGCCACCGGTAACCCGACACCGCGCCATAGCCGAGCGCAGCGAGCAGAACCACCGCGAGCAGTAGGGCGAACCCCGACCTGCCCCTGTGCCGCTTCACCTCGTCCTCTGGCCGAGTCAGCTCATCGAGCACGCTTCGCGTCCAACCAATGCTGCAGGATCTCGACCGCCGCCATCTGATCGATGACCGTACGCTGCTTCTTGGCGCGCATGCCACGCTCGGACAGCCTGCGACTGGCCACCACCGTCGACATCCTCTCGTCGGTCAGCACCACCGGCACCGGGGTGATCACCTCCGCCAACCTCTGCGCGTATTCCCTGACGTGTACCGCGGCCGGCCCCTCCTGCCCGGCAAGGTTCACCGGGAGCCCGAGCACCACCTCTACGCTGTCATGCTCCGCGACCAGCCGGGCCAGCTCGACCATATCAGCAGGAACATCCTTGGTGCCCGAATTGTCGCGATTTATCGTGCTCAGCGGCGTCGCGAGAATCCCGTCCGGGTCGCACCTGGCCACCCCGATGCGCACCTTGCCGACATCCACCCCGAGCCGCACCCCACGCTGCCACACAGGATCGATCTTAAGGCTCATCGTGCGTGCTGGCCGATGCGGTCCGGGCCGGCCACTGCGTCGTCGGCACGACCCATTTTCTGGTGAACCCGCCCTTGTCACGCGGCTCGGTGTCCCAACCCTGCGGGCCTTGCGGGCCGAAGATCTCGTTGAGAGCCTGCGTCATCACCGGGTAGGCCCAGGTGAACCGCTGTCCTTTGCCGACGATTTCCTCGCTTGGCGCGTACTCGGCCAGGAGTCGCTGAATGTCTCCCCACCAGTAACCACCGCTGGACATCCATCTGCGGAACGTGGGGTCCGTGCGCAGTTTCCCGATGGCTTCGGCGCGGTAGCGCTCTTCCACATCGACCGGTTCCTGGCCGTCGAGCGCGTCGTCGGCGCCGGCATCTCTGGCCGGCGCTTGATGCGCCGCTGCCGCAAAAGTGGCCCGCAGCTTCGCGGCATAGTTGTCGATCGGCTCTCCGGGATGCGCGTCGCCCAACAACTGCCCGACGGTTTTGTTGAAGTCCAACACGCGCACGGACAGCGGATACGGCCTGGCGTGCTCGTCGGTACCGGGAGCGCTGGACCAGAACACGCCGTGTCCGACGAGGGGCTCATTGAGCAGAGCGGCGAGCAGGTCGCCGGAAAAGTGCGCGTTGGCGCGCTTGAGTGCGGTCAGGTCGCCCTCGGCCAGCAGATGGAACACGAAGAAGTTGTCACCCTGGCTGACCAGCTCACTAGGGATGCTGCCGGGCTGCTGCGTGATCATCATGGCGCCGAGGTCATATTTGCGGCCCTCCTTGACCCACGCGACGAAGGGACCGTCGTCGCGGTTGCCGGCCGCGCCGAGGATCGACTGGGCCTCCTCGAGGACCGCGATGGTGGGGATGGTCTGCGGATCCGCCTCGGTGAACTGCTTCTGGTTGTGGTCGAAGATGTCGGCCAGAATGATGCCCGCCAGCTGCAGGCCCTGTAATCCACGCATCTGCGAGATGTCGACCACGCAGAGCATTCCTTTGGCCAGCGCCGCCTTGAGCGCACGCAGGAGCTGGCTGGACGGGTCATGATGGTCGCGGACTATCTTGGCCATGTTGGAGATGGCGGCGGTGAGCTCCATGTTCTGTTCAGACCGGTCGGCTTTGATCCCGAGCAGTTCGGCTACCCGAGCGGGATTTGCGTCATACCAATCCCGATAGATGATGTTGACAAGCTCTCGCCAGCGTTCGTCCTTGAGGTTCTTGAGTTTCACCACATTCTGCTGTTCCTGCTTCTCCCCGGGGATGGTGAGCCCGACGACCCGGCTCGCGGGCAGCTGGCGGATGTCCAACTTCACCTTGTCCACGACAAACGAGGCGTAGGCCTTGCTCGGCGCCTTGCGGTTGGTGAAGACCACGAGCCGATCGCGCAACTCCGGCACGTCGCACAGACCCGGGCGGCCCTGGTGGTCGGGCCAGAAGTATTCGCCATCCGGATCGAAAATCACCGTGCCGACGGGGACTTTGATGCCGTTGCGGCGAGGCACCGTGGGCTCGATCGAGTACAGCTTCGAGAAGAGCAGCTTGACCAGATTGGACTTGCCGAATCCGGCGCGGGCGAACACAAAGCTGCGCCGGGCCACCAGTTTGCTGATCTGAAACCTGGGCATGACCGCCGGCGACAGGGTGACCATCCACGGTTCGGCCGACGCTCGCTCGTCGCCGCCCGAGTACACGAACTCGCCGAACGCGAGGAACCCGATCGCCACCGCGTCTTCAGTGGTGTCGTTGGCGTTGGCGACCTCGGCAAGCAGTTGCGGGCTCAAGAAAGCCACCTGTGCACCTACATGTGGCAACCGGCGGTGGCTCGGCACAAAGATCAGTTTGGCGCCGTCCTTGCGCAGCACACCCAACACACGAATGTCCACTTTGTACTTCAGGTATTGGTCACGCAACTCATCGGGGATCGGGCGTTGATCTCTTACCGCCCGCACCGCGTAGTCCTCGCCGATCGGCGAGGTGAGCCGGCCCTGCGAGGCAATACTGGTGATCCTGCCGAATACTGCCTCGTGTTCGTGCTCCAGCTGGACCAGGACGAACTGGCCGTGCATCGGCAGCGACTGGAAGTCGTCCCGGTAGGGCATCACGATGTCGGCGTGGAATTCCATACCGCCCTCGGAGAAGCCACGGAACACTCCCACAACGTGGTCTTTTTCGAACAGGGTCATACTGCCTCGGTTCGGTGGAGGGGTCGCTCGGGAAGTGCTACTCGTATCGCCGGGCGGCGACGTCGGTCGCCAACCGCAATTGATCGATGATCGGCGCGAGCTCCGGGCCGACCTGGTCGCGAATCGCCTCGATCAGGTTGTCCTCGATGATGTCCAGGTCCAGATCGGCGACGCGGGAGTGACTGTCGGCCTGCTGGATGCTGTTGGGATAGAACGGAATCGGGAACCCGGCGACCGCATCGGCCAGCAGGTATCCGAAGACCACCTGGGCATCGGCCTTCTGGCACTCCAGCAGATCGACCGTCCACACCGGATCGCCGGAGCGGGTACCGAACCGCGCGAAGTGCATCGCACCCATGTTGAACTTCGGCTTCTCCCCGGACGAGTCATCCTCCGGGGACCTGACGTACTCCACCCACCTGATAACGTGTCGCTGCATCTCCTCCGGCACCGCGACAAAGCACGGTGAGCCGCGCTCGAAGACTCGCGACAGGGAAATCGCCAGCCGATACTGCTCTAGCACTTCGCTCTTCTTGGCCAGACCCACGAGCCAGACATGGCGGCGGTCCTCACGGTAGATGCGCTCGATGTGCTGCTTGATCAGGCGGTACATCTCGACGAACAGTGTGCCGCGGAAAACCTTGCTCCGAAGCAGGCCGTCCCGAACCAGGAGTGTGTCCTGTGCGAACCGGCGGGAACAGATCAGCTCGTAGAGCGTGGCCCACTCGCACAACTCCCGATAGACGAGGACCCAGCCCGCAGACTTCCAATTCATCATCGGCGACAGCTCATGCAGATCGTTTACCTCGAGATCTCGCATCAGCCGGCCCAGTGGCGGAAGCTTCCCATCCCTTTCCTCGAATTGTTGGCGGCTCAGCTCCCCGATGTCGGTCGAGGACGACACCACATCCAGACACAATTCCTTGCCGTAGGAGTCCACCACGCGCACGACTTGAAGGTAAAAGGGATTGAAGGTCACCTGATTATTGCCACCGTCGGCGGCCATCAACGCCACCGATGTCGCGCTGCGGGGCTTGATGATCCGCACTGGCCCCATTGCCCGCACCTGGGCCATCAGCCTGTCCAGCTCGGCCCGGTCACGGGCCGCCTGCTCGGCGATCAACCGGCGGAGCTGCGGAAACTGCTCGGTTTGGAACACACGAGACCCCCAACGCGGACAACATTGTCAATCCGACAATGGCAGGAAGTATCGTGCCATGCCGATGCGACATCGCGCAGCCGCACGGTCACGCACACGGCCTGCCGGGCGCTAGGACGCCCTGCGCCTGGCCGCCAGCCGCGGACAGTGGGGCCAAGGCGAGACGCCTGGCCATGAGAGCGGCATCGTGAACCGGCACAAAGACAGACCGCTCTCGCCGGAGCGAGAGCGGTCGTCGTGATTAGACGTCGGGTCGTGATTAGACGTTGGCTAGGGCCTGTTCGACGGCGACCAGGAGCCTGGGGGCCTCGTCGGCGGGCAGGCCGCCGCCTTGGGCGAGGTCGGGGCTGCCGCCACCCCGGCCGGAGAGGGCGCCCTTGACGAGGTCGGCGGCGGACAGGCCGCGTGCCCTGGCGGACTGGTTGATGGCCACGATCAGTGAGGCTTTGCCGTTGGCGCGGGACGCGACCGCCACGACCGCTGGGCGGTCGGACGGGATTTTGCCGCGCACCTCCTGTGCCAGGGTGCGCACGTCGTTGACTGCCGCGCCCTCGGGGGCCTCGGTGCCGACAAACGCCACGCCACGCACGTCAACCGCTTGCGCCGCGAGGGATGCGGCCCCGCCCAGCACGAGCTGGGCGCGCAGCTTCTCCAGCTCGCGCTCGGCGTCGCGCAGCTGCGCCACGGTCTGCTCGACCCGCTCGGCGACCTGCTCGTTGGGCACGCGGTAGATGTCGGCCAGCCGCGACACGAGCACGTGCTCCTTGGCCAGATAGCGGAAGGCGTCCATGCCGACCAGTGCCTCGACCCGGCGCACCCCCGACCCGATCGACGCCTCCGAGAGGATCTTGACCAGCCCCAGGTGCCCGGACCGGGCCGTATGGGTGCCACCGCACAGCTCGCGCGCGTAGTCGCCCACCTCGACGACCCGGACGTGCTCGCCGTATTTCTCGCCGAACAGCGCCATCGCGCCCATCGCCCGCGCCTCGGCCTGCGACGTGATGAACGCGCGGACCTCGAGGTCCTGCATGAGCACCTCGTTGATCTGCTGCTCCACGTCGTGCAGCACGCTGTGCGGCACGGCGGCCGGGGTGTTGAAGTCGAACCGCAGCCGCCCGGGCGCGTTCAGCGAACCGGCCTGCGTCGCCGACTCGCCGAGGAAGTTGCGCATGGTCTGGTGCACCAGGTGGGTGGCCGTGTGCGCCCGCGAGATGGCCCGCCGCCGGTCGACGTCGATCTGGGCGAACCCGGTCTCCCCCGCGCGCACCTCGCCCTCGACGATCCGTCCACGATGGACGATCAACCCGGGCACGGGCTGCTGCACGTCGAGCACCTCGATGCGTCCCGCCCCCACGGTGATCAGGCCCGTGTCGGGCTGCTGCCCGCCGCCCTCGGCGTAGAACGGCGTGGCGTCGAGCACGAGCTCGATCTCCTCACCCTCGGCCGCCACGTCCACCGCGCTGCCGTAGGGGCCGATGACCGAGCGGACCCGCGACTCGCGTGAGACCTCGGTGTATCCGGTGAACTCGACAGCACCACCGGCCTCCAGCGCGGCACGGTAGGCCGACAGGTCGGCGTGACCGGACTTGCGCGCGGCGGCGTCGGCCTTGGCCCGCGCCCGCTGCTGCGCCATCAGCCGCCGGAACCCTTCCGTGTCAACGGAAAGCCCCTGCTCGCCCGCGATCTCCAGGGTCAGGTCGATCGGGAACCCGTATGTGTCGTGCAGCTGGAACGCCTTCTCGCCGTCGAGTTCCTTGCCCTTGCGCTCCTTGACGGAAGCGATCGCCGTGTCGAGGATGGTGGTCCCGGCGCGCAGGGTGGCCCGGAACGCCTCCTCCTCGGCATAAGCATATTGCGCTATGCGGTCGAACTCGTCGGCGAGCTCAGGATAGGACGGTGACATCGAGTCGCGCGCCACGGGCAGCAGCTCGGGCAGCGCCGGGTCTTCATAGCCCAGCAGCCGCACGGCCCGGATGGCCCGGCGCATGATGCGCCGCAACACATAGCCGCGGCCCTCATTGGACGGGGCCACCCCGTCGCCGATCAGCATCAGCGAGGTGCGCACGTGGTCGGCGATGACGCGCAGCCGCACGTCGTCCGGGTGAGACTCACTGGCCACTTTGGACACTGCCTGGCCGTATCGCTTGCCGGTCAACGCGCACGCCTTGTCGATCAGCGGGCGGATCTCGTCGATCTCATACATATTGTCGACGCCCTGCATGATCGAGGCCATCCGCTCCAGCCCCATGCCGGTGTCGATGTTTTTGGCCGGAAGCTCGCCGACGACGCGGAACTCCTCCTTGCTCTTGACGTCCGTTATCTCGTACTGCATAAAGACGTTGTTCCAAAATTCGAGATAACGGTCCTCGTCGACCTCTGGGCCGCCCTCCTTGCCGTAATCCGGCCCACGATCGTAATAGATCTCCGAGCACGGGCCGGCAGGCCCGGGGATGCCCATCGACCAGTAGTTGTCCTTCTTGCCGCGGCGCACGATGCGGTCGGCCGGCAGGCCGGTCTTGCGCCAGATCGCGATGGACTCCTCGTCGTCGAGATAGACCGTGGCCCAGATGCGGTCGGGGTCGAGCCCGTAGCCGCCCTCACTGATGGGCTTGGTCGACAGCTCCCACGCCAGCGGGATCGCCAGCTCCTTGAAGTAGTCGCCGAACGAGAAGTTGCCGTTCATCTGGAAGAACGTGCCGTGCCGGCTGGTCTTGCCGACCTCGTCGATGTCGGGCGTGCGGATGCACTTCTGCACGCTGGCCGCCCGCTTGAACGGCGGCGCCTGCTGGCCCAGGAAGTACGGCACGAACTGCACCATGCCCGCGTTGATAAACAGCAGGTTGGGGTCGTCGATGGCGGGCAGCGGGGCACTCGGGACGACCGTGTGCCCGTTGGCCTCGAAGTGTGCCAGGAACCGTCGCTTGACTTCCGCGGTCCTCATCGCCTCTACTCATCCTCCTGCAACTGCTGTTTGTATCGGGCGAACCGCTCGCCCACCCCCTGCGCCCACGGCAGATCGGGCGCATCCAGCGCCTCGCCCTCGGCAAACGCCTCGCGGATCTCGGCCTCGCGCTCGGCCGCACCCTCCGCGAAGTCGTCAACGAAGTTTCGCACGGACGCGGCGAGCCCACCGATGGCGCCCTGCGCCTGCCCGGCGAGCCCCGCCGGGCTGAACCGCTTGCTCACGACGCGGACCACGGCCACGCCGATGCCTATGCCGACACCGAGCCAGAGAAGCCGACGCAACATGGCCGATCAGACCTTCCGGTTGCGCTTGCGCAGCCGGAGCTCGTCGCGCACGAGCTTTTCGTCGTCGGCCCGCTTGCGGGCGCCAGTGGCACGGCGGAAGCCGTATCCCACGGCCGCCGCCTTCACCAGCGGGTTGGCCGCGGCGGTGGTGACCACGCTGACCAGATTGGAGACATTGGCCGTCGCCGATGTGACATGCTGAGTCATCACATCGACGCGTGCCAACTGCACGTTGACACCGTCCAAAGTGGTCTGAAGCTGGCCCAGCGCGGTGTTCACGTTGTCCACCGACAGGTTGACGTTGTCGAGCATCGGCCCCGTGCGCTCGTTGACCTGGCGTAGCGCCTTGGTGGCCTCGTCGACCGTGTGCCGCAGCCGCAGGATCGGCACCCCGAGGAAGACCACCAGCATCAGGAAAGCGCCAGCAAAGATCAACGCCGCGAGCTCGCCTCCAGAAATGGACATGGCAAAACCCTACCGCCTGCCCATGACAGGCTCGCAGCAGCGTGCGTCCTAACTGGGTGAGGGTGTCGGATTCGACGTCGGGTTCAGGTCCTCGTCAGTCAATTCACCCATCTCCGGGTTGGGCGTCGGGTTCTCCCCGTTCCAGCGCAGGCGCTCGTCGGCGATCGCGTTGAACACCTTGATGGTGACGCTGGAGTTGGTTTTGCACACGTCCGCAGCGGGCGGTGCGGCCGCGGCCGACGGGTCCGCGCCGGGCGAGGGCGTGGCCGTCGGTCCGATCGTCGGACGTTTGCGCAACGGGTCCTCGGCGCATTCGGCGGGTTCGCGGATCCACAGATCGAGGGTGAACTCGTCACGCCGCCAGCAGCTGGCGTGCTCGCCCTCGGCGACCTCGGGTGGGCAGCCGGGAAGGCCGTTCAGCTGCGACCAGCCGGCGGCGATCAGCGCCTCCTGATAGACCTTGGCGGTATCGGCGATCGGCCGCGTCGACAGGGCGGTGCGCTCGCGATAGCGGCAGTCCTTTATGCACCAGCGGCTGCCGGTGATGTTGTCCTCCTTGGCGTTCACCGCCCAGCCCGGCACGCTGAGCGCGTCCAGTGAGATGATCACGGGATCGCGGGTGGCCTCGGGCAGCACGAAGTAGTAGAACGGCAGCCCACCGACCACGGCCACGACGAGCGCGATGAGTGTCCACATGCGCAGCCGCTGCTGCTCGCGAAGCTGGCGGCGCACCTCGGAGCGGGCGCCCCGGATCATGTCGACGCCCGCGGCGAGCCGCACCTTCGTTCCGGGTCCGGCCGGACCGTCGTCGATGGGCCCCATCGGCCCAAACGGACCGGATGGCCCGGCAGGGCCGCCTCCGGCAGGCGATATCGGCGCGGCCGGGCGCGGCGGAGCCGACACCGATGGCGGCGAAACCGGCGCACGCGGCGGCACGGAGACCGGCGACTGCGACATGGGAGGTGGCGAGATCGGCGGCGCCGACACCGAAGGCGGCGAAACCGGCGCGCGCGGCGGGGTCGAAACCGGCTTCGACATCGGCGGCGGCGACACGGGCGCCCGCGGTGGGGTGGAGATGGGCGCGGCCATCGGGGGCGGCGG
>NZ_QJUG01000060.1 GCF_003426775.1 Allorhizocola rhizosphaerae | reverse complement strand
GTCAACGCCGACGCCGCGCGGGCCGCGTTCGAGGCGATGGCCGACACGTGGCGGCAACGCTATCCAGCCGTGGTTCGGTTGTGGGACAACGCCTGGGCCGAGTTCATCCCGTTCCTGGACTACGACCTGGAGATACGGCGAATGATGGCGCTCTTCGAAAATCCCCAGTTGCGCTGAGCTAAGCGCCCCACTTTGGGTGACCTTGCGGGCGGTCCCGTGCGGGCTGCTTGGCGAGGCTCGTTGTCTCGTTCCGGCCGTGTGTGGCGGTGGGGTGAGGCGAAAGGGTTTCGGGTTGCTGTCGTGGGAGGCTGATGTGGAGATTCATGCGCTTCGGGCGCAGGGCTGGACGATCTCGGCGATCGCCCGGCATGTGAATGCAGACCGGAAAACCGTTCGCGCTTACTTGAACGGCACTCGGGTTCCGGGGGTGCGGCAGCGCAGCGTGCCGGACGAGTTCGCGCCGTTCGTGGAGTACTGCCGGGTGCGGCTGGCCGACGACCCGCATTTGTGGGCGGTCACGTTGCATGATGAGATTCGGGAGCTGGGCTATCCGGGTGGCTATTCGACGTTCACCCGGGCGGTGCGGGAGCTCAAGCTGCGCCCGCATTGCGAGCCGTGCGCGGCGGCGAAGGGCCGCGACCATGCGATCATCGCTCATCCGGCGGGTGAGGAAACGCAGTGGGACTGGTTGGAGCTACCCGATCCGCCTGCGGCGTGGGGCGTTGGTCAGCATGCGCATCTGTTGGTGGGTGCCCTGTCGCATTCGGGTAAGTGGCGTGGTGTGCTCGCCGATGCCGAGGACCTGCCGCACCTGGTGGAGGCGCTCGATGCAGTGGTGCGCCGCTTGGGTGGGCTGACGCGGCGGTGGCGTTTCGACCGGATGGCCACGGTGTGCTCGCCGACCTCGGGGCGGCTGACGGCGGCGTTCGCTGCGGTGGCCAAGTATTACGGCGTGGCGGTGGATGTGTGCCCGCCGCGGCATGGCAACCGTAAGGGTGTGGTGGAGAAGGCCAATCACTCTGCGGCGCAACGCTGGTGGCGCACGCTGCCCGATGGCATCAGCGTCGAGGCGGCGCAGTCCGGTTTGGACAAACGGGCCGTGTTGATGGATGAGCGGCGCCGTACCCGCGACGGGGTGAAGGTGAGCGTGGCCGAGTTGGCCGCCGGTGAGCGGCTGCGGCCACCGCCGGCGGCACCGTATCCGGCGCAGCTGGAGGTGGTCCGGGTGGTGTCGGCGCAGGCGTTGGTGTCGTTGCGCGGCAACCAGTACTCGGTGCCGCCGGGCATGACCGGCACCCGTGTGGTGGTGCGCCTGCGGCTCGGCGCCGACCGTATCCAGATCGCCACCGTCGGCGGCGCTGTGGTCGCCGAGCATCAGCGAGCCGCCGACGGGGCGGGCAGCATCGTCCGGGCCGAGCATCATGTGATCGCGTTGGAAACCGCTGTGCTCAAAGCGTTCTCCGACGGCAGGCCGTGCAAGCACAAGACCCGCCGCCCGCCATCGCAGGCGGCGCAGGCCGAGGCGGCCCGGCTGCGCGGGATGCCTGACAGCGACCCGGCTGCCCGGGTGGTCATCGACCTGGCCGCCTACGCCGCCGTGGCGGCCCGCCTCAACCAAAGCCCACCGTCGCCCACCGACGGCCAAGCCATCAACGACAAGCGCAACGACAAGGAGAGGGCATGAACACAGCCATCGACACTGGCACTGACACCGAGCACACCTTCACCCCGTGCGCCGACGCCGTCGGCGACGGGCAACCCGGCCCGCTGGTACCCGTGAGCGCGGATACCGTCTACGGCGCGATCGAGGTCCTGCTGCGATTCGACGAGTTCTTCCGCCGTCACCGCGGCGACCACCGCAGCGGCACGGTGCACGCCCAGCTGCGGGCCTTCTGCGCCGGGCTGGGCTGGCACCCGGTCAGCGGCGCGGATGTGTTGCTTGACCAGCTGGGGCTCTACGCCTGGTCGCTGCAACACGCCATCCAGGCCGCCGAGGCCGCCGGGATCGCCCCGCCAGTCCGCCACCCCGACACCACCATCGATTCAACTAACAAGGAGATTGCATGACCGCAACGACCACGGCGCCGGCGATGAGCGAAGCCCGCCGCTACCAGCAACTACGCGCTCACCTGTCCTATCTGAAGCTCGATGACGCCGCCGAGGCCTTGCCGCGGGTCCTGGATGCGGCGCGAATCGACCGGCTCTCGTTGACCGCGGCGCTGGAACGGCTGCTGGAAGTGGAGGTTGAAGCTGTCGAGGCCCGCCGCCTGGCCGGCCGGATGCGGTTTTCCTGCCTGCCCGAACCGTGGACGCTGGGCGACTTCGACTTCGCCGCCCAACCCGGCGTCGACGAGAAACTCGTCCGCGACCTTGCCACCATGCGTTTCCTCGACGACGCCGCCAACATTCTGTTCGTCGGCCCGCCCGGCGTCGGCAAGACCATGCTGTCCATCGCGCTCGCGCGGGCCGCGGTCGAGTCCGGGCACCGTGTCTACTTCATCACCGCCGCCGACCTGGCCGCCAAATGTCACAAGGCCGCGCTGGAAGGACGGTGGAACACCATCATGCGGTTCTTCGCCGGACCCCGCCTCCTGGTGATCGACGAACTGGGGTATCTGCCGTTGCCCGAAGGCGGCGCCAACGCCCTGTTCCAGGTGATCAACCAACGCTATCTGCGGTCCTCGACGATCCTGACCACCAACGTCGGGATCGCCGACTGGGCAACGGCTTTCGGCAATGCCACAGTGGCCGCCGCCATGCTCGACCGGCTACTGCACCGCGCCACCGTCGTGGGCATCGACGGCCCGTCCTACCGGCTACGCGCCCACCAACGCCACGCCGACACCATCCGCGCAGCCGCTCGAGCAGCCGCCTGACCAGAAACGGAGCATCCACAATGGACACCAACGAAACCGTTGGCAGTATTCGCACCTGCGCCGCCTGCCACACACCCCTGCCCGCGGGCTCGCGCCGCACCTACTGCAGCGCGGTCTGCAAAAGCGCGGCCTGGAAACGCGAGCACCGCGACGACACCGATCGCCAGCCCGTCCCGCGCAAAACATCCGCTGCCGCACCGGCGATGACGCTGCGCGATTGCCCGCACTGCGGTGAACCCGTCGCCATCGTCGCGCTGCTGACCACACCACAGGTCGCCAGGCTCGACACGCCGTTCGACCTCCGATAACTACCGAACTACACCGATAGAATCAACCCGCCCAAAGTGGGGAATTTCAGCGAGCAACTCTGAGGACGATTCCAGAGCCCTATCAGTGTTTGTTGCGGGCGTCGTCGCCTTGGTGGTGGCCTTGATGAGGAAGCGTTAGGCCGGTTCGCACTCCAGCCGGTATACGTCCACCTTGGACTGCACGAGCGGGCCAGTGGATTCGTTGCGTGCGAAGGCTGGCTATCTTCGCGGTTGATCGGGAAACACTGGCATCCCGTGATGGGCGGGACGACGTTGAGCAGCGCTGTCCGGTCCGTTGGGGCGACGGCGAGGCGGGCTATTTCGTTGTAGTGGCTTGTCCGAAGAGTCGGCTGTCATGGTTAAGTCGGCCGCGCTGAATATGAGTGTTGCCCCGTGTGCCCTCCCGGGGGTCCGCCTTGCTGGCATCGGCGAGCATCTTCTGATGGACCACATCGGACAGGCGGTGTTTCAGGCAGCGCATCGTTTCCATCGCTGTCTTGCCGGCCGCCGGCTTGCGTCTGAAGTAGGCACGGCCTTACGTGACGTAGGCCGGAAGCTGAAAACATCCTTGAGTGTTTCAGCCGTGCCCGAACCAACATTGGTCAGCACGAGCAGGGCGCGCAGGAGCGCGGTTGTGTCACGCGCGTGCAGGCGGAGCTTGGTGATGATGCGCCAGTCTTCAGGTGTGCGAACGCGTGCTCGCAGACCGCGCGTAGGCAGCCGATCAGGTTCGATGAACTCGGTGGCCGCGTCGCGCAAACGTCGGCCGACCGCATGGGACCGGGACAGACGCTCACCTGTAGGCCACGGGCCTGCGACGACTCGATAGTCGACAGGAAGTCTCTGTCGCCGGCGGCCGGTCGGCGTCACGTCCTTGGTCATCAGGCCGACCCCGGGCCCGGGAGGAGGTCGACGTCGTCGGCGTGCATCGGCTCTCCGCAATGACTGCAGCGCGGGTCGACGTGGCCGATCTGCCCGCACGTATGGTGGCGGTACAGGACCGGAGGCCCAGCCTCGCCAGCGAGCCAGCGGTCACCCCACCGCGCCATCACCATGAGCATCTCGACGAGGTCGGCGCCCTTGGCGGTGAGGTGGTACTCGTAGCGGGGGCGGGCGTCGTAGGGCAGCCGCTGGAGCACACCCTGTTCGACCAGGTGGTTGAGCCGTTCGGTGAGTACCTTGCGGGAAATCCCGAGGTCGGCCTGGATATGGTCGAAGCGGCTCACCCCGGCCCACACGTCGCGCAGGATCAGCGGTGACCAGGGCTCGCCGATCACGTCCAAGGTACGCGCGATGGAACACGCCATCTCCCCGAACCGCGTTCGCTGCATGGCAGCAATCTAGCAAGTGGGGTTCCCTTAGGGAACCTAGAGTGGTACTTTCCTCAGAGTCTCTTAAAGAAACCTCGAAAGGGATCCGATGACATTCATCAGGCGCTTCGACCACGTCGGCATCACCGTCGCCGACCTTGACGCCGTGACGGCATTCTTCGTCAGCCTCGGTTTGGAGGCCGATCGGAAGATGGCCGTCGAAGGCGAGTTCCTGGACACGGTGATCGGCATGACCGACGCCCGCACCGAGATCGTCATGCTGCGACCGCCCGGCGGAGGTACGACGCTGGAGCTCTCGAGCTTCACGCGGCCGGACCACCTCCCGGGTTCGCCTGCCGCGCCGGCCAACGAGCTGGGCCTGCGCAACGTCGCCTTCGAGGTGCACGACCTCCACGCCGCGGTAGACCAGGCCGCAGCCGACGGCTACGGCCTGGTGGGAGGCATCGGCGAATACGAGGGGGTGTGGCGGATGGCCTACGTCCGCGGGCCCGAAGGAATCATCGTCTCGTTGGCCGAGCGCATCGACAAGTAGGGAGACCTCATGAGCACGATCGTGACTGACGAACAGATTCGGGCTCTGGCCGCGACCGCAAGCCCTACAGACTGGCGCTCCTTCAGTCAGGGCCGGCGCGGACCATGGACGGCGCGGACGCAATCGAACTCGAACACCAGCGACGCATGGTGTTTCTGCGCGCTGAGGGGGTGATCGCGATCCTGTGCCCCGGTCACCTCCGACACCGTGGCCGGCGTCGCGATCATGTCCGTGCCGGCCGAGGAAGCCGCGGAGATCATGGCCGGAGACCCTACGTGCGAGCCGGGATGACGCGCTGTGAGGTTCACCCGTGCCACGGCTTCCTCGGAGACGCCCTCCCCGCATTAACGATCCCGGCCAGGGCAATCAGCACCGAGGTCAAAGGTTTTACTGTGCAGCCGCGCAGGTGGATTGTGGAGCGGACCCTGGCCAGATTGTTCACGCACCGCCGGCTGGTACACGACTGGAAACGGCTACCGGCACCCACGAGGCGATGGTCTACATCGCCATGATCATGCTGATGTCCAAACGACTCGCCCACACCCGAACTCACTGAGTTCTCAAACGGCGTATCAATGGAGTAGCAATTGGCCGTTTTCCGCGGACGGCGTAGCAACTGACCTCCTGAGCGCGGATTCTGATCCAGCGGCATGGGCGATTTCTCTCAGCCATATCGGCAGGCACACACCGCCCCTGGCTCGATAGGGTGCCGTGATGACAACGCGGCAGCAGCGACGAGTTTTCGGTGAGGTGGCGGACGCCTACGACGAGGTGCGGCCCGGCTATCCGGTGGAGATCGCCAGGCGGGTAGCCGCATATCTCGGCCACACACCAGCTCGTATCGTGGAATCCGGCGCCGGCACCGGCAAGGGCACCGCGGTGCTGCGCACCTTTGCCGCCCCGCTGACCTGTGTCGAGCCCGATCCGGCTATGGCGGCAGTGCTGCGCAGACGCTTCGCAGGCGACGATCTCGTGGAGGTGTTCCTCGGCTCGTTCGAGAATTGGACCCCGCCACCTGGCGGGGTCGAGCTGCTGGCCAGCGCACAGGCCTGGCACTGGGTCGACCCGACCAGACGCAACCAGCTCGCCTATGACGCGCTCGCCCCTGCAGGAGCACTCGCCATCTTCGGCCACCACTACGGCTTCGCCGAAGGCCCGTTCCTCGACGAGATGGACGCGATCTACGACGAGATCGCCCCCGAGATTGCCGACCCGCCGGACAAGAGACTCGATCGCGCCAGGTCGTTCCACCACGACGAGATCGCCGAGTCCGGGCTGTTCGCCGATGTCGAGACGCAGCATCTGGAAACCATCGTGCACTTCGACACGCAGCGCTATCTCACACTGTTGTCAACTTTCTCGGGGCATCGCATGCTGCCCGAGGACAAGCGGGTGCCGCTGCACAACGCCCTCGCCGACCTCATCGACAGGCATGGCGGCGTGCTCGAACACCGGATTACCACCAGCCTATGGCTGGCCCGCAAGCCCAGGCCCTAAACCTTGGATTGCTAGACACCTGCGGGCGGCCCTGCCCAAATCAGCGACCAACAAACGCGGATGCCCTGGTCACAGCGTTAGCGTTGACACGCGAACGGCGGAACCTACAGCCGACGGTGAAACCGTGGTGGATTGCCCTCGAAACTGTCGGCGCGGGCACGGGTGTTCGCCACCGGCCGGGGCCGCAAGACCAACCCCGTCGATGCCCACTTGACCGCGGTGGCTGCGTTACGCACCAAAGGATTACGGCAGGTCGTCGCAGACGACACCGCGATGGCGTTGCGGCTACTGGTCGATCGCCGCAGCACCTTGGGCCGGACCCGCACCGAGCTGATCAACCGCCTGCACGGCCTGCTTCTGGAGCTGGTACCCGGCAGCGCCAAAAAGTTTCTGTCCGCACCACAAGCACGTGCCTTGCCGACCACGGTACGACCGCGTGACATCGCCGGACGTACCCGACGCCAGCTGGCCTGCGAGCTCATCACCGAGCTTGTGCGCTCGCCGCTCCAACTCCTTAAGCACGACACCGGCCATGCCGCGCTTGTCACGCGATGAGCCCACGGCGACCGCCATGAAGCTCAGGCTTGTGGGCTCGATGCCTGCTTCTCGGCCTTCCACCGCACGGATCAACGTGTCGTCGTAGCCGGACGGCAGGTCGTCGATGGTGCCATCCCAAGCCATCGGCACTGCCCATCCGCCGGCGACGACAGCGCCCTCGTCGAGCACCATGATGTCGTATCGTGCGAAGTACTCCTCGACCCGGCCCATGTATCTTTTCGGCACATCGTCGTGGAAAATGAACTCCGGCCAGCGTTCTCGGAACACGACGGCCGCCGCCTCGTGCAGCTCAGGCCGATCGGTACGAGTCACGATCTCCACGCCGGCAAAATATCGGCGTCGCCACGTGGGCGCAACGCCATTGTCTCGGGCAACCTCATGTGCTCAACTCGGCTGCCCACCGGAAAGTGTTGGTGTGGCTCTCATTTAGCATGCGTCCTGCTGGTCACCGCGGCGTGGAGAGGCTCACGGCCGCGCCCGGCCGCGCCGCGGGCGCGACGATCGCAACGCCGCCAGTGAGGAAGGTTCTACGGGACAACCGGCTCATCCGGAATGGACCCTCCGTGGTTGCGGGACAAGGGGTTAAGAACGCAACCAGTCTGGGCAGAGGCCCATGCGCGGGCATCCCGTATTCGCGCCATCTGCAAGGCGCGCACTCATGCGTCAATGTTCGATCAGGCGAAGCCCCACGATGCCGATGGTGATCATTGCGAGGAAGGACAGTCTGAGTGCGGACACTTCCTCGCCCAGAAGCAGGATTCCCACGGTGGCAACGCCGACCGCGCCGATGCCGACCCACACCGCGTAGGCGGTGCCGACCGGCAGGCTCTTCAGCGCGAACGAGAGCAGGGCGAAGCTGATCCACGCGGTGGTGATGCCGATGATGCTCGGCCATAGCCGGGTGAAGCCGTCGGCGTTCTTCAACGAGATCGCCCACACGATTTCGAGCAGCCCAGCGGTGATCAGAATCAACCACGCTACAGTCACGGTCTTCGCCCTCGCTCTTGTCTTTTCCGGATCGCCCTCACCCGGCTCACCCCGTTGGCGGGGTGGTGGGGGCCCGGTGCCGATGGATTGCATTGCCAGCTCCTCGCCCAGCTCTCCACCACGGCCGGTCAGGCCGTAACCCCGCCGTCCACGGCGATCGAGGTGCCGGTGATGTTGCGTCCGCCCGGGCCGGCCAGGTGTGCCACCATGGCCGCGACGTCCTCGGGCATCGCATAGCGACCGAGCGCGATGAACGGGAGTTCGTCTGCCGCCGCCTCGCCGTTGGCCGGATTCATATCGGTGTCGGTGGAACCGGGGTGCACGACGTTGGCCGTGATGCCGCGTGGCCCGAGGTCGCGGGCGAGGCCCTTGGTGAAGCCGATCAGCGCCGACTTGCTCATCGAATAGAGGGCGACACCGGCATAGGGCACGCGCTCGGCGAGGCTGCTGCCGATGTTGATCACCCGGCCACCGTCGGCCATGTGCTGCACGGCCGCCTGCGTGGCGACGAAGGTCGCCTTGGTGTGCACCGCGAGGGTGCGCTCCAGCTCATCGAGCGTCACCTGCTCCACCGGGCCGAACGGGAAGATGCCGGCGTTGTTGACGAGGATGTCGAGGCGGCCAAACTCTTGGGCGCACTGGTCGACCGCACGCGCCACCGCTGTCATGTCGGCGTTGTCGGCGGCGATGGCCATGCCCTTGCCGCCGGCAGCCTTGATTTGCATGACGACGTCGTTGGCCTTCTCCACGGACTGGAGATAGGTGATCGCGACGTCGGCGCCCTCCTGAGCCAGTCGCTTGGCGATGGCCGCACCGATGCCCCGGCTGCCGCCCGTCACGAGCGCCGCCTTTCCGGCGAGTTGCTTCACGGCTCCCCCATTTCTGTATCGATCGCTACAATAATATTAGCGTAGACAGGAATTGTTGGTCAAGGTAAAAATGTGCTAAGCGCTACAGAAATCTGGAGGCCATGGTGAGTCGGGGGCGGCCCCGCACGTTCGATCGGACCGAGGCGTTGCGGCGGGCGATGGACCTTTTCTGGGAGCAGGGCTACGAGAGCACGTCCATCAGCGAGCTGGCCGCCGCCATGGGGATCAACTCACCGAGCCTCTACGCCGCCTTCGGTTCGAAGGAGGCACTGTTCCGCGAGGCGATCGCGTTCTACGACGAGACCGAGAGCGACGCCACCATGACGGCGCTGCGCGCGTCGACCGCGCGCGCGTCGATGGAGGCGTTGCTGCGCAACAACCTCGTGGCATACACCGACCCCGGCAAGCCGCGGGGGTGCATGATCGTCCTGGCCGCCAACCTCGGCAAGAGTCAAAACGAGGAAATCCGCCACTACGTCGCCCGTTACCGGCGCAACACCATCGAGCTGATTCGGCAGCGGCTGCGCCGCGGCATCGAAGAAGGCGACGTGCCGCCCGGCACCGACATCGAGACCATCAGCGCGTTCTTCGCGACCGTGCTGCACGGCCTGTCGATCCAGGCCAACGACGGGGCCTCCCGCGAGGAACTGCACCAGGTGGCCGACGCCGCCATGGCCGCGTGGGATCGCATGGTGCACCGCGACGCCCCGGCCGCCGCTGTCGAAACCGCCACCGACCGATGATGGTCGGGCCGGGCGCTCAGGGCACGGTGGTGCACCGGCCGAAGGCTCTCCACGGACACGCGCAAAATGGCTCAGTCGCGCGATTCTGGCCGGCCCGACCGCGGCCTGGCGCCACACCTATGGACATCCGTGAATTCCAGAGACGGGTGACGGACCGGGTCATCCACCGGGACGACCCGGCTACGAGGGACTGCGGGACCAGCTCGTCTGGAATGGACGCAAGCCGGACCGTAGACCGGACACCATCGTCCTGGTGCCCGAAGGCATGTAGTACCTCGCCGGCACCGCGTGGTCCGATTCACCCGCAGAGGTCCTGCTGCGCACTTGCGACCTGTGCCTGCACGCGCCATCGCGCCACTCGTTCGCGACCGTGTGGTTCTCGACCGGCGATGCTCAGTCTTGTCACGCGTGGCCATCTTGCGGCCATCGGCCTGAGCATCAGCCTTCGTCTCCTATGTCTTAGCTATGCGCGATGCCTTTTTCGCGGCGGTTTGGATTATGGGTCGACGGCGAGACCGACCTTCAGGTCGTCCGCCGGTCACAGTTCCTGGATCAGCCGCAGGGTGTAGGCGTGTTCGAAGCGGGCACCGATGCGGTCCCACGCGGCGAGGGATGTGTTGAGTGCGTCCGCGTCGTGGTCGAACCGGCCGCGGGCTCGGGTGAGGCAGGCGATCGCCCAGTCGTTCTCGGTGGCCGTGGCCGACGCCGCCGCGAGCCGGTCGGCAGCGTCGGGCAGTCCACTCGCGACAGCCAGCTCTGCTCCGGCGGCGTGGGCGAACGCGCGGTGCCAGTCCTGGAGCGGGAAGTCGGCAAAGGCGCGCTCAGTCAGCACGCCGGCGTTGTTCGTCTGTCCAGTGTGGAGGGCCACCCGGGCGTCGACGAACGCAGCGTACGCGTCCAGGTACCGGAACCGGGCGTCGCCGGCGACCTGCTTGGCCCTGGCTCGCCACAGATGGAACGCGTCGTCGTCGCCGAGGAGACCGTGAGCCAGCGCAACCGACGCGACCGCCGGTGAGAGCCACGCGAGCGGGCTTCTGGCCCGCTCGCAGACGTCCCAGAGGGCCCGACCGTTGCGCACGGCCTCGTTCATGTCGCCCAGCAGTACCAGCGCCGGCAGCAGGGCGCTCAAGGCGACGGCCGACTGCCCGCCGACGAGATCGTCGGCCGCGGCCAGCCTGGCCACGGACAGCGCGGTGAACGGGTCGCCGACGGTGACCGCGCAGGTGGCGGCCATGTGGTACGTATCGGTGATCTCGGGTGCCGGGTACGGGTCGTCGCGGGACATGTCGTCGAGCAGGGCCATCCGCTCGGTGGCGACGCGGTGCGCTTGCCGGAACTGGCCGGCGGCCAGTGCCGCGATGCCGATCGCGTCGAGGCCCGCGCTGATCAGCACCGGGTCGCCGGTGGCGCGGGCGGTGGCCACCGCGGCCGTTATCAGGCCGGGGTCGGGGGTGACCTTCGCTCCGTGGGCGTTCCACGCGTGCGCGGCGGCGAGGTGGGCGGCCACGAACCGATCCTGGTGGTCGCCGATGGCCGTGGCCCGGTCGAGCAGGGCGCGCAGCCGCTCGTGGGGCACCTCATCGGTGAACCCGGCGGGGTGCCGGTTGGCTGTGGTGACGGCGAAGGCGAGCGTGATCGCCTCGGCGTTGGCGTCCCCGGCCAGCCGCGCCTGCTCGGCCGAGGCGAGTAGCAGGTCGAAGGCCCGGCCCGTGTCGATGAAGGCATGCGCGCTGTCGGAGGCGCTGCGCAGGTCCCGTGCCGCCTCCTGCGGGGTGCGCGCCCGCCTGGCGGCTTCCTCGTAGTGGCCAGGGGCTTCGTGCAGGAACCGGCGGGCGTAGGTCAGGTGCCCCAACGAACGGGCCAGCTGGTGCGGGACGACCTCGGAGCCGGGAGCGGCGGTGGCGAGGGCCGCGCGCAAGTCGTCGACGATCGCGTCGAAGTCACCCCGCCACTGGCCGTCCAGCCTGCCCTCCAGCTCAGCGCCGGCCGCTGCCGCCCACCGCAGGTGCCGCTGCTGGACCTCGGCCCGCTCACCGCTCGCGTCGAGTTGTTCCGCGGCGAACGCCCGCACCGTCTCCAGCAGCCGCCACCTACTCCGCGTGCCCCCCTGATGCATGACGAGGCTCTTGTCGACGAGTCTGCCGAGCACATCGGCGACCGCGCCGCTGGTCCGCCCGGGCACCACCGCGGCGACCGCGGTCAGGTCGAACCCGCTGACGAAGACCGACAGGCGGCGGAACAGTTCCCGTTCGTCGTCCGCCAGCAGGTCGTGGCTCCAGCTGAGCACCGCGCGCACCGACCGGTGCCGCTCGACCGATCCCCTGCCGCCGGTCAGCACCCGCAGGCTGTCGTCGAGGGCGGCGAGCAGCCCGTCGGCGCCGAGCGACGCGCTGCGCGCGGCCGCGAGCTCGATCGCCAGCGGCAGGCCATCCAGCCGGCCGCAGAGTTCGGCGACCAGGGCCGGGTCGGCCGCGAAGTCGGGATCAGCGGCGGTGGCCCGGTCGAGGAACAGCCGCTCGGCGTCGGAGGCCAGTGGCAGCGGCTCGACCGGCACCGTCCGCTCTCCCGGCACGCCGGTCCGCTCCCGGCTGGTGACCAGCACCGTCACGTCGGGACAGGTCGACAGCAGCCGCTCGACGAACCCGGCCGCGGCGTCGATGACGTGTTCGCAGTTGTCCAGGACCAGCAGTGACCGGCCGCGGCCGAGCCGCTGGGCAATGCTGTCCGCCAGGGTCTGACCCGGCCGTTCCGTCACGCCGATGTTGGCGGCCACCGCCCGTTCGACGAACCCGTCGCGCACCGGCACCAGGTCGACGAACGCGCCGCCCAGCGGAAACGACGGCCCCACCGCCTCGGCCACCACCGCCGCCAGGCGGGTCTTGCCGATCCCGCCCGGGCCGAGCAGCGTCACCAGCCGGGTGTCCGCGAGCAGGCCGATGACAAGGTCGCGCTCGCGGGACCGTCCGACAAACGTCGTGCGCGAGGTCGGCAGGCCGGCCAGGTGACCGGGTGGGGGCGCGCCGAGCTGTGCCTGCTCGGCGAGGTCCCACCGGTCGGTGGCGCCGTATTTGCGCAGCAGGGATGACACGTGGCTCTCGACCGTGCGTACGGAGATGTGCAGCCGGTTGGCGATCTGAGCGTTGGACAGGCGTGCGCCAACCGCCGCGAGCACCTCTGCCTCGCGCTCGGAGACCTCGACCGGATGCACAACGACAGTGTGACCGATCCGAGGTCGGTCCGGGTCAGTCAGTGGTGGCTCCGTACTGCCACGGATGTGTGCCCATCGTGTCCCGTAGGACGCTGTCCTGGCGAGCAAGAACCGAGGCTAGGTGGAGGCGATCGGACATGAGGCGAGCAGTCGCATCGGTCGACATGTCGCTCGACGGGGTGATCGAACACCCGGAACGGTGGATGTTCGACCACCACGACAGCCAGGCCGCCGCGTACGCCCACCAGCAGCTCCTGGCAAGCGACGCGCTCGTCATGGGCCGCCGGACCTACGAGACCCTCGCCGGGGCGTGGTCGGCCGCTCCCACCGGCTCGGACGTGGCAACGCGAATGAACACGATGCCCAAGTACGTCGTGTCGTCCACCCTGGACAGGGTCGAGTGGCCCAACACGACGATCATCAGCGGTGACCTCCCCGGCGAGGTGTCGAAGCTGATGCGGGCCGGCCAGAACCTCCTGATGTACGGATTCGGCCCGGTCGCGCAGACGCTGATGTACCACGACCTGCTCGACGAGCTGCGGATCTGGCTGCACCCGGTACTGGTCGGCAGCGGAAACCTGCGCGACCTGCTCTTCCGGGACGGCAGCACAGCGAAGCTGCGCCTTGTGCAGACCAGGACGTTCTCCTCGGGTCTCGTCGTTCTCGCCTACCAGCCGATCGCCGGGTCGGCTGCCTGATGCCGCGGTACCGGCTGGTCAAGCCTTAACGGCGAGCGTCGCCGGCGATGGCGAGCGCGCACTCATGCACAGTTCCTGAACCATGAATCCGCTTAAGGAGTAGACGTGACGATTCACAGTGATGTACGAGAGATCGGTGCCGGAACGCGCCGGCGCAATCGGGCTTTCGCGGTGGTGGGGGCCGTCGTGGCGGCGGTCCTGGTATGGGTGGTGGGCGAACCGTTGCTCGGCTACGACATGATCATCAAGGCCGAGGGACAGGAGCCGCAGGACCTCGGGGCGAGCGCGATTGTCATGTTCTCGCTGTTCTTCTCCCTGCTGGGCTGGGCGCTGCTGGCCCTGCTGGAGCGCGTGGCCCCCCGCGCCCGTCTGGTCTGGACGGTCGTGGCGCTGGTGTTCCTGGCCGTGTCGTTCTTCCCGCTGTTCACCATCGAGGCGTCGGGAGGGACCAAGGTCGTACTCGCTCTCGCGCACGTCGCGGTCGCCGCGGTGCTCATACCGGTGTTCCGGGCGACCTCAAGGAACGCCGGCAGGTAGGGTGCCGGAGAATGGTACGCGAGATCGTGGGCGCCGCTATTCCGGCGGGACAGGAATCGTTCGGTGACGTTGGTTCGCGTTACACCGGAACATCGCGACCAGAACCCGAACACCCTCACCGCGGCCAAACGCGAACAAATCTTCAACGTGCGCCGCCGCCCGGTCACCGGCCAGTGACGCAAACCGGCCGAAGTACCAGACGCCCAACTGTCTTGGTCCGGTCGCAACCGTCTCGACAAGCGGTTGCATACCACAAACGGAAGGAATCCCATGCTAAAGCAAATCGCAGAAGGTGTACTGATCCACCAGAGCGCACTACTTCAGAACAACACCGTTGTCGTGCAAGGCCGGGCCGGCGTGTTGCTCATCGACGCCGGAATAACAGGCGGCGAAATGGCCTGCCTCGCCAATGACCTGTCCGAGTTGGGCCAGCCCGTCGTGGCAGGCTTCTCGACGCACCCTGATTGGGATCATGTGCTCTGGCACGACGCGCTCGGCGAAGGGCCTCGTTACGGTACAGCCCGCTGTGCGGCTGATATGCGAGATCTGCGGTCAAAGGCGGGCTGGAAGGCCCGAGCCGCCGAGGGGCTGCCAGAGGAAATCGCCGAGGAGATACCGCTGGACCTCTTCGGCCTCATTGCCGGTCTGCCCGCCGGAACGGCATACGTTCCGTGGGATGGTCCTAAGGTCCGGATTATCGAGCATCCGGCACATTCCCCGGGCCATGCGGCGCTGTTGATCGAGGAACGCGGGGTTCTCGTTGCCGGCGACATGCTCTCTGATGTCTTCGTCCCGATGCTCGACAACTTGAACAGCACCAACGACCCGATCGAGGAATACCTCACTGGGCTGCAGTTGCTCGAGAACGTGGCTGATAACGCCAATGTCGTCATTCCCGGCCACGGTTCCGCCGGCGAAGCTGATGAACTGCGCACACGGATCGAGCTGGACCGCGCGTACGTGCAGGCGCTGCGTGATGGCGGTGTTTCCAGCGACCCGCGGATCGGCCCGTCGGCTAAGCCTGGCTGGGAATGGGTGAGCGACATACACGCAGGACAGGTGCAGCAGTTCGCCAAGAAGAAAGAGCAGGACAACGAATGAACGACACCGGGCCGCAGACTGCGCAGGCCAAGGTGCTCTGGCACTTCCGATGTCATTGGACGGTTTCGTTGCGGGCCCGCACCACGAGATGGGCTGGATGACTGGGACGAACCGTCCCGGCCCGATCGACGAGTACGTCACGACCACGGGCGCCGCTGCCGACGGCAGAAGCTTTTGCGCACAACGGATGTTCCTCATCCGGATCGCACCGCGGGATGAAGGCGCGCTCATCCTGCTCAAGCACGCGTGCCGTGCGCCCCCACTTCGGGGTCTGAATTTTCAAGCCAGCAGGGCCTTCTGGACCCATGCCGAACCGACGGCCGGCTCCGGCAGGAAAGGAGGACCTGTCGCCGGGCGTGTCATTACATTAGTTCATCACCTTGGCATGAATGAGTACTCGCTAAACGAGGGAGCAATCCTACTCTGAATCTCTAGCGGAGCTTTACACGATGCTCCGCCGCCGAGAGGGGATTCCCATGAGGAGCCGCTTAGCGCTCCGGCGTGCAACGGCGCTGTCCACACTCATGATATTGGCCGTCGCGGGCGGTGTCGTCGCAAGCGAGGGACCCGCCACCGCGAACGTCACGGTGGTCACATCATCAATCCTTGGCAGCGATGGCGTCACCTATACCGCCACCAGCCATGTCACAGCATCGGCCGTCTCCGGCCCCGGCAAGTATCTGCTCGTGTGGGCGGGAGACGCCAACGCGAGCGATGCCAACAGCAACAACAGCTTCGGCACCGACACCATCTTGCACGGGATCAACATCAACGATCTTCCCCAGACGGTCGATGGCGCGACCGTCAAGAGTGACTTCCTAGCCGTCATCGACGCCGAGCCGACTCACACCGCGACCTATGGCAAAGTCGTCGGCACCGTGACCGTGGGCCCGATCGTGCTCAACGAGCCGCACCACATGCAGTACATCTGGCATCAAGGAAACAAGGTCTTCGCTGGTGGCCTGTTCTCGGACATCACCTACGTGTTCGATGTGTCCGCACTGCCGATAGTGACATTGACCGGGATCAACCTTCCAACCTCCACGCCGTGTGGCACTGTTCCGGACGCATACTGGGTTCTCAACGACGGCACCGCATATGGCACGTACATGGGCGGTGCGGATGTTCCTGGAGTATGCACCTACAGTAATGGCCGGATCCTGGCCAGTAATGGGTTCGCCGGCTCACCCGGCGAGATCGTGCGCCTCTCGGAATCCGGCGCGACGCTTGCAGAAATCCCTGCGGCACCACCCGCCGGCTTGCTCGGCATCGTCCCGTCCGAGACGGCACCGCCGATCTACGGAAATGTCCAATCCGGAGCGCCCGTGTGCACGGTCATACCGGCCGTTGGCAGCATCATCCCCCTCCCGTTCTCGACATGCGCCAACCCACACGGCATCCAGGTCCGTGAAGATTTGAACCGCATGGTGACCAGCGACTATGCCGAGCCCCGCAATATCGTGCTGCACCCGATCCAGAACCTGGATGCCAACGTGTTCCGGCCAACGGTACGGATATTCGACATCACCAACCGGAACGACCCGACTCTCGTGTCCGTCTCGTTCATGCCCGACGGGCCACGCAATGAGAGCTTCGGGGTGCATGAAGAGTTTCGGGGCATGATGGAGACCACGGTCACCAACCTGCCCGGGCACAAGGGCGCCTTCGCCGAGTCGATGTGCGGTGGCGCCGTCTACTACACCCCGGACATCACCAACCCCAATCCGGTATGGCGTCAGGTCTTCGACAACTCGAGAGCCGAAGTGCCCATCACCGGGTCGGTGCTGTATCAAGGTGGCGCCTGCGACGGCGGCAGCTGGCTGCAAACCAGTTTGGACGACAAGTACCTCTATCACGCGGTAATGGGCCGCCCGGCTGGTTCCCTGGGCGCACACGACCCCGGCATTGAATCCATGGTGTACACCCTCGACATCACCAATCTCGTCAACGCCGGCACCGGCTTCACCTGCAACATCGACACCATCGCCGAGGTTCTCGACGGCGGCGCCGAGGCAGACTGCCCGACCCTGGCCGGCAGGCTGATCATTCACGACACGACCGGCGGCGGCACTCACTGGGGCGCCCTGGACAATTTCCGACGTAACGCCAACGGCACCTACACCGAGATCACCCCAGCCAACAACGCCCCGGTGGAGCGCTTCGCCACCTCCAACTACTTCGTTGCCCGCACCGGCCGCGACGGGAACCATCTCGTCTGCATGGTCAACGTCGCCGGAAACGGCACACTCGCTATGGACAACAGTTTCCGTGATGAGAACACCGGCGACGTATGCGTCAGCTTCAACCGGTTGACGTGGCCGCACGGCGCCAACGGCAACGCCAAACCACACTCCCAGCTGTTTGTCGTCACATCATGAAACTCCGCCCGGAGAGCCGCCACACGCGGCTCTCCCTCACCGTATTCGCCGTCCTCGAAACCCTGGCGATCGCCGTCGCCGTGGCTGCCGGCCTGGGGATTTCCAGCGCCGCAACCAGCGGCCCGGCGCCAGGAACGGTGCAGCTACGCGAAGTCGTTCTGGACGGCGAGCATCTGGCCGTACTCATCGCGCCCGGCCGTCCCGGCATCAACCTGATCCATGTTGGCACCGATGGCGACATGTCCGTCGGCCGAGCCCTCACCGCAATGACCCCGCTCACCGAATACCCCGCCGCGGGCGGACGCTGGGCCTTGATTTGGCTCTCGCCCGGGCCCGGCACAATGTGGTTTCAACGCGGCCCCTCCCGCGCCAGCTTCCCCATCGACACGGGTGCTGCCACAGCCCACCCAGGCGGCCAAGCCCAAACCCTTTCGGGCTTGAGCGGTCCAGACGCGCCCGAATGCGCCAGCGCCGCACTCGGCGCCGTCCTGACCACGCGAGGCACCGTGCTCACCGGATGCCCCACCGACCAACTCGCTGACATCGATGCTATCGCGCTGTCCAAACTGGCCGGTTTCCTCGCCCGGCGAGGCACTCCGATCGCGCTCATCGGCGATTCCTCGGCCCGTTCCGTCGCCGCAGGCGAGCTGGTGCGGCGACAGCTTGGCGCACAAGGACTATCTGTGCTTCCCGAACCACAGCCAGGCCATCCCGTGCTCATCACCGCAGGGTGGGCAGCCGCGAAATCCACGATCGACCGAATCGCCACCGGAAGCCTGCCCGCCTTGGGCACCTACCTCGCGCCATGGCTGCTCACAGCGCCTGTGCTCGCCAACGCCTCAGGCGCCATCCTGCCCTTGCCCTTCGACCCACACGCCTCCACCGCACAGGCATACCGCAACGTCCTCCGGCATCTCAACGACATCCCGCCCAGCGCATCCGGCTACCGGGCCTTCATGGCAGCCGCCAGCAGCCAGCCGTCAACCGCCGTCCGCCTTTACGCCGTATCGCGGGTCACCATCTTCCCCAACGGCCACGACCACACCACCGGCGATGGCTGGATGCCCGGCGGCACGACAACCCCTGTCACGCCAACCCTTTGAACTCGCTCTCTTCGTCATCGCTCACGCTTGCCACCATACCGATGCGCAAGTCCACGACGCAGTCGTCCCCTCATGGCCGATTGCGCACCAGGCCAACACCGGCCGACCATCACCTTCGTCGCCGGTCTCGTGCCCACACGGCGAGCGGGCCAAAGACCGTATCAGCTGTCAACCGCAGAGCTGGGCCAGTTGACGCTGTTCTCATGGCCGGTCCGCATGGAGGACCATTCGGCCCGCCGCCACGGTCGGAGCGCGGGTTCCTTTCCGCCTTTCTGACGCCATCCAGCTTTGGGCACATCACATCGTGTATTGACGCCAACACCTGCCGGCCGACGCTGAGCGGACGAAAAGTAGCCTCCTGGCCGGCGTGAGGTACGCCGGCCAGGAGATGGCGAGCTCTAGTAGTAGTTGATGCCGTAGCCGGCGAATCCGGACAGAGCGTAGTCGACGTTGGTGAAGACGAAGTTGTCGGAGCAGACCAGCGACGCGTTCCAATAGCGGGCACCGCAGGCGGAGCCGGTCCGGTTGTACTCGTTCCGGATGCCACCCTGCAGGATTCCTACGGCCCACGCGCGATCCTGAGTGTGCAGGGTAATGACGGATGCGCCGCTGTCGCCCTGGGCGGCGATGATCGTTCCGCCTGTGCTGCGGACGTAGTTCACGCGGATTGTGCCGTAGCCGTCATTGAAGTTGAGGGCCACCTGCCGGATGGTGCCGCAACGCTGGCCCATGTTCGCGCCCTCCTGGCAGACGACCACGCCCACGGTGCTCAGGCCCGGGTCCCTCTGCGTGAGGTAGCGAACGTTGGTTGGATTGCCGACATTCGATCCAGCGAAGATCATATCGCTACCGGCCGCGGTGTAGACGGCGGCGCCGTTGTATCCGGTGCCGACCAGCCCTCGGTTGCCCATGGGCCGACCGCTCAAGGTGTAGTAAGGGCCGTCGTCGCAATGCCGGGCCGAAATATAGCGATACACGCTGGCCCCGTAGATGACACCGAACCCGGTCGTGCAGAAGCTGTTGGTGCCCAC
This sequence comes from Allorhizocola rhizosphaerae, assembly GCF_003426775.1. Lineage (GTDB taxonomy): Bacteria > Actinomycetota > Actinomycetes > Mycobacteriales > Micromonosporaceae > Allorhizocola > Allorhizocola rhizosphaerae. The sequence continues at coordinate 21,435 of NZ_QJUG01000060.1, read as the reverse complement.
CATGATGCCGCCGCCGTTGTAGGGCGAGGTGTCGTCGTACTTTCCGACGTACGTCTGCCCGGCTCCGAATTCGGCGTTCACCGGGATGCCGAGTTCCGCCTCGAGCGTCTCCTTGATGGCGCCGATGTCTTTCAGCTGCGACTTGTCCTTGTCGACATACACCTGTACGCCGTCAAAGTCCGCCGAGAACCCGCCGTACGCCGACAGGGCGATGCCCTTCCTCAGGTACCGCGACGCGTTGGCCTCCAGGTAGTCGGTCGCCGAGGTCAGCTGAGCTTTGCTCACCTTGCGAGCGGCGACGAGCAGGCCAAGCCCATAGGCGTTGGCCAACTGCCGAATCTGCTGCAGGGCGGGTGCGTCGGTGGAACCCGACCAGTACACGATCATTTGGTCCGACCCCGGCACCACGCCGAAGTCCACCGCGTCGGGGAGGTCGGCGCGCCCGGCGAGAAGCTTGGCCTTGACGGCGGATACCTTCTCGCTGGTTTTCGACAACGCCTCGATGTACGCCTTGTCGCTGAGGCGGTTCTTGTCCAGTCCGGACTCCACGTCGGGAACTCCGTGCGCGGCAACTCTGAACTGTCCGGTGGCCGAGGCGGCCGAAGCCTGGGGTGCGACGAGGCCAATCGCCACGAGTGTCGTCGCGACGGCAAGGCATACGGCTCTGGTTGGTCGATGCACATGAACTCGCATTGGGGACCCAATCTGGTCGGGGGTGAGACTGCTTTCGGGATGGGCGGAGAGCGGGACGTCAGGCTGTGGAACACGTGCCAGGTCTGAGGTGCCAGGCCATGTCGATGAAGCCGGAATAGTCGCGCCGATCCTGGCGCGAATGGACGCCGTCCGATGTGTGCAGCGAGAGGCCCATGGCCGCAGAGTCTGGCGCACACGGCATCAGGCAGAACAGCGACAATCTTTACGATCGGCCTACACATCTTGACGTATCGCCAGATGGCGGTGATCGTGGGGCTTTCAGCGAGCGGCCCCGGCCCCGCCCGCTGGCGGATCGGCAATCGGGTGATCCCTTGACCGTGGCCGGGTGGTTTCACCGTGCGGCTCGTTGGTGGTCAGTGTCCAGCTCCCGCTTCGCAGCTGATGATGATGCCGGTGTTGGCAGGCATGAAGAAAGCTGTGTCGTTGGCCGCGCCACAGTCGACTACTCCGACGGGGGCATTGCTGGCGCCGCCCGGGCCGCCCACGCCGCCTTCCAGATCTATGGCATCGGTGCCGCCGAGTCCTTCAATCGTGCCGACGTTGGCTGCGCCTCCAGGCCCCTGGGCACCGCCCACCGTGGAATCGCCGCCAGCTCCAGCATGGACGCTGATCAGATCGATGTCCGGCCCGCCTTCGATACCGCCGGTATTGCCCGCACCGCCCGCGCCTGGGGTAGCACCATCGCCGCCTTTACCAGCATCGATGTTGATCCGGTTGTTGCTCCCGGCGCCAGTAAGGATGGTTCCGGCGTTGCCGACCCCGCCGTTGCCGCCGGTGCCCGTCGGATTGGCGCCGCCCGGCCCCCCGGTGAGAATGATCGTATCGAGGCCGTCCTGACCGTCGATGGTGCCGGTATTGGCCGGACCTCCGGGTGCACCCGGGTTGCCGGTGCCGCCCCTGACGGTAATGGTGTCGTTCCCAGCGCCGCCGGCGATCGTGCCGGCGTTGCCCACGGTCCCCGCTGAACCGACGACGCTGATCCGGTCTTGGCCTGCACCACCGTCGACCGTGGTGCCTGCGTTGATGCCGCTGGCGCAGTTGATGGTGTCCATGCCGGAAGTGCCGGTGATGTTGGTGCCCGTCACCGGTACACCGTTGACCGTGCAGGTGGATGGAGCTGCCCAGGCCAAGGATGGGACCACCAGTGTTGTTGCCGCGGCGGTCAGGGCGGTTGTCATCAACAGGAATACGCGCACGGGCTCTCCACAGGGCCGGGCCAGACGTGAGCACAATATAACAGGTGATCGATGGATGGGCTGCCTTTCCCATTCTCGGCAACGCAGCCACAGCAACCGCAACACGCCCACAAGGACGACGTACCCGATCACCGGCACTGCAGAAGACCTTGCGTCGGCTTCACCAAGGCTGCCCAGCTTCTCCGACGAACCGGCCAGAACAAAACGCCTCAGTCAGCGGTCCGATGCGAGACGACGTCACTGCTGTCCGATAGGGCAGCCGAGTGAGAACCCGTGGCAAGGTCACGACGTTACCTGGCCGATCTTTACCGCCGAACTCGCAGAGGCTCTGGACGCGTGCGGCGAGGCTCGACTGAAAGAGCAGATCGAGCGGTTGTACATCACCGACAGATGCTCCTGTGCGGACGACTTCTGCCAGAGCTTCTACACGGCGCCGAAGCCGTCACGATCAAACGGCAACGGCCACCGCATACTGCGCGGATCGCGGTCAGGAGAGGGTGGCGGAGCGCAAGTCCTTTCCGCGCCCACTGTGCGCCTTGCGCGGCTTGGCCGCGCGCCGAGCCGGTGGCGCGGGAGACACGACGGCACGGGTGGCTGCCGGGCGCCTCAGCGGTACTGCCGGCACGTGACAGATCGTCGCCGGAATCACCGCCACAACGATCTCGACCGCGTTTGGACCGTTTTGTCGTCGTAGCGACAGAAATTTCGGTCAAAGGCATACAAAAATCGCGATGCGCGGGCAATAAGTATGGTTCGGCTGCACGAATGGGCCATTCTGCCGACCGTCCCGGTAAGTCCAAGCTGCTATGTTCTCGCGAGGTCATGCCTCGGTGTGGCCTGTTTTCGCGCTTGTGCCCCGGGCAACTCGAATCGGAAGAGACATGTCGTTACCTACCCCTGCCATGCCTACCCCTACTGGGGCACAGCCATGGCCACCTGTCAGCCTCCTCATACCGACTCTCAATGAAGCGCAGAGCCTGCCGCATGTGTTGCCTCGAATACCGGCGTCGGTGAGCCAGGTCGTCATCGTGGACGGCGGTTCGACCGATGACACAGTGGAAGTGGCTCGTTCACTGCGGCCCGACGCGGTCGTCGTCCGGCAGACGCGCAAAGGCAAGGGCAATGCACTCGTCTGCGGGTTTGAAGCCTGCACGGGTGACATCGTCGTGATGATCGACGCGGACGGCTCCACCGCACCGGAGGAGATTGAGAATTTTGTCAGAGCTCTGGTGGAAGGTGCCGATTTCGCGAAGGGCAGCCGGTATGCCGACGGCGGCGCGAGCCACGATCTGACCTGGATGCGCAGCTGGGGCAACCGTTTCCTCAACGGCGTGGTCAACGCGCTGTTTCGCACCCGCTATTCCGACCTGTGCTACGGCTACAACGCGATCTGGCGGCACAGGCTGGCCGAGCTGCGGCTTCCGCCGGCCGATGACGGCACCGCGGGCGGCAAGCCGCAGTGGGGTGACGGCTTCGAGATCGAGACGATGGTGAACATCCGTGCGGCCGTTCTGGGCATGCGGATCGCCGAGGTGCCAAGCGTCGAACAGTCGCGGATCCACGGCGTGAGCAAGCTCAGCGCGACGCGGGACGGCATCCGTGTCCTGCGTACGATCCTGAGCGAATACGCCGTCCGCCACCGGCTGCGCACCTCGCCCATGCCTGTGCCGGAGCTGCGTCAGCCACACCCCGCGCCACAGGTGCCGGCCTATATGCCCGCTCTGGCGCCCGAGGAATCCTGATGGATCTGCCAGCGCCCATGTTGGTGACCACGGTCGAGGTGGGGCAGCCTCTGCCGGACCTGTCGCCATGGCGCGCCGACGGGACGCGCTACGCGGCCGCGCACATTACCGTGCGCGACGGCGGGGTGCCGGTGGGTCGGCGCCGGGTCGAGTTCGCCGATCGCGTGGTGACGGCAGGCGAGCTGGCCGAATACCTCACTGGTCTGTGGCACGACGTACAACGCGCACCTGTACGTCGTCTACCGGCCGAGGCGCCCTTCATCACCGTCGTGGTCCCCAGCGCGATGCAGCGTCCGGTCCAGCTGGCCCGATGCGTTTCCCGGCTGGCAACGCTCGACTACCCGTCGTTCGAGGTGATCGTCGTCGACAACCGTCCAGTGTGGACGGCCGAGCGCGCCGCCCTGCATGCCGAGCTGGCAGAGCACTCCCGGGTACGGATCGTGTGCCAGCCCGTCCCCGGGGCCTCCGCCGCACGCAATCGGGGCATCGCCGAAGCCCGCGGCGATATCGTCGCGTTCACCGATGACGACATTGACGTGGACCCGGGTTGGCTGGCCGCCATCGCCCACCGTTTCACGGCCGACCCGCAGACCGATTGCGTGTCGGGATATGTGTTCCCGGCCTCGCTGGAAACGCCCGCGCAGGTGTGGTTCGAAAACTCGGGCAGCACCATCGGCGACGAGTTCGCCGTGTTGAGCCACCAAGGCGACGACACAGACCGTCACACGGTACGCACCTGGCGCGCCGGAGCCCTCCTGGCCGAGCGGACACCCATCTATCGCGGCATCTTCGGCGGCAGCGGCAACCTCGCCGTGCGTGCGTCCGTGCTGGCCCAGTTCGGCGGATTCGACGAGTCGCTCGGCGCGGGGAGCCTGGCACAGGGCGGCGAAGACCTGGAGCTGCTCACCCGCCTGCTGTATCACGGTCGCAGGATCACGATGGATCCCGCCGTCGCGGTCAGCCACCATCACCGCGAGGACTACGCCGGGTTACGCAAGCAGATGTTCGGCTACGGCGTGGGCTACGCCGCGGCCCTCACCGCACTGATCCTTTCCGATGCCCGCCACCTGTTCGGCCTGGCTCGTCTGGCCGGTCGCGTCGCCCGCGTGGCGGCCAAGCGGCGGCAGGTGCGCACCGTCGTGCAATATCCGGCCCGCCTGCGGTGGATCGAGCGGTGTGGCCTGCTGCTGGGTCCGTTGGCATACCTGCGAAGCCGCCGGGCGATCGCCCGTCACAAGAACACATCCCAGCCGGTCGCGCAGCCAGCGGAGGCGGTGCCATGACCCAGGGTTTGCCCCGAGTGAATCAACAGGCATCCGCCGCGGAGCATACGCAGGGACGCCACAGCAGCGTGACGGCGTCGGTGGTGATCTGCGCGTACACGCTCGAGCGCTGGGACGACCTGCGCGCGGCGGTCGCGTCGGTGGTGGCCCAGCTATCGCCCGCCGACGAGTGCCTTGTCGTCATCGACCACAACGAGGAACTGCTCGCCGAGGCGAGTCACGCGTTCGGCGGGCCGGACGGGGTACACGTAATGTCCAATGCGGACAAACGAGGGCTGTCGGGTGCGCGCAACACAGGTGTCGCGGCGAGCAGAGGTGAACTGGTCGCGTTCCTCGACGACGACGCGACCGCGGGACCGGGGTGGCTGGACGGACTGCGATCGGCACTGTCCGAAGTGGACATGGTCGGCGCGGGCAGTGCGGTGGTCCCGCGCTGGCCGGGTGGGGCGCGGCCTGCCTGGTTCCCGCCGGAGTTCGACTGGGTCGTCGGCTGCACCTACCTTGGCATGCCGGCTCACGCGGCCGACGTGCGCAACGTGATCGGCGCGGGAATGGCGTTCCGGCGTGAGGTGTTCGAGCTCGTCGGCGGCTTCTCCACCGATGTCGGCAGGGTGGGGGCGATCCCGACCGGCTGCGAGGAGACCGAGCTGTGCATCCGCGTCCGGCAGGCCAAACCGGAGGTCCGCATCGGCTTCCTTCCCAGTATCGAAGTGCGGCACAGGGTGTCGGCCGACCGGCTGACGGCACTCTATTTCCTGCGCCGCTGCCTGGGCGAGGGCCGGTCCAAGGCACGCGTCGCGGCGCTGGTCGGTCAAGACGCGGGCCTGTCCAGTGAGCGGTCCTATGTGCGGCGGGTGCTGCCACGCGGCGTGCTTCGCGAACTCGCCAGGGGAATGCGGGGTCAGTTCGCCGGATTCAAGGCCGCGGCGCTGATCGTCGCCGGGCTCGCGTGTGCCGGATTCGGCTATGTGACCGCGCACAGCAGGAAGGCCGGGATCAGCCGATGAGCCGGCTCATGCGCAGCTCGATCGCGCTCATCGTGTCCACGGCGGCCACCGCTGTGCTGGGCATGGCGTTCTGGGCCGTGGCGGCGTGGGTGTTCGCCCCCATCGAGGTGGGCCGGGCGTCGGCCGGGGCGGCTGCGATCCTGTTGCTCGCGGCGCTGGGCCAGCTCGCGCTCACGGCGGTGTTCGCCCGGGTGCTGCCGACCATGACCACCAGCCGGCTGCGGCGCATGATCACCTGGTCCTACGCACTGATGACGTGCGCCTCGCTCGCGGTGACGGGCATCTTCGTCGCGACCGGGCTGGGCGAGGGATTCCTTGAGCCGCGGCCGGTCCCGGTGCTGTGCTTCGCGCTCGCCGTCGTGGCGACCGCGATGTCGGCCGTGCAGGACGGGGCGTTCGTCGCGCTGTCGCGGGCTAGCTGGGTACCGGTAAAAAATTCGATTCTGGCCGTAGCGCGGATGGCTTTGCTCCCCCTGCTCGCGCTCGCTAACACGCCGGCGGCGATTCTCGTCGCCTGGACGGTGCCGACGGTGCTCGCCATCGTGATTCTCAACATTGTCCTTTATGGACGGACGATCCCGGCTCAGGCAGCGGCACCGACGCCGGCCGGCGATGCGCCGTCGCGCCGCGGGGTGCTGCGCCTGATCGGTGGCCAATACGCGGCGAGCATCGTCAACGCGATCACCCTGTTCTTCCCGCCCGTTCTGGTCACTCTGGTGCTGGGACCCCAGGCCAACGCCGTGTTTTTCCTGCCGTGGACGATCACGACGGCGCTGATCGGCCTGCTGTGGAACATCGTGGTGCCGTTCGTCGTCGAAGCCAGCGCCGATCCGGTGCGCACCCGCACGCACGTGCGCCTGACGCTGCGGCTCGGCGCCGTGCTGACCTTCGGCGGCACCGGCGCTCTGCTGATTCTCGCGCCCTATCTGCTCGCCGTGGCCGGCAGTGACTATGCCGACGGCGGCACGCCCGCGCTGCGGCTGCTGGCACTGGCGCTGCCGTTCACCACAATCGTGTCGCTCTTCCACGCCGCCGAGCTGATGGACTTCAAGTCGTCGGTCAGCCTGTGGACCAAGGCCGTGGCGGCGGTGCTGCTCTTGTCCGCCGCGATCCCCGGCATGCATGTGCTCGGTGTCACCGGCGCGGCCGCGGCATTCCTGCTCTCTCAAGCGGTGGTGGGCCTCCTGTTGCTGCGGCCGGTCATAATCCGGTACCGCATCCTCATCGCCAAAGCGGAAACTCCGGCCCGCGTGCGCGGCACAGGCGGGCTGTCTCTGGCGACCGCCGAGGATGCGGTGTCGTGAGTTTGTGGGAGCGCCTGCGCTACCGCGAACCACTCGTCGACGTGCAGCGGACGGTGGCGTGGGCGGGGGTGATCACCTCTGGGCTGGCGGCCGTGGCGGCGCTCGTGTCCCCGCCGAGCGGGATCGGCTTTCTGGTGCTGCTCGCCTTCGCCTGCGTCGCGCCGGGAGCGGCCTGCGTGTGTCATGTGCGGCTCGGCGATCCGGTCGCGGCATGGGCTGTGGTGCTCGTGCTCAGCATGTCGCTGTCGGCGGTCGCGGCGGTCGCGTTGACCTGGGCACAGTGGTGGGAGCCGGTGGCTGGGCTGCTCATCATGGCCGGGCTGTCGGCCGCCTCGTGCGCGTTCGGCCTGCTGGCCAAGGAGCTGCCGGCATCCGCGACGGGTTCGCCCGTAGTCGCACTCGTGTCCAATGGCGAGCCCGACACTTCTGACCAGACCGCGCTCATCCCTGTCGTCGCGGCGTCCGACGAGACGGCGATCCCGCCGCGCGTTCCGGCAGGAGACGAAACCACGATCCTGCCACGCGTTCCGGCAGCCGACGAAACCACGGTCCTGCCACGCGTGCCTGCGGCGGCCGACGAAACCACGGTCCTGCCACGCGTGCCTGCGGCGGCCGACGACACGGCACTGATCCCGCGCGTCGAGGACGCCACCATGATGCTGCCGCAGGTGACCGAGCGCTCGGCGGGGAGCGTATCCGCCGCTGCGCGGCTGCGCCGCCGCCAATCCGAACTCGCCCTGGCCGGACTCGGCCTGCTCGCTGTCTGGTTGCTGTGGACATCCTCGCTCCCGCTGGCCCGGATCGACGCCGTCGACGACTATGGGCTGCTTTCGGCGATGCCCGCGACGTTCTTCGCGGGGATCGCCGTATGCGCGCTCGCCTTCACCGCCGAGGTCGCTCGCCGGCGGCCGCGCGCCTGGGTGATGTGCGGTCATACCGTCCTGCTCGTGCTGATGATGCACGCGACCGTGCCGATCCTGGTGCGTGAACCCGAGTACGCCTGGACCTACAAACACCTTGGCGTCATCGATCTCATAGCCATCGGGCGTCCCCTGGCCAACGCTTACGACGTTTACCAGCAGTGGCCCGCGTTCTTCGCGCTGGTGGCACAGCTGACCGTCGTTTCTGGACTGTCGGTGCTACGGGTCGCGTCGTGGGCACCGGTCTTCTTCGGCCTGGCGAACCTCCTTCCGGTCTATGCCATCGCCCGCACGCTGACCGCCAAGCGGCGGGTGCCCTACGTCGCCGTCTTCCTGTTTACCGCGACCAACTGGGTCGCCCAGGATTACCTTGCGCCGCAAGCGTTCGCGTTCACGCTGTGCCTCGGCATGGTGCTGATGATGCTGCGCTGGCTGCGCCGCGACCCCACCCCGCCGCGGGGACGGACCGCCTGGCTGAATCGCGTGTGGGCGTGGGTGCAGACGGGAGTGGGTCAGGTGCCCTACACCTCCGGGCGCACCCGCAAGCTCGCCCTGATCATGCTCTATGTCGTGTACACGGCGGTCACCGTGTCACACCAGCTCTCGCCATATCTGATCGCGATGAGCGCCACCGTGCTGATCGCGTTCCGGCTCGTGCAACCGGTGCAGATCGTTCCCATGCTGGGTGTGATCGCCGTGCTGCAGCTGATCCCGCGCTACCGGCTGGTCGAAAGCTGGGGCCTGTTCGACGGGTTCAACCTGTTCGCCAACGCCCAGCCGCTCGCGCCCACGGCGGGCGCTGTGAGCGCGGGCCGCACCTTCTCCACGCTGGTCGTACAGATTCTGGCGTTGACGGTGTGGCTGACCGCGACGCTAGTCGTGGTGGCCAACCGCAGGCGGCTGGGTCCGTTCGCCGTGCCCGCCGCCCTGGCCGCCGGCCCGTTCGCGGTGCTGCTGGGCAACAGCTACGGCGGTGAGGCCATCTTCCGGGTGTTCCTGTTCTCCAGCCCCTGGTGCGCGTACCTCATCGCGGCCGGCGTGCTGCGGTTGCGGCTCAGCCGTCGCGTCTGGGTGGGACTTGCCGCGCCCATGCTGGCGATAGCCACGCTCGCCGCGATCCAGGGTGAGCACGGCCAGCTGATGGTCAACAGGTTCACGTCGGCGGAAATCCGTGCGGCGCAATACCTTTATGCCAACATTCCGTCCGGCGGCGCGGTCGTGATGGCGGGCTCCAACTTTCCCGACCGGATCAGCGCGCGCTACACCGACGTGCTAGGGGCCGTGGGCGCCACCGATACGCTACTTCCCGACGAGGCGTCGGAGGGTGCGGTCGTCGTGGGCGAGGCGATGAACCAGGCCGACCTCGACGCGATCAACAGCTATTTCGCCGGCTATGACGTGCCGGTTTATCTGGTGATCAGCCGTAGTCAGGCCAACGCGGCCCGCTATTTCGGCTATTTCGCGCCGGAGAAGCTGGACAAGTTGCGCGCACTGCTGGAGACCTCGCCTCGGTGGATGAGTTGGTACCTCAACGAGGACACGCAGATCTTCCGCTACGTCCCGGCCGCCGAGGTGGCACCGTGATGCTAGGCGGGTGTATAGGCCACCACCCAGTCGACGTGCAGGTTGACCTCCCGCGGCGTGGAGGAGTTCGGGCAGCCGGCCCAGCTGGTGCCGCAATGCCACGCCTGAGTCTGGATGGCGATGGACATCGGCACCTTCGGCACGTGGGAGGATTCGACGGTCGCCCAGACCTGCCCGTCGATCAGGTAGGTCAGCTTGCCCGGCGTCCACTCCACACCGGCCGTGTGCCACTGCGTCGTGTCGATGTTGTGGTGACGCGACACGACCTTATGCGGCGGCCCATAATGCATGTTGGCGGCGAACCCGGTGCGCTCCTTGCCGTTGTCCTCGGCGAAATTGATCTCCGGTGGCCAGCTGTCGTCGGTGGGCCACAGCATGAGGTTGAACTGGATCCCGCGGCCGCGGTCCATCCGGAACCGCACCTCGTAGCGACCGTAGATCTGCGAAAGCTTGGAGCTCATGCCGCCCGTGACGTAGATGTTGCCGTTGGGCGTGTCGCCCCGGGAGCCGCGAATAACCAGCTCGCCGCCCTGGGAGTTCACCTGCCGGGGCGCGAACCAGCCGCCGGGGTCGCCGTCGGGTTGCCCGTCGTAGATGCCCCAGTTGGTCTTGACCGGCCCGGTGAAGTCGTCGGCGAACGTCTGCTTCCACCCGGGCAGATCCCCGCGCGGCATCGGCAGGCCCGACACGTGCCCAGTGGGCTCGCCGCTGCCCGTCGCGACCACCGATGGGGCAGCGATGTTGCCGCCGGAGGTCTGCGGTGCAGGTATTCCCTGGGCCGGCGCACGGCCGGGCCGTGTGATCAGATAGACACCGGCGGCCGCGAGCAGCACTGCGCAGACGACTGTCACGATGATGTCCCTGCGCCGCCTGCGGCGCGCGAACCTGGCCGCACGCGGTTCGCTCATCCCTGCTGCCCCTTCCGGTCATCGCGAGCCGCCGCACCTACGCCGCTCGCGCCTGCGCACACTGTAGTGCCCTGCTTGGGACGACCGCAGACCGTGATAGGAACCTTTCGCCGCCGCAGCAGGAGGGAATCCCACCCCCGATGAACCCGACACCAGACCAACCAGCCCCGATCCGGGTGATGCTCGTCGAGCTCGGCGGGCCGCTGCCGCCGGTGGACTCGCTGGGCGGCCGCTACGACCGCGCCCTGCTGATCCTGCTCGACGGCGGGGTACCTGTAGCCCGGCTCAACGTGCCATGCGGCATCGGCGAGGCTGATCTGCGCCAGCGCATCGACGAACTGGTGGGGAATCGCCGGTCGGTGCCCGCCGCAACGCTGCCGGGCGAGCCGCCGTTGATCAGCGTGGTCGTCCCCTCGGTGTTCGAACGCGCCGATCTGCTCCTCGGCTGCGTCGAGTCGCTGCTCAAACAGGATTACCCACGCTTCGAGATCATCGTGGTGGACAACCGGCCCGCCGAGGACCACGCGCGCATCGTGGAGCGATTGACCTCTTTTGCTCCGGTACGGGTCGTGAGCGAAGCGGTGCGAGGGAGATCCTCAGCGTGCAACCGCGGACTCCAGGCCGCCCGTGGCGACATCGTCACCTTCACCGACGACGACGTCGAGGTCACACCGGGGTGGCTGGCGGCGATCGCGCGAAGCTTCGCCGAAGACCCGGACGTCGCCTGCGTCACCGGGCCGCTGCTGCCGCGCCAGTTGGAGACGCCGTCACAGATCTGGTTCGAGCGCTCCGACGGCGTCGCCGGTAACGCCTTCACCCGCATCACGTTCCGCCGTCTGCCGCGCACGTTCCGCGTGGCAACATCCGAAGGGCGGGTGCTTTCGCTCTATCAGGCCGGCCATTTCGGCGACGGCCCGAACATGTCGTTCCGCACCGCCGTGCTGCGTTCGCTGGGCGGGTTCGAGCCGGCGCTCGGGCTGGGTACCCCCTCATTGGCGGGTGAAGATCCGGATGTGCTCGTCCGGCTCCTGTTCGCCGGGCACACCATGGCGTTCGACCCGCGCGTGTTCATCCTGCACACACACATCAGCGACTACGAGGTGCTCAAGCGCACCATGTTCGGCTACGGGTGCGGCTACACAGCGATGCTGACCGGGCTGGTGTGGTCGGACCGGCGCCACCTGCTCGGCCTGACCGGGTTCGCCTTGCGCGCGGCCGCGCTGCTGGTCCGCAAGTTCACGGGCAAGCGGCGCGAGGCGGTGACCGCGGGCGCCTACCCGCGCGAGCTGTCTCAACTGGAGTTTCGTGGGCTGCTGGCCGGGCCGGGCCGATATCTGCTCAGCCGCCGCACCGTGCGACGGTGGGCCGCAGCCGCGTCACAGCTCCCTCAGCGGTAGAACCAGCCCCACTTGCGGGCCCGGCCGCCGGTCAGCGCCTCGCCGAGCGATCTGCTCGTCCAGCCCCGCTCTGCGATACCGGCGAGCAGCAGATCAGCTAACTTGCCACGGTCGATGTGCGGCGGTGGTGGATCATCCGGTACCCCGTCCCGCTCGTCGGCCATCGCATCGTGGACCAGCATGATCGAGCCCCGCCCGCAGCCCCGCATGCCGTCGGCGGCAAGCTGGTCCTCGGGAAGCTCGCGCCAGTCCGCGGGCGTGGGGCCCCAGCCCACCGGGGTGAGGCCGGTGCGTTTCACAGCCAGCCAATGGCGCGGCAGCATCGCCCCATAGGGCGCCCGGAACCAGCGCACTTCCCGCTGGACGAACTGCTCCAGCCGCGCCTTCCCCTCGGCTGTGCGGCCGCCGGCCTCCTGCGGTGTGAGCTTGGTCAAACGGGTGTGGTCGAGTCCGTGCAGGCCGATCTCATGGCCCGCGTCGAGGATCGCCCGGGTCAGCTCCGGATAGCGCCGCACCCTCGTCATCAGCACGAAGAAGGTCGCGGTGGCGCCGAAACGCTCCAGCGCGTCCAGCACCTTGGGCGTCTCGACCGGGTCGGGACCGTCGTCGAACGTCAGCACGACGTGCGGTTGCCGCGTCGTCACGGCGCGGACCGTGCCCACGGGCCGGGTCGCCCACCGGTACACCGGCATGACAGCAGACGCCAAGCTCATGGCGGCCGACGCTACCAGAGGACCATCCGGTATCGCCGCAGCGGCGGCGCTCGGGGCCACAGGTATCGATCGTGCGCATGACAGACGGTCCGACTCCTGACTATGGCAACGGGTCGGCGGCAGCCGTGCGGTCAGCGTTCAGCGAGAGCAGTATGGATGCGGGATGCGGTGGCAGGATCGTCCCCGGCGCCACATTGATGTCGCTACCGGCTTGACAGGTGCGTCCACAGCAACGGTTCGAGCAGTTCAACGCCCAACCGCAGGCACGGCTTGAGCAGGCTCGGGCGGCCGTCGTTGGTGGCGACGAGGACTGCCTTGCGACGCTCGCGATCCAGCAACGCCGTCGCGATCCAGCGCAGGTTCGAGCCCTGCTGAACATGGGCGACCGGAGACGCCTCGCGAGTCGGGACAGCCCACCCCATCCCTTGGTACGACGTGCGGCCGGTCGGCGGTGTGGTGATGCGCTGCAGCGAATCGTCGGTGAGCATGCCGCCGCCGTCGCGCATGAAGAGGCGGATGAATCGCGCCCAGTCGTCAAGCGACAGGTGAAGCCGGCCGGCCGGTGTCATCACCGGCGGATTATCCGCGGGGTGCGGCAGGCTCATGATGTGCGGGTCGACCGCCTCGCCGCTGCCGTAGACAAGCCAACGCGGGCGGTGGCCCCACGGCACGTCGCCGGTCGGCGCCCCGAAACCGGCGCTGTCCATGCCCAGTGGCTGTAGCACCTCGCGGCGGAGCGCCTCCTGATAGGACACTGCGGTGATTCGTTCGATCGCCGCGCCCGCGATGATATAGCCGAGATTGGAGTACAGGAACTTTCCATACTTCACAGGCGGTTCGGCAAGCGCCCGTTCCGCTGCCTGGGTACGCTGGGCGGCCTCGGGCTGCATGTCGGAATAGGCCGCCTTCATCGCGTGCTGGGTCAGATTCCCCGGCAGTCCGGCGCAGTGGGTCAGCAGATCGGTCATGGTCACGCCACGCCAGGCCGGATGCGGGTCGACGTCGGCCAGCAGGTCTCCAACCGTGCCGTGCCACTGTGCTTGGCCACGTTGGACCAGCCGTGCGTACAGCACCGCCGTCATGGACTTTCCGCATGACCCGATGTGCCACGGATCGGCGGCGCCGACCGGTTCTTCTCCGCTGCGCACCCGAACTCCCGCCGTGGATGTCCGGATGCCGTCCACGCTCACCAGGGCGGCAGCGATGCCGGGCAGCCCGTGCCTGTCGCGGAATGCCCGGATCTTGGCCGTCAATTCATCGGTGCGGGTGGTCATCGTAGGCCTCCGTGAGTGTGGATTCTCTGATGTCAATAGCGGCGCACAGCATCGCCAGCAGCGGGACGGCGTGCTCCCGGCGGATCGCGTAGGCGCCCCGGCCCGGCTGGTAGATCACGCCGGCCGCGAGCAACTCCTTGAGATGGTGAAACAGTTGGCCGGTGGACGGCTGGTCTAGGCGGCGGGCCAGATCCGCCGTCGTCAACACCTCGCCGTCCATCAACTCAAGGACGATGCGCAAACGGGGGGTGCTGGCCAAGGCGCTGAACAGGGTCGCCGATCGGTCGCCGGTCTCGGCAAGCACATCGGTCCAGCCGCGAATGATCTGCCACACGACGGGACCGCCGCGCCACGGTCCCGTGCCCGAGTAGGTCACGTGCGGATCATCGGCCGTCGGCGCAGCGGCAGGGGCGGCTCGGCCTTCCAACCGATCCACCCTTTTCTTCAGTTCCGCCAGCTGCCGCGCCAGATCCCTGCTTGCCACCTGTCACAGGGTACTCCGAATTTACGGAATTACAAACTTCTTGGCTACCGAGCCCCGCCACTGATCCTTTCCGATCCGCTCGGCCGGACAACTCGGCTGCAGGGTGGGCGGTGGTGCCGCCACCGGTGTAAAGCATGAGGGCGACCGCGTCCGGTGATGTCCCGCAGTTCTACCGGCAGACCGCACAATGGCTCGCCGCCGCGTCGTGGACGGTGAACGTGTAGTTCTTGCCGTCGGCGCCGATGCCGCCGTTGTCCTTGCTCGGCACCTGTGTCGCGGCGTCGGCGACCAGTTCGGTGACCGCTGTGGGTCGGTGTCTGCCGGGTGGGTGACCAACTGCCGGGCTAACGCCCGCTCCAAAGCCTATGTGGCCGTGTAGTAGGCCGCGGCTGTGTCCAGATGGTCGACCCTGCCCTGACCCACCAGCCGTAGCGTGCCGCCCCGCTTCGGTTCGCCGGGGTCACCGGGACCCTGACCACCGTCACCGCACGCCGCAATCGTCAGTAAAACGCATTCGCGACGGCGAGGAACAGCCGTGTGCAAGAACGTCTCACGGCGCCACCTACTCGTGCTCGCCTGGCACGTCCTTTCCCAACACCGAACATCTTCCCCAACCAGGGAAGGCGCGCGTGGTGCAGATCGGCACAGAGCCGACCCGAGCCGCCGGTGGCCGGTTCGTGCAGGGGGCGGGCCTGCCAGGACCGGCGCCCGCCTCGCGTACAGGGGGAAGGACACCGGGCGGAACAGGGCTGCGCCAGCAGCCTCACACGGCCCTGGCAGACCATCGCACACCTTAGGCCTTGCCCATGCTCGGTTCGGCCGTTGTCATGCGACTGTCATGCACCTGTTTGGATTCCGCCATATGCACCGCTGAGGCTGACGTTGTGGAGCCCGGCGCTTCCTGGGTGGTCGGGGGTTTGCCCGCGCACGCCGTGGGCCTGGCGAGCAGTGCTGGGCTCCGCGAGACACATCGGCCGCCTCCGCCGACCTGAATCCGTGACCTAGAGCAGGCGGATGGCCCGCCTCTCGCCGGGCGGACTTGATGCGTGGGCGGGTCGCCGCTGTCGTCCAGGACCTCCGCCAGCGCGGTCAGCCACAGTTCGCGGTTCTCGGATGCGACGACGGCGACCCCGGGCGATCAGGCCAAGTTGCGCACAGACGGGTGAGGCGGGTGGGAGCGCGCCTTAGGGGCATGTGGTGTCTTGCGGCAGGTTGGTATTGTCGGCTGCCAAGAATGACAACGCCAAGGCGGTGGCGCAGTCGTTGTTGCCGATGACACCATGGCCGCCGGCGTTCGCGGTGATCAGGGCGGCCCGGCTGCCGAGGGTCTGACGCATGGCCAGGCCGGCGATCCACGGCGTGGCCGGGTCGCGCATGTTTTGCAGAATCAGCACGTTGCGCGGCCCGAGGCTGGTGACGATGACGGGTGGCTCGGCTGGTTCGGGCCAGAAAGCGCACGGGGTGATGTTCGCCGATCGACCGGCGTCATCTGGGAACGCGCGCCGGCTGATGCTCACCTCGCGCCGGTACGTTTCGGGATCGCGTGGCCAGACCGCGTCGCCGCAGAACACGGCCCACTGCACGGTTTGCCGATTGTCGGTTATGGACAGCGCGTTTTGCAGCGGGGCGGACCGGGCGGTCGCCACGCCGCCGGCCAGTTCGCTCCATACCGCGGCCACCAGCTCAAAACTTGAATCGTCGGGCTGTTCGAGATTGTCGCGGGTGAAGTCGCGTAGCCAGTTGCCGTCGACGATCAGCCCTGGGTAGACCAGCGGCTCGTTGTCCAGGGCAGCGGTCAGGTCTTGGTAACGCTGCCGCACCTCGCTATCGGTGGCGCCCAGACGGTAAATGCTGTCCCGGGCCGCTACCCAGGTGGCCAGATCCGGCAACCGCATCGCCAGGCCCGGCGCCCCGAGCCGGATGAACCGATACCACACCTGGTTGGGATCGATGGCGCTGTCAAGCACGAACCTGCCGGTCCGATGTGGATAGAGGCTGGCGTACACGGCACCGAGATAGGTGCCGTAAGACAGCCCGACGAAGGAGATACGGCGCTGGCCCAGGGCGGTGCGGATCCGGTCGAGGTCGCGTGCGGTGTTCGCGGTGGTGATGTGGCGCGACAGGTCGCCGCCGTGTCGCAGGCATGCAGCCGCCGCGGCTTGGGCGTAGGCGATGCTGTGGTCGATACCACCGTCGGGCATCGGGTATCGGGTGCCGCGGTCCTGTACCGGCAGACCGCAGCTGACCGGGCTGCTGTGCCGCACTCCTCTGGGGTCGAAACCGACCAGGTCATAACGGTCGCGCAGCTGCGGCGGCTGCCCGGCTGCGTACAGCTTGCTTGGTTCGGCCAACCCACCCAGGCCCGGTCCACCCGGACTCAGCACCAGCGTGCCAAGCCGCCGCTTCGGGTCCGCGGCAGTGATCCTCGATATCATCACGGTGATCTGACGCCCGCCCGGGTCACGGTAGTCCAGCGGCACCCGCACATTGGCGCATCGCTGACGGGGGTGGCTGCTGACGTCGGCCGGGCATGAGGTCCAGGCCAGTTCGGGCGCTTTGCCCGTGGGCACGTTCACCATGCTCGCCAGTAAAACCAAGACCATGAGGGGGGTACCCACTATTGCTCCTCGAGATAGAAGAGTTCCTCGACCGTGGTGTGCAGCACCTTGGCCAGTTTGAGGGCCAGGATCGTCGACGGGACGAACCGTCCGATTTCGACAGTGTTGATCGTCTTACGGGTCACACCGACCAGGACGGCGAGCTGTTCCTGCGTCAGGTTGTGCCGAGCGCGTTCCAGCTTGATCCGGTTGCGCAACGGATGGTCCATCAATGCTCCCGGCCGAGCCACAGCCGGGCCGCGCCGTAACACAGCAACGCACCCGCCACGGTGAACTGCGCCTGCGCGATCGAGCTGACCTGCACGCCGAAGAAAAACGGCAGCTGCACGGTCAAGGCGCCATAGGTCGCCGCCGCCATCGAGCGCCGGTGCGTGTCCGCGGTCCCTTCGTCGGCCAATACCGTTCCCCTGGCGCGCAACCGCAGCTTCAGCACGCCGGCCAACACGACCGAAACCACCGCAACGACCACCGCCGCGGCATAGGCCAACTCCAGCCCTCGCGGCCAGCCGTCGGTCGCCCGGACATCGTGGATTCCTTTAGCGGCGAGGGCCGACGCCGCGGCCGCGCCCCACGCGAAAAGGGCGCCGTCATAGAGACGAGAGACTCCCATGATACCTCCCATGTAACCTTCACTGCCCATCAAGTAACTTATAGGTTACATCAGTTGGTCGAGTCAGCAACCGCCGGCCCACGTGCTCCACCGAACGCGTTAGAGCGAAGTCTCTATTTGGCTTTGTAGACGGCCGTCGCGGTTCATTGCCCACAGGACGTCCACACGACGGGGGCCAGGGCGAGGATGGCTTGGGTGTGACATTTGCCTTCAGTTCGTTGCGGTCGTAGAACTTGCGCGAGGTTGGAAAGGTTCCGGTCACGGTCGGGGTGGAGAAGAAGAGCAGGGCCGCGCGCCGTGAGCCGGGGGTGTGTGCCCCCGGCCCGGCGGCTGTGCGTGGGATTAGTAGTGCACTCGGGCGCGGATCGCGCGGTGGTCGGAATAGCTGCGGTCCTGCCGGTCGGTGCCGGTCACCTGGATGTCGGCCTGGTCGCCCTCGGCGAACGTGACGGTGTGCTCGGCGCCCACGAAGGGCATGCCTCCGCCGCCTTTGCGGGCGAACAGGAAGTCGATGCGGGAGTCGCCGCCGATGGTCCAATGTGTATCGCGCAGGCACGTGCGTACCCCGGGGCCCGTGTCGTGCCTCTCCGCGCAGTCGGCGTAGGCGACGTCGCGGTAGTTGTGCCGGCCGCCGAGTTGGCCGTTTGTGGCCGAGTACCAGCCTCGCCATTCTCCGCTGGACTGGTCGGGAACGTTGGCGTCGCCGCCCCAGATGTGCAGGGCGCCGTTGATGCTTTCGACCTTCTCCACGGCCTTGGCGGCGTTTTGCGGCGCGCAGGCCGGACCTTCGCTGTTGCCGGTGGGCCAATGGATGCTGCCGACGGAGATGTGCTTGTCGGCGATTTTGTCGTAGAAGCGCGCGGCCATGTTGATGGTGCGGTCCTGGTGATTGAGGCCGCATTCGGGGTTGCCGTTCTTGGCGAACGACTGCCAGGTGATCTTCGACCCGGCGACCAGGTTGAACCGGCCGACCCGCCAGATGATGGCGTTGGTCTGGTGGTCCTTCTCCCCGCGGCACGGCGAGGCCATCTGCTCCGGGTCGGGCTTGGCCAGGATGCCGTCGAATTCCCCAGCCAGCAGGGTGTTCATCCTGTCCAGCAACCTGTTGAGCTCGCCCGGCCCGGCCAGCTGTTGCACGATGAACAGGTCCGGGCTGGTCTCGTAGGTCTTCATGTAGTAGATGAGGTCTTCCCAGTCGCCGGGGCATTCCACCGCGTCGACCTCTTCGAGGTTCTCGATGTTGTTGACGTAGACCTGGATGAAGTCCGGGTCGTTGTTGAGCTGTGCCCAGGCGTTGGCGGGTGCGGGGCCGATGAGGGCACCGGCGGTCAGCGCCGCGATGATGGCCGCGCCCAAACGGATTCTGTGTTTCATGACTCACCTCTGTGGGTTCAGTTGGGGATGGCGAGGGTGTCGCCCCAGCCGTCGCCGGGGTTCCAGCCGGCGCGCACGATGCGCCCGTCGGTGTCGCGGCCGAGCATGAGCAGTGCGCCGCCGCGGCTGTCGGTGACCAGATCGGGTCCCTGGTTGAACTTGCCGAGCGGGGTGAGGTTCCAGTCGGACCAGCCGCTGTCGGTGCGGATGGTGCGCCACAGGGAGCCCTGCTCGCCGCGGGCCATCACGTCGACGACGTTGCCGCGTGCGGC
This sequence comes from Allorhizocola rhizosphaerae, assembly GCF_003426775.1. Classification (GTDB taxonomy): domain Bacteria; phylum Actinomycetota; class Actinomycetes; order Mycobacteriales; family Micromonosporaceae; genus Allorhizocola; species Allorhizocola rhizosphaerae. The sequence goes on along the minus strand of NZ_QJUG01000060.1, from coordinate 2,035 downwards.
GACCGCGGGTGCCGCGCCGACGGCGCTTTTGAACTCGCCGATGGCGTGGAAGTCGTTCCACGAGCCGTCGGTGCCGCGGGCCGCGTGCCGGACCGATCCGCCGGCGCCGCGGATCACGACGTCGATGACCCCGTTGTCGCGGACGGCTGCGTCGGGCCCGGACGTGAAGCCTTTCTCGCTGCCCAGGACGGTCCAGTTTTCCCAGCCGCCGTCGGAGCCGGCCTCGAACCGGCGTTTCATCAACGCTTTGTCGCTGGCGCGCACGGCGAAGGCCATCAGTGTGTCGTTGTCCACCTTGACGATCGCGGGGGCGAACGGGGTGTTGAAGTCGGAGAAGCCGGTGTTCCAGTCACCCCAGCCGTTCGCGTTCTGCCGCTTGTACATCACGTTGCCGTTGTCGCCACGCGCGACGACGTGGTAGTAGCCGGCCGCGCTGACCGTGGCGTCCGGCCCGGAGGCCAGGTCGCCGCCGCGAGCCACCCAGCCGCCCCACTGGCCGTCCGGCGTCTTGTTATTGGTCTCCAGATGCCCACCACGCCGGGCGAACACGGTCAACGTCCCATCCGGGTCGGCGACACCCGAAACCGAAAGGTCCGAGGGCGCGTTGTCGGGACAGTTCTGGCTCCTGTAGTCCGGTCCGTTGTAGACGAACGAGTATCCGGGGTCGAGCGGTTCGCCGTCGAAGAAGAGGTGTACGGCGACGCCGTTGCGTTTCTGGGCATAGTGCAGGTGCGGCGAGCTCGTGCCGGATCGGCCCACTTCGCCGATCTTGTCGCCCTGCTGCACCCGCTGGCCGTCGGACACGGTGGCCCGGGACAGGTGACGTACGTCCGAGGTCCAGACCGCGTTGTGGCGGATCTGCACCACCCGGTCGCCATCGGCCTCCACCCACGTCTGGACCGTCCCGGCGGCAGTGGCAAGCACGGGATCACCGAAGTCGGTGGAGCCGGCGCCGCGGTTGAAGTCGATCGGGTAGTGATTGCCCGCGCCGCCGTGACCCGCGTATGTCGCGCCCTGCCGGACCTCGTGGCACGGGAACGGCATCTGAAACAGCGGGCGGTCGGGTTCCTCGGCCGCGCCGGCCGGTGCGCTGGCCAGCGATGCCCCCGTCAACACCGCCCCCGCCGACACCGCCAGCGCGGTGGCGAACATGCGATGTAACACGACTATCCCCTCCTCCTTGTCGATTCATCGATCGACGAACGATGTCGCGGGGTGGCACATCGGGCGTACATTGGTCGCCAGGCAAGCATGCTTGCGTGATATGCCCGGCGATCACACGAGGGCTTCGATGGCTGCGATACCGACAGGGTTGTCCACACGCTCGGAAAACACGCCGTTTCAGATCCTCGGGCCGCTGCGGATCAACGGCGCGCCCGTCCGTGAAATGATCACGCAGACGAAGCCGCGCCAGTTGATCGCGACGCTGCTCATCCACGCGAACCACTTCGTCTCGACCGAGGTGCTCACCGACGCGCTGTGGGAGGGGCGGCCGCCCAAGTCGGCGGGGGCCAACCTGCGCACCTATATGCGCGTGTTGCGCGACTGTCTGGAAACGACCGCCGCGCCGGGACAGATCGTGACGCTGCCCGGTGGGTACCGGATGATGGTCAGCCCGGACAACCTGGATGTCACGCTCGCTGAATCCCTCTCCGCCGAAGGACGGCACCTGGTCGGCTCGGGCGACCGCGCCGGCGGGCTGGCAATCCTCGACCGGGCCTGCGAGCTGTGGCAGGGCCAGCCGCTGGAGGACCTGCCCATCTGCTCGACGTGGCGGGCCTGGCTCAACCGGATCGAGCAGCGGCGCACCGAGCTGCTGCACGATGTGCTCCCGTTGCACATCGCCTGCGGCAGCCACCGGCGTGCGGTAGCGCTGGCACGCGACGCGCTCGGCCGCGACCCGCTCTCGGAAGACCTGTGGTGTCACGTCATCGAGGGCCTGCACGCGGCCGGGCAGCCGGCCGAGGCGCGCCGGGCGTTCGAGGAGTGCCGGCAGCTGCTGGCCGCCGAACTCGGCGTCGAACCCGGCGCCAAG
>NZ_QJUG01000006.1 GCF_003426775.1 Allorhizocola rhizosphaerae | reverse complement strand
CGCCCGCGAGCAGCTCGCGCGCCATCGCCATCACCGGCTCAAGGTGGATCTCGCAGCTGTCGAGCAGGATCAGCATGCGCCGCTTGGACAGGTAGTCCACCAGCGTCTGCATGATCGGACGGCCCGGCTCGGGCCGCAGCCCGAGCACTGTGGACAACGCGAACGCGACCAGCCCCGCGTCGGAAACGGAGGCCAGGTTCAGATGCCACGCACCGTCCGGATAGGACTGTTGCGCCGGGTCGGTGACCAGGTCGGCCGCCACCAGGCCGGCAAGCCTGCTCTTGCCCGACCCACCCGCGCCCACGACGGTCACGAGCCGGTTGGTCCGCAGCAGCCGCTCGACCTCGTGCCGCTCCGCGGCCCGGCCGATGAACGAGGTCACGGGGTTGGGCAGGTTGTGCGGGGAGTCGCCCTCGGTGCGCGGCCGCGGAAAGTCGTGCTCCAGCCCCTGCGCGATCAGCTGATAGAGCCGCTCGCGGCCGTCGAACCCGCGCAACCGGTGCAGGCCCAGGTCACGCACCTCGATCCCCGGCGCGGCCTGCAGCGTGGCGTCGGACAGCAGGATCTGCCCGCCGTGCGCGGCCGCGGCCACGCGGGCCGCGCGGTGCACCTCGGGGCTCGCATATTCCCGGCCGTGCGGCTCGGCCCAACCGGTGTGCAGGCCCATCCGCACCCGCGGCCGGGCCTGCGGATCGGGCCACTCGTGCGCCGCGAGATCACGCTGGGCGTCGGCGCACGCGATCACCGCGGCCGATGCGTCGTCGAACGCGAAGAAGTACGAGTCCCCCTCGGTGAACAGCTCCACCCCGCCCGAGCGGGTCAGTGCGGCACGTAACAGCCGCCGGTGCTCGCTCAAGACAGGCAGATATCCATCGCCGAGCATCTGGGCCAAACGTGTGGAGCCCTCGATGTCGGTGAACAGAAATGTCACCCGCCCTCGCGGCAATGGCATAGTCACGTGCGCATAACCTCCGCCCCCCTGGAAGCCGCACCTGATATCAGGAACTCCAGCATGTTTTCGCACCTCCGCACACGAGGCAAATCGTTATAACGGCCCGACCTAGCTGACGTAACGACGACAGCGGCGGGCCAGATATCGCACTTTCAGCCAGCGGTCGCACTTGCACTCTCCCGCTCGTGAGTAATACTCGTTGTCGTGGCCAGCGGGGAGACGACACTCAGGCGAGTTCTGCTGACCGGAATTGTGATCGCGGGATTGACGGCGATCGCAACGACGGCCGGCGCTACGGTCGTGCCAAATTTGGTGACGCCCAGCACATCGCCCAGATCTGAACGGGCGCCGCAGCCGGACGTGGTGGCCAAGCCATCGACCACTCCGAGCACCACGCCGAGCCCGTCGGCGACACCGAGCCCCACACCGACCGCCGGCCCCGAACGGGTGAACGCCTTCGCCGGCTGGGCCAAGCGGCTCGCCGAGCCGCTGGACATCCCGCACAACGTGCTGGCCTCCTACGCCTACGCCGAGTTCGTGGTCACGCAGACCCGCCCGGCGTGCAAGTTGCAGTGGACGACGCTCGCCGCGATCGGCAAGGTGGGCAGCGACCACGGCCGCGTGGAGGGCCGCACCATCGATGCGCAGGGCTGGCCGCGCCCGACGCTCATGGGCCCGCCGCTCGACGGCACGAGCGGGCGGGCCAAGGTGGCCGACACCGACGGCGGCACGCACGACGGCGATCAGGTGTGGGACCGCGCGATGGGCCCGATGCAGCTGATCCCGGCGATGTGGCGGGCGTCCGGAGTGGACGGTGACAGCGACGGCCTGGCCAACCCGCAGGACATCGACGATGCCGCGCTGGCCGCGGCCTACCATCTGTGCACGGCCAACCAGGACCTATCGGTCGTCGCGAATTGGAAGACGGCGATCAACTCGTACCACGGCATGGGCCCGCAGATCGACAAGGTGTTCGAGGCGGCGCAGACCTACGGGACACAGAGCAAAAACAAACTACCCTAAGCGACCCCCACCACAAGCGATCAACACTCAGCGTAATGGTTTGCATACAATGATAGGACTGGCTATTGAGTTTTCGGCCGTCAACTGTGCAAGCTGGACAGGTGAAGGTGCGCGAGTGGGATCCTTTGACCGCTTCCGCCACCGAGATCGCCTCCATAGTTGCCCTGCTTAATGAGGCTATGGCCATCGACCTGCCCGATGATCCGCTGTGGCACGACGGATCGATGCGCGATTATCTGGCGGTGACCATGCCGGGCGAGCGCAAGGTCATGTGGCTGGCCGAGGAGACGACCGGGGACGCGGGGCGCGGCATCCCGCCGCTGGGCGGGGCCAATGTCCTGCTGGTCGGGGACATCGGTGTGATGGAGATCGTGGTCCACCCCAAGGCCCGCCGCCTCGGCGTCGGGCGCGAGCTGCTGAGCCAGGTCGTCAAGCGGGCTGCCGACCAGGGCTACACGGCGCTGGGCGTGGAGGTGCCGGGCGAGACCAGCGCGGTGGAGTTCTACCATCGGTTCGGGTTCACGTGCGCGTTCACCGAGGTGCGCAGCGTGCTCGACCTGAGCTCGGTGGACTGGTTCGCCCTCGGCGAGCTGGCCGCAGGGGTGGGCGCGGGCTACAAGCTCGACTTCTACTCGGGCGGCCCGCCGCTGGACATGTATGCGGCGTACGCGGCCGCCAAGGCCGAGGTGCGCGAGTCCTACGATCTCGGCGACCTCGAACTGCGGCCCAGTTCCTATGAGCCGCAACGGTTACAGGCGAGCATCAATACCCTGGCCGCGCGGGGGCTCAAGCTCTACGTGGTGGTCGCGGTGCACGAGAGCTCGGGCGAGGTAGCCGGATTGACCGAGGTCGTCGTGCCGCAGCAACATCCGACCCGCGCCGATCAATACGACACCGTGGTGGTGCCGCGCCATCGCGGTTACGGCGTGGGGCGGGCCATCAAGGCGCGCATGCTGTTCGAGCTGCGCTCCGCCGAGCCCGGCATCACCCAGGTGCAGACCTGGAACGCGGCGATCAACGAGCCACTGATCCGGGTCAATCAGGAGCTCGGCTTCGTCCCCGACCGGCAATGGCTGGAATACGAGGCCGACGTCGCCGATCTGGTAACCCGGCTGGGCATCTCCTAACCTTTATTCATGCCTCGGTACGAATTCCGCTGCCGCGCCTGCGGCGACACGTTCACGGTCGACCGGCCGATGAGCGAGTCCGGTGCGCCCGCCGACTGCCCACAGGGGCACGACGACACCGTGAAACTGCTCTCCACGATCGGCTTGGCCGGCGGGGTGACCGCGCCCGCGAGCGGCGGTGGCGGCGCGTGCTGCGGCGGAGGTTGCTGCAGCTGAAGACTTGGGTAAAGCCCAGGGCATGACAGATCCGAAGCAGCCCGATCTTCCGTTTCCGGAGCAGGAGCAGCGCCCGCCGGGCGACACCGACGAGATGGCCCCGCGGCCGCACGACGAGATGCGCGACTACCGGGGCTCCGGCCTGCTCGATGGCAAGGTGGCCCTCGTGACGGGCGGCGACTCCGGCATCGGCCGGGCCGTGGCGATCGCGTTCGCCAAGGAGGGCGCGGACGTGGCCATCGCCTACCTGAGCGAGCACGACGACGCGCGGCACACCGCCGACCTGGTCGAGCAGACCGGGCGGCGCAGCCTGCTGCTGCCCGGCGACCTGAGCCAGGAGGAGCGCTGCACCGACATCGTGCAGCGCACCGCGGGCGAGCTCGGCGGGCTCGACGTGCTGGTCAACAACGTGGCCATGCAAAACCCGGTGGAGGACCTGGCGCAGCTGGAAACCAAGCAGTGGCTGGACACGTTCGCCACGAACATCCACGGCTACTTCTGGACCACGCGGGCTGCCCTCCGGTACCTCCAAAGAGGCTCTTCAATAATCAATACGGCGTCGGTCAACGGGCTTCGCGGCAACAAGTCGCTGGTCGATTACTCCGCGACCAAGGGTGCGATCATCGCGTTCACCTATGCGCTGGCGCAGCAGCAGGTCGAACGGGGCATCCGGGTCAACTGTGTGGCGCCCGGTCCGGTGTGGACACCGCTGATCCCCTCGACCATGGGTGCCGAGAAGGCCAAGGAGTTCGGCGCGCACACGATGTTCAAACGCCCGGCGCAGCCCGACGAGATCGCACCGTCCTATGTGTTCTTCGCGTCCGAGACGCTGTCTTCCTACTACACGGGCGAGGTGTTCGGCCCGACCGGCCAGGTGCTCCCCGGCTAGGGCAACATCCGTGCAGCGTCGACCGCCCAGTAGGTGAGGATGATCTGTGCCCCGGCGCGCTTGATGGAGTGCAGCGTTTCGAGCATGACCCGGTCGCGGTCCAGCCAGCCGTTGGCCGCGGCCGCCTCGACCATCGCGTATTCGCCGCTCACCTGGTATGCCGCCACGGGCACATCGGTCTGCTCGGCCACCGCCCGCACGACGTCGAGGTAGGGCAGCGCGGGCTTGACCAAGATGATGTCCGCGCCCTCGGCCACATCGAGCCGCACCTCGCGCAGCGACTCACGCAGATTTGCCGGGTCCTGCTGGTATGTGCGGCGGTCGCCCTCCAGCGCGGACTCCACGGCGTCGCGGAACGGACCGAAGAACGCCGAAGCATACTTCACGGCATAGGCGAGGATGGATGTCTGCGTGAACCCCGCACGGTCCAATGCGGACCGCACATGCCCGACCTGGCCGTCCATCATGCCGGACAGCCCGAGCAGGTGCGCGCCGGCATGGGCCTGCGCCAACGCCATCTGCGCGTAAGCGTCCAGCGTCGCGTCGTTGTCGACCCCGCCGTCGGCGTCGAGCACGCCGCAGTGCCCGTGCGAGGTGAACTCGTCCAGACACAGATCGCTCATGACCACGGTCGCGTCGCCGACCTCCGACACGACATCGCGGATGGCCACGTTGAGGATGCCGTTGGGGTCGATGCCCGCCGATCCTTGCGGATCCCGGTTTGCGGGCACGCCGAACAGCATGATCCCGCCAACTCCCGCCTCCACCGCCTCCACCGCCGCCTTGCGCAGCGACTCGCGCGTGTGCTGCACGACGCCGGGCATTGACGCCACCGGCCGGGGCTCGGTCAGGCCCTCCTTGACAAACATCGGCAGCACCAGCTCGGACGGGTGCACCCGGGTCTGACTCACCAAGCGCCGCAACGCTTTTGTCGCGCGCAGCCGGCGCGGCCGTTCAGTCGGAAAGGGCATGGCACAGCCTCCTAACGAACTAACGGAACCGAAGTGCCGTCGGGCCCTGGACCTTCGACCCGCGCCGCTGCTTGGCGGGCATGGCCGCCAAGCGCTCGCGCAGCTCGACCGCGTATTCGGCGAGCGCCTCGACCAGGTCGGGCACCGAGGCGTGCTCGGGTTGCACGTCCACGCGCAGGCCGAACTCGACCGCCGTTTCGGCCGTCTTGGGCCCGATCACGGACACCACGGTACGCTGGTGCGGCTTTCCGGCGATACCCACCAAATTGCGCACCGTCGATGACGACGTGAACAGCACGGCGTCAAACCCGCCCGACTTGATGGCGTTGCGGATCTCCTCGGGTGGCGGGGCCGCCCGCACGGTGCGGTAGGCCGTCACGTCGTCGACCTCCCAGCCGCGCTCGGTGAGCCCGGCGGCCAGCGTCTCGGTCGCGATGTCGGCGCGCGGCAGCAGCACCCGGCCCACCGGGTCGAAGATCTCGTCGTACGGGGCGAACTCCGCGAGCAGGCCCTCGCTCGACTGGTCGCCCGCCGGGATCAGCTCCGGCTGGATGCCGAAGGCGCGCACCGCGTCGGCCGTCGCCTCACCGATGCACGCGATCTTCACGCCGCCGAAGTGCCGCGCGTCGAGGCCGTGCTCGGCGAACTTCTCCCACACCGCGCGCACGGCGTTGGCACTGGTGAAGATGACCCACGCGTAGCGCCCGTCCACCAGACCCTTGATCGCCCGCTCCATCTGCGCCGGGGTGCGCGGCGGCTCGACCGCGATGGTCGGCACCTCGCACGGGATCGCGCCGTAGGCCCGAAGGCGCGCGCTCATCGCTCCGGCCTGTTCCTTGGTCCGCGGCACCAGCACACGCCATCCATACAGTGGCCGCCGCTCCCACCAGCCGAGCTTGTCCACCTGGTGCACGCCCTCGCCAACGATCACCACCACCCGGCCGGTGAAGCCGAGCGCGGCCGCCACGAAACTGTCCACAGTGGACACCGTGGTGTATTGCGTCTCACCCGTGCCGTCCCCGGTGATCGCCACCGGTGTGGTGCCGTCGGCCCCGGCCGCGAGCAGTCCGTCCCGGACGGCCGCCAGATCGCCCGCGTCGACCGCGAGCGAGACCGAGCCGTGCTTGAGCGCGGCCGCCAGGCCGTCGAAGTCCACCGTGGTCACATCGTCCATATCGACCGACATGCGCGTGCCCACACCCGCGTAGGTCGCCACGCCCGCGGCCGTGTCGATGCCCGGCACCACCGAGAAGTGCACGTTGGTGCGGGCTATCGCCTGCACCTCCTTGAGCACCGCGTCGTGGGCGAACGGGTCGCCCGCGATCAGGCGGACCGCGTTGCGCCCGGAGCGCGCCTCGGTGAGCAGCACCTTCGCCACGTCACCGGGGTCACCCTCGGCCGGGGAGAACTCGGTGGCCTCGGCCACCATGGACCGCACGGAATCGAGCAGGCCGGACGGTACCGCTCGATCAAAAACCACGTGATCGGCCTCGAGCAGCGCGTCATGGGCGCGGCGAGTCATCAGGCCGGGATCGCCGGGACCGGCCCCGACGAACGCGATGTGGCCGGCGGGCTTACGTGCGCGGGTCATGCTGAACTCCCAATACATGGTCAGCACCGTCCTCAAGCAGGTCGTTGGCCAGCAACCGGCCCACCTGCTCGGCTTCGGCGAGCGTCCCGGTGCGCGACAGCTTCAGGGCGTAACCCCCATCGACGCTGATCACCGCACCGCGCAGATAGATCTCATCGTCTTCGGTAACTTCGGCCAGAGCGGCAACGGGCGCACTGCACCCGGCCTCCAAGGCGGCCAGCAGCGCCCGTTCGGCGGTCACGGCCGCACGGGTCGCCCTGTCGTCGAGCGGCCGCAGCAGCTCGGCGAGGTCTTCTCGGCTCTCGACCGCGAGTGCGCCCTGCGCGGGTGCGGGCAGCATCAGCATCGGGTCGAGGATCTCGGTGACTTCATCGGCGCGCCCGAGGCGCACCAGTCCGGCGCGGGCAAGGACGACGGCGTCGAGTTCTCCCTGAGCGACCTTGCGCAACCGGGTGTCGACGTTGCCTCTGATCGGGACGGTACGCAGTGGGAGCCCCAGCGCCGCGAGCTGGGCCACGCGCCGCAGGGCGCCGGTGCCGACGGTCGCGCCGTCGGGCAGCTCGGTCAGGGTCAGCCCGTCGCGGGCCACCAACGCGTCGCGCGGGTCTTCGCGCGGCGGCACGGCCGCGATGACGAGCCCGCCAACGCCCGCCGTGGGCAGGTCCTTGTAGGAGTGGACCGCGAAGTCGATCTCCTTGGCGGCCAGCGCGTCGCGCAGCGCCGAAACGAACACGCCCACGCCGAGCTGCTGCACGGGCTGGTCGGAGCGGTCCCCCGCGGTGACGATCTCGACCAGCTCGACGCGCTCGCCGGTCAGGGCGGTCACCCGCTCGGCCACGTGTCGCGACTGGGCGAGCGCAAGCGCACTCCCCCGTGTCCCCAGCCTCAATGTCATTCCGCGACCTCCGGGACGTCAGACACGCTGGTGACGTTGGTGTCCAATTCGAACAGTTCCCGCACCAGGCGCGTGTATGCCTCGCCGCCCGGCTCGGCGGCCAGCTGCCGCACGCGCACGGTCGGCTGGTGCAGCAGCCTCTGCACGATGCGGTGGACCGTGTGGGCGACGTCGGCCCGCTGCGCGTCGGTCAGGTCCGGCCGGCGCGAGGTCAGGCGGCGCAGCTCGGTGGAGACCAGCTCCTCGGCCCGCGCACGCAGCGCGGCCACGGTCGGCGCGGCCTCGGCGCCACGCAGCCAGCCGGCGTAGGCCTGGACCTCGTCTTCGACGATCCGCTCGACCTCGTGCACCTCGGCGCTGTACGCCGGGGCGATGCTCGCGCCCAGCGTCTCCAGATCGATCAGTGTCACGCCCGGCAGATCCCTGACATCCGGCTCCACGTCGCGCGGCATGGCCAGATCCACGATCACCAACGGCTTGGTGACCATGCTCTTGGTGATCACCGGATCGACCGAGGCGGTCGCGCACACCACACCGTCCACTTCGGACAGCAGGCGCGGCAACTCGTGCGTGTTGGCCCGGCGGACCACCGCGATTTCGGCGGCGCCCATCTCGGCCAGGTGCGCACGGGCCAGCGAGCCCATCGCGCCGGCGCCGACAACGGCCCATCGGCGCACGGACGGGGCGAGCGCGAGGGCGGCGCTCACCACACTGCGCGGGGCCCGATCGATGTCTGTCTCGGCGTGCGCCCGCTTGCCCACGCGCAGCGCCTGCTGCATGAGCTCGTGCAGCACCCGGCCGACGGTGTCGGCGTCGGTCGCGTTCTGGTAGGCGTCGCGCAGCTGGCCCAGGATCTGCGGCTCGCCGACCACCATGGACTCCAGCCCGGCCGCGACCCGGAACGCATGCCGCACGGCGTTGACGCCGTGGTGCACATAGACGGAGGGAGAAAGCTCCTCATAGCTCACGCCGGTCTCCCGGGCGAGCACCTCCCCGATCTGCTGCAGGCCCGCGTGGAACGCCGGCACCACGGCATAGATGTCTGTGCGGTTGCACGTCGAGAGCAACACCGCTTCGGCGACATGCTCGCCGATGAACGGCCTCGGCCCGCCCACCCGCGACAGGCGCTCCAGCAGTGTGATCGACGCGCTGCGATGCGAAGCGCCGACGACGATCAGGTTCACGTGCGCACCTCCCCATTGACCCGAGCGGACTTCCGGTGCTCGTGGAACGAGAGGATCTGCAGTTCCACGGCGAGATCGACCTTACGAACGTCCACTCGATCTGGCACAGAAAGCACGCACGGTGCGAAGTTCAGGATGCTCGTGACACCGGCCGCGATGAGCTGGTCGGCGACGGCCTGCGCGGCCGAGGCGGGGGTGGCCAGGACCGCGATCGAGATCGACTCGGCGGCGACCACCGCCGGTATCTCGGCGACATGACGGATCACCAGTCCGTTGACGCGCTCGCCCACCCGCTGCGGGTCGGCGTCGAACAGCGCGGCGATGCGGAACCCCCGGGTGGAGAAGCCGGCGTATCCGGCGAGGGCGTGGCCGAGATTGCCCACGCCGACGAGTGCGACGGCACGGCGGGACGTCAGACCGAGGATGTATTCGATCTGCGCGATCAAGGGGGCAATGTCATAGCCCACCCCCCGTGTGCCATAGGAGCCTAGGTGCGACAGGTCTTTGCGAAGCTTTGCCGAGTTGACACCTGCCGCGTGAGCCAGCCCTTCGCTCGAGACGGTGTCGTGTCCAGTATCGGCAAGGTGATGAAGGGCACGCAAATATTCCGGTAGCCGGGCAACCGTGGCCTCCGGCAGGTCCGGGAAATCCGGGACAGTCCGGGAGAAACCGACCACGGCAGCGCTGCCGTTCGGTCCGGACGCTTCTCCGGTGCGCTGCTGACTCATCTGTCTCCGTGCCGACCTGGCGAGCAATTAGGGCACCCCGCTGCCACCAGCGCTAAACGCTGTGCTAACGGAGCGGGTACCAGAGTAAGCGCTTGTGAACGCGTGCACAAATCGCGATCTTGAACATGCGTCATGCTGCTTTTGCGCGACGACTGAAAACACCGTTCAGGCGACGCCGTGCTGTGCTCTTCCCGCCCCTCAGACCTTCGGCCCCATCCCCGTTTGCGCGACCCAGCGAGAAACACCCCCGCGGCAGACGCGCCCCCGTTTCTCGCCGAGCCACGCCAGAAGTATCAGCCCCGCAAAAGCCACAAATAGGATGCGACACACCGTCAGCCCGCGGCGATCGCGACGGCCTCCACCAGAGACGAGGCCACGGGCACACCGCGGGCGCGCAGATTATCCGGATGGGTGAACCCGCCGTCGTAGAGCACGCAGCGCGCGCCGACCGCCTCCGCCGCGTCGGCGTCGTCCACCGAGTCACCGATGAGCACCACGTCGGGCCCTTCCAGAGACAACTCCAGCAGGTGCGTTTTGAGATGCGCGGCCTTGAACCCGCCGCCCAGCGCCTCGCGCAGCCCGTCGACACGCGCGAACGACAGACCGAACCGGGCGACCGTCGGCACCAGCTCGTGGTGGAACCACATCGACAGCAGCGACTGCGTGCCGGCCCACATGGCCATCGCCTCGCGCGCGTCGGCCGCGAGCGCCACATCGGCCAGCGCACCCCGATAGCACTCGTGGAACACGTCATCGAGCCGGGCGAACTCGGCCGCGGTCAGGTCGCGCCCGAGCACCCGCGAGTAGTAATCGCTCACCGGCCGGCAAAAGCCGCGCCGGTGCTCGTCAACCGTGACAACCGGGCCGCCGATGGTGGCGAAGGCCGCGTTGGTGGCGGTCACGACGAGGTGGATGTCGTCGAGGAGAGTCCCGTTCCAGTCCCAGACCAGGTGCATGCCGGCCACTCTAGCGAGCGAGATCGCGAAGCAGCCGATCTTTTTCCACCCGCCAATAGCCGTGCTCCTTGCCGTCGAGCAGGATGACCGGGATCCGGTCGCCGTACTCGATCTCAAGCTCGGTCGATGTCGTGATGTCCACCTCGGTGAACGGCTCTCCGATCTCGTGCAGGATCGCGACCGCGTCCTCGCACAGGTGGCATCCCGGCCGGGTGTAGAGCGTGATCCGTGGTTCAGTCATCGCGGAGCAACCTCTTGCGCACCTTGCCCGTGGCCGAGTGGGGCAGCTCGTCCACGATCTCGATGGTCTGCGGGCATTTGAACCGGGCCAGGTTGGCCGCGCAGTGCGCCATGAGCTCCTCGACCGGCGCGGTCCCGACCACGTATGCGTGGACGGCGTGCCCGCTGGACGGATGCGGCACACCGATCGCCGCCGCCTCGGCCACGCCCGGGTGGGCGGCCAGCACCTGCTCGACCTCGGCCGGGTACACATTGAAACCATTGACGATAATCAGCTCGCCGATCCGATCCACGATGAACAGGTCGCCGCCGGAGTCCGCGTACGCGATGTCGCCGGTGGCCCACCAGCCGTCGGCGCCGGGGCCGCCGCGCCCGTCGGGCCAGTACCCGTTGAACAGGTTGTCGCCACGCACCACGATCTCGCCAGGGTCGTCCTCCTCGCCCAGCAGCTTGACCTCCACGCCCGGGATGGGCCGGCCGATCGAGCCCGGTTTGATGGTCTTGCTCGCGAGGGTCGAGCTCACCACGGGCGCGGTCTCGGTAAGGCCGTATCCGATGTGAACAGCGATCCCAGTGACCTCGGTGAAGCGCGTGCTGTCGGCGGCCGACAGGGCGGCGGCACCGCACACTGCCAGCCGCAGCGAGGCCAGCAGCTCGCGCGCGTTGGGCAGCTCGGACCAGGCCAGGTACATGGGCGGCACGCCAACCGCCACGGTCACCTTGTGCAGGGCGATCAAACCGGCCGTGCCCACGGGGTCGAACTCGGGCTCAAGCACACCGCACGCTCCGTGCCACAGCACGGCGCCCAGGCCCGAGTTCAGCCCGTACGCATGAAACAGCGGCAGGACCAGCAGCACGACGTCGTTGGCCGACATGATCGGCGGCTCGATCCGCGCGAGCTGCCGGTGATTGGCGATCAACGCCCGATGGGTGAGCATCGCGCCCTTGGGCGCGCCCTCGGTGCCGGAGGTGTACAGCAGCACGGCCAGTTGCTCGTCGGCGACCTCGGGAAACTCCGCGGGCACGGGCGCGCCGGAGAAGTCGTAGGACTCCAGCAGCGTGGCGCCCGAGTCGTCCAGGACGTGGCGCAGCTCGCGCTCCGTGAAGCCCGGGTTGACCGGCACGGCGATCACACCGGCCCGGAACGCGCCGAGCAGCGCGACGACGAAGTCGATCGTGTTGGGCAGGGCGATGGCGACCTTGGTGACGCCCGACGCCAGCAGGGCACCGGCGGCACGATCGACCAGTGCGTCCAGGTCGGCCCACGTCCAGGAGCTTTGCCTGGACAGCAGCGCGACCGCGTCAGGCGTGCGGGTCGCGTGTTCCCGCAGCAGGGTGGCAAGGTTCACCGGCCGAGTCTAAGCATCACCCGGGTGGGTGAGCGCCCGGCCAATATTCGCACGCGCAGTGAGCTGACCCGCACAGCTTGTGCGACACCCCGAAGCCGCAGGCCAACACACTTAGCGGGAGGTTGGCCCTACGATCCAAGGGACAACGTCTGTTTTGCCACGAGATGTACTTCCCCATCCTAAAGTGTTCCAAGCAGCTATCTCAGGGGGCTTTGTCAGCTTATGGTGGATATCGCCGGGACAGTGAGGCACGTGGAGGTGGCTGGATGAGCACAGGCTCAGTCTTCTATGGCGAACTGGCGGTGCCGGGCGGATGGGATGCCCTTCGCGCGATGCTCAACGAGCTGAGGTTGCCCGCGGCGGCGACCCGCCCCCGGACCCGGCCGCACAACGACGCCGCCACACGCCACCTGCCACCACCCGGCACCAAACCCGTCGGCGGGCGGATCAACCGGCCCGCGATGCCGACGCAGATCGCCCCCGAGCTCGCCGCGGCCGAAACCACGGTGCTTCCGGTCATCGAGGCACCGGAGAAGACCGCGCCCGGCGCGCCCGGCGGACCCACCGGCTTTCCGGACCGGCCGGACCCGAGCGACGCCGCGCACGAGGTGTGGACCCTGGTCGAGCGGGCGCAGCAGGGCGACACCGAGGCGTTCGGGCTCATCTACGACCGCTACGTCGACACGGTGTTCCGCTTCATCTACTTCCGCGTGGGCAACCGCCCCCTGGCCGAGGACCTGACCTCGGACACGTTCCTGCGCGCGCTCAAACGAATAAGCAGCTTCACCTGGCAAGGACGCGACCTGGGAGCGTGGCTGGTCACCATCGCGCGCAACCTGGTCGCCGATCATTTCAAATCCGGCCGGTACCGGTTGGAGGTCACGACCGGCGACGTGCTCGATGCCGACCGTGAAGACCGGGGCCCGGAGGGAAGCCCGGAGTCCGCGGTCGTCGACCACATCACGAATGTCGCGTTGTTGACAGCAGTCAAACAACTCAACCCGGAGCAGCAGGAGTGCATCGTCCTGCGCTTCCTTCAGGGCTTCTCGGTAGCCGAAACCGCGCAGGCCATGGGCAAGAACGAGGGCGCGATCAAGGCCCTGCAATACCGCGCGGTGCGCGCGCTCGCCCGGCTCCTGCCGGAGGGCTTCCAACCGTGACCTGCCCTACATGCGTAACTCCACGTGCCCAATTGACGTTTATCCGAGTGCGAGCGGGTTTCTCGACGTCACAAGGGGGGTGCTCGCAGTGAACGCGTCTCTGTTCGATCGTGCGCGCGCCGAGCGCTTCGCCCAACTCATGGACGAGGCGAGCGGTGCGCGCCGCCATCACGCCCATTCCAAACTCGACTCCGAGCTGGTCGAACTGGTGGCCACCGGCCAGCGGCTCAAGGCGATGCGCCTCAACGGCCACCCGACCGAGTCGTTCAAGCGCGACCTGCGCGCGCAACTGATCGCGACAGCGCAGCGCGAAGGCATCGGCAGCACGGCGGTGGCCGACGTGCCGCCGCGGCGCGGCCTGCGGCTCCCGAGCGCCCGCCCCCGGGCGCGGGGCGCCATCGTGGTCGGCGTGGCTGCGGGAACCCTTGCGCTGTCCGGGGTTTCGGTCGCCAGCGGGGAGGCCATCCCGGGCGACGCGCTGTACGGCATGAAGCGCTCCACCGAGCGGGCCCAGCTGGCGCTCGCGGCCTCCGATCTCGGCCGTGGTCAGCTACACCTCGAATTCGCCCGGACGCGCCTGCACGAGGCGAGCCTGGTGTGGTCCGACGAGACCGGGTTCGTCCGCTCGCTGCGCGACATGGACGGCGAGACCCGGGCCGGGGTGCGCATGCTGATCACCTCGGCGGTGAACCAGAGCGACACCACGGCTCTCGACGCGATCGACACGTTCGTGCGCATGCAGCGCGCTTCCGTCGCCGAAATGCTCGACCGCAGCAGCAACGCCGGCCGCGAGCAGGTGACCGAGTCGCTGAAGCTGCTCACCGATGTCGAAGAGCGCGCCAAGGCCGTCCGTGCGGCGCTGGCCTGCGGTGCGCAGGCCATCGGCGTCGACATGCTCGGCCCGATCGTGCCCGCGTGCAGCACACCCAAGACCCAGGTCCATTCACACCGTGCCAGCCAGTCCGCCGGCCAGCCACAGCAGGCACATACCGACGGGCGGACCACACCGGCCACGCAACCCACGCCATCGGCCACGCCCACGCCGGACCCGGAGGCACAGAAGAAGGACGACGGCCTGCTGGGTGAGCTCGGCCGGATCCTGGGCGGCATCCTCGGCTGACCAACTGACCAATAACTTTCGGCGCCCCGCTACGCTGGGGCGTCGAATGTTATGGAGGACCACATGACTGCGGATGCGGCAGGCTGGGCGGCGGCCGAGCTTGAGGCCGCGCTGATGGTGCCGCCGACTCCCGACTCGGCCGCGTTCTTCGATGTGGACAACACGATGATGCAGGGTGCGTCGATCTACTACTTCGCCCGTGGGCTGGCGTCGCGCAAATATTTCACGACCGGCGATCTCGCCCGGTTCGCCTGGCAGCAGCTGCGGTTCCGGCTCATGGCCGCCGAGCACGCGGGCGACATCGCCAAGACGCGCGAGGCCGCGCTGGCGTTCATCGCGGGCTGGAAGGTCGAAGACGTGGCCCGCCTGTCCGAGGAAATCTTCGACGAGCTGATGGCCGACAAGATCTGGTCCGGCACGCGCGCGCTCGCCGATCTGCACCTGGCCGCGGGCGAGCGGGTGTGGCTGGTCACGGCGGCGCCGGTCGAGCTCGGCACGGTCATCGCCAACCGGCTCGGGCTCACCGGCGCGCTCGGCACGGTGGCCCACATCCGCGACGGGCACTACACCGGTCAGCTGGTCGGCGACATGCTGCACGGCCCGGCCAAGGCCACGGCCATCAAGGCGCTCGCCGCGGCCGAGGGGCTCGACCTGGCCAAGTGCACCGCCTACAGCGACTCCATCAACGACGTGCCCATGCTCAGCACGGTCGGGCGGGCCGTCGCGGTCAACCCCGACAGTGCGCTGCGCCGCATGGCCAGGGAGCGCGGCTGGGAGATCCGCGACTTCCGCACCGGGCGCAAGGCGGCCAAGACCGCCGTGCCCATCGCGCTCGGCGCGGGCCTCGTCGCGGGCGCGGTGATCGGCGGGATGGCGATCGGGCGCCGGAGGCGCGGCCTGTGACCGGTAAGCATCGCGATCCGCGCACGCTGCGGCTCACCGGGGTGCTCGCACTCGGTGTGGCCATCGCGGCGGCGGGGGTGCTGCTCGGGCTCAAGCCGTCCACGCCCGGTCCACAAACGACGGCTGCGACGGAAATGGTCCCGCTCACGGTCAAGCCCGTCGCGGTGAGCGGCAACGGGTTCCAGCCGCTGTACTTCGCCAGCGAGGCCGTGTCTTTGGGCACGGCCGAGTCCGCGGACGGGGTGGTGCGCCTGCTGCTTCGCACCGGCGAGAAGGTGCGCGAGCTGCGGCGGGTGCCAAAAGAGAAGACACCGGAATTCGCCGGGTTCGTCGCCGAGGGCGACCGGGTGGCGTGGGTCGAGATCACGCAGGACGACCGTGGACTGTGGACGATCGACAACGCGTCCGCCAACCCGCGCCTGGTCACGACCGATCTCGGCGACATCGCGCTGTTCGACAAGCGCGATGACCTGGTGCTGCACGACGGCGAGGTGAGCTGGGTCGCGGCCGTGGCGGGCGAGCAGCCCTCGACCGAGGTGCGCACCGTGTCGCTCGGCGGCGGCGAGGTCCGGATCAACACGATCGAGGGGGCCTACTCGTTCACCGGCTGGCCGTGGCTGTCCACTGTCAACCTTGGCGACAACGGCCCGATCGAGTTGCGCAATCTCCAGACCGACGAGCGGGTCCACGTGCCAGTGCAGACCAACGAGCTCGTGTCCTGCTCCCCCACGTGGTGCCGGTCGGTGATCATCGGTGCGGGCGAGGCCAACACGATCATCGAGCTGCAGCGGCCCACGGGCAAGGAACGGTTCCGCTCGGCCAGCGGCAGCGTGGCGGCGTCCACTGTGGACGTGGCGATGCTCGACCGGTTCGACATCTACTCCCAGCCGGGCGGCAAGCTCCTGCTGTTCGACATCGAAACCAGGCGCACCACGCTCGTCGCGTCGGGAGTCGGGCAGGTGGTCTCGCGCGGGCACATGCTGTCGTGGTCGACCGGCGACAACGAGACCACCGTGTGGCACGTGCTCGACCTGCGCCGGCTCACTAATCCATGAACGGGTCGGGGCGCCGCTCCAGCAGCCCGTGCAGCATCCCCTGGATCGTCTCGCGCACCTGATCGGCGAGGTTGAACACCACCGCCGGATCGTCGGCCTGATCGGCCCACGGCGTGGTGTCGATCGGCTCGCCAAACTCGATCATCCACTTGCTGGGCAGCGGCACCATCCCGAGCGGGCCGAGCCATGGAAACGTCGGCGTGACCGGGAAGTAGGGCGCGCCGAGCAGGCGGGCCAGCGGTTTGATGTTGCCAAGCAGCGGATAGATCTCCTCGGCGCCCACGATCGCGACCGGCACGATCGGCGCCTTGTTGCGCAGGGCCACCGACACGAAGCCCGCGCGGCCGAACCGCTGCAGCTTGTAACGCTCGGAGAAGCGCTTGCCCACGCCCTTGAAGCCCTCGGGAAACACGCCCACCAGTTGGCCCTCGTGCAGCAGGCGGTCGACGTCGGGATTGCACGCCAGCGTGGCGCCCGACTTGCGCGCGATCTCCGACACCAGCGGGAGCCGGAACACGAAGTCGGCGGCGAGCAGGCGCAGGTATCGGTGCCCCGGGTGCTCGTCGTGCACGGCCAGGCACAGCATCAGCGCGTCGAGCGCGATCGTGCCCGAGTGGTTGCCCACGATCAGCGCGCCGTCCTCCTTGGGGACGTTGTCAATGCCGAAAACCTCGGTGCGGAACCAGTTTTTGTAGAGCGTGCGCAGCAGCGGATGGAACACGTAGTCGGTGAGCTCGGTGTCGAAACCGAAGTCGTCCACCTCGTACTGCCCGGTCAAACGCCTTCGCACGAAGGAGAGTGCACTGGCGACCCTGGCGTCCCACTCATCCCTGACCTCTTGAACCTCTTGCACCGCGCACCCCCTTGATCATGTCGAGGAAGGAGTCGATCCGTTCGGGTGTGAGCACCGTGCCGGCCTCGTGCGACTTGATGAAATCGTCGAAGGCCACCGACGTCGAGCGGGGCGTGAACCCGAACTCCTGGGTCAGCTTCTGCGTGTCGACCACCCGGCCGTGCACGAACAGGTCGACCTGGTCCAGCGACACGCCGCCCAGCCGGGTCGCGGCCTGCAGCAGCGGCTCGACGATCGGCAGCGTCACGCGGCCCGAGCGCCGCAGTGCCTGCGACAGCGTGATGACGCCCGGCCCGGCCACGTTGAACGTGCCCGGATGATCCTCCACAACGGATCGTCGCAGGATCTCCAGCGCGTCGTCGACGTGGATGAACTGCAGCCGCGGGTCGCGGCCAAGCACGGTCGGCACGAGCGGTTGGGCGAAGTAGCGCAGCAGCACGGTCTCGGCGGTCGGCCCGACGAACGGGGCGAACCGCAGGACCGTTGCCGTGACGTCGGCCCGCCTGCGCCGGAAACCGCGCACGTAGCCCTCGATGTCGAGGATGTCCCGCCCGTATCCGCCGCGCGGCACATCCCGCGCCTCGGTGTCCTCGGTGAACACGGCCGGATCACGGAACGAGGCGCCATAGGCCGCTGTCGATGACCTGACCACCAGCCGTTTCAGCGTCGGCGCCTGCTGGCACGCGGCCAACAGGTGCATCGTGCCGATGACGTTCTGCTCCTTCATCGCCGCGCGGCCGCCCGACCCCTGCGGCGAGGAAACCACCGCCAGGTGCACGACCGCCTCGGCGCGCAGTTTGGCCAGCATGTTGCCGGTGTTGCGGGTCAGATCGACCCGGCGCACGTCGACGCCGGCGAGCAGATCTTCGTAATCATCCGGGGGATTGGCGCGGTCCAGGCCGACCACGCGCTCGACCCTGGGGTCGGCAGCGATCTGGGCCGCGATGTGCGCGCCGAGAAACCGGCTGACGCCGGTGACGACGACAACCCGGGGCGCGCCGGTGATATCCATGCGCACCTCCGCGGTTGGCTGGCCTTACTTGCCGAGACGACGACGCTGGACGCGGGTCTTGCGCAGCAGCTTGCGGTGCTTCTTCTTCGCCATGCGCTTGCGGCGCTTCTTGACCACGGAGCCCATACGGCAGCCCTCTCGAGATTGACGGGTGGTGAAACCTGAACCTGTCGAGGATAGCCGAGCTCACGCGGCCGTTTCGAAGGACCCTCTCAGATATTCCCGAACCGCCTGCTCAGGCACGCGGAACGAGCGCCCGACGCGCACCGCGGTCAGTTCGCCGGAGTGCACAAGCCGATAGACGGTCATCTTCGACACGCGCATCAGCTTGGCGACCTCCGCCACCGTGAGGAAGGTGAGCTCTCCCAGCTGCTGTTGGTGCCGCGGGTCCGCTTGCATATAAGTAAGGTACCGGGACAGAAGTGACGGATGCGAGACTTTGTGAAGATCAGCTGACGGCGGAGGTCACATAGTCGAGGCAGCCCTGGTTGAGCACGGACCAGTCCACGCCGAACACACCGGCCGAGGCCTTCACGTAGGTCGCGTCCTCGTGCACCACCGCGTGGAAGAACTCCACCATCCGGCGTTCGCCGAAGCGCTCGCTCAGGCACCGCACGGCCAGGTATGCCACCGCATAGGCGCCGCTGACCTGCTCGTCGGTCGCACTGTTTGCCGGCTCGGCGAGCTCGAACCCGGTTGTGGACGCGGCAAGCGCATCGGCCGCATCGAGCAGACCCGGGTGGTGCCGCATGGGCGCGCCGTTGGCCTCGGCCAACTCGGCGATGCCCTCCTTCAGCCACCACAGCCGCTCGTTGTCCTTGTGGCGCCCGGGAAGCGTGGAGGCATGCGTCAACTCGTGGCGCAGGTGCCCGGCCACCGCATCGTTACTCATGTCGGAGCCGTTGAGCACCACCTCGTATCGGTGATCGCTCACGCTCACCGCGACCGCGCCCGTCCAGTCGGCCAGGTTCAGCCGGAACCAGCGCTGCCACTCGGACCTGCCCGCGAAGTAGACGACATAGCGGGCGGGCTTCTTCTCGTAGGCGAACCGGTCCGCGACCACCGCCGCCTCCTCGGCCGCGCGAAGGATCGACGGGAGCCGCGAGGCGTGCTCCTTGGTCGTAGCGACGACGGTGCGCTCGCCCGAGGCCGACACCAGCTCGCTGAGCTGCCACGGGTGTGGGTGGTTCTCGGCCTCCCAGTCGACCAGCGTCGCCGCGTCGGCCGTGACCAGCCACACGGTCTCGGCGACCGCGAAGCCGTCGTCACACGGGCTGGTCACGAAGCACACCTTGCTTGCCACCTCGACCGACCAGCGCCCGTCCGCGCGGTCGATGGGCGAGCGCAGATCGTCGCGCCACTCGCTGACCTTCATCGCGCGCAACGCCGCGAACTGCCGACGCATCGCCTGCCGGTCCTCGTCGCCCGCCGTGGGGTCGATTATCGAGAGGTACCCGGCCTCGTCGCCGCCGAGCAGGGCGGAGCGCTGCCTGTCGAGGGCGGCGCGCACCCGCTGCATCTCGGGCGGCTCCTGCGCGGCCGGGCTCGTCCGCGCCCTGGGCTGGCTCAGCAGGTCGGCCACCTTCACGACCACGACCGTCGAGGCCACACAGAACACCGCGACAATGCCGACCGCGACCCCGATCCACCGGCCCCACGGCCGGCGCACCCGGGGCGGTGGGGGTGGCAGCGCGGGCATGGGCGGCGGGACGTTCCCGCCATAGGACTGGTGCACGATCTGCGAAAACTGCGCGTCGATCTGCTCCGGGGTGTGGTCGGGCTGCACGCTCCGCGACTTTACCCGCTCACTTCTTGGATATGAGGGCCCGTGCGAAGAATGAGAGATTGGCCGGACGCTCGGCGAGGCGGCGCATCAAATAGCCGTACCACTGCGTGCCGTAGGGGACGTAGACGCGCACGGTAAAGCCGAGCCTCGCGAGCCGGGCCTGCTCCTCGGGGCGGACACCGTACAACATCTGGAATTCGAAACGGTCCGGCTCACGATCGAACCAGCGGGCGCGGTCTTCACCGATCGCGATCAGGCGCGGGTCGTGGGTCGCCAGCATCGGATAACCCTCACCGGCCATCAGGACGTTCATGCAGCGCACGTAGGACTTGTCCACTTCCAGATTTGATTGGTACGCAACATGTTCAGGCTCTTTATAGGCCCCCTTGCACAGACGGACGCGGGAGCCCGCGTAGGACAGCTCGCGGCAGTCGGCCTCCGTCCGGCGAAGGTAGGCCTGCAGCACCGCACCGGTGTTGGGATAGTCGGTGCGCAAGCGCGACAGGATGTCCAAAGTGGAGTCCGTGGTGGTGTGGTCCTCCATGTCGAGGGTGACCGTCGTGCCCACGGCTTCAGCCGCCGCGCAGATCTCGCGCGCGTTGCGCTCCGCCATCGCCTCATCGAACGCCTGCCCGAGCGCCGAGAGCTTCAGGCTCACCTCGGCGATCCCGCCCTTGGTCAGCCCGGCCTGGTCGAGCAGCTTGATCAGCTCAAGATAGGCGTCCCGGGTGGCGATCGCCTGCTGCTCGGTCTCGGTGTCCTCACCGAGATGATCGAGGGTGATGTGCAGCCCATCGGCCGCGAGGTGCCGGGTGACCGTGAGCGCCTCATGGGGCCCGGTTCCGGCGACAAAACGCTTGACCACGTCACGACTGATCGGGGCGGTCTCGACAAGCCGTTCGACCCGGGATGACCGGGCGGCGGCAAGGATCACGGAGCGCAGCATGAGGGCAGCCTATCGCCCGCTCTCGGACAGGCCAGACAGCATTCAGGCATACGCTGGCACACCATTCTTACGGACCGTGCACTACCTTTGTCGGGTGGACTTCGATGCGTACGCCAAAATGGCGGTCGATCTCGTCAACGCTCCGCTGAGCGAACTCGCCAGCCTCCGGGAGATTTTGCCCGAGCCCGATTGGATGTGCGACGACGCCACCGAGCGCGATCTGCAGGTCTTCCGCAAGGCGCAAAAGCGGCTGCGCGACGTCTTCGAACACGGGTCGGCCGGGCGCGAGCGGGAGGCGGTCAACGAGCTCAACTCGTTGCTGGAGAGCCATCCGGTGCATCCGCGCATCTCAGGCCATCAATCGGGCAATTGGCACATTCACGTCACCAGCCGGGGCTCGATGGTCAGCGCCGAATACCTGGCCGGGGCGGTTTGGGGCCTGTCGGTGTGGTTGTGCAACTACGGCAGCGCGCGCTTCGGCGTTTGCGCCGATGATCGGTGCGGCAACGTCTACCTGGACACGTCGTCCAACAACTGCCGCCGCTTCTGCTCCGAGCGCTGCGCGACCAGGTCGCACGTGGCGGCCCATCGCGCCCGCAAAAAGGCCGCCATCGAGGACACGGCCACCAACCTCACCCCCGTCGGCTAACCCTTTTTTCGCGTCGATCATGAACTTAGGTCCATGTTCGACGGCGTGTCGCCGCATCAACCATGATCGCTCTGCGCTATTGACCATGAGGCTGGCGTCACGACACGCCGCCGAATGGACTTAAGTTCATGATCAACGCGAGAGGGGGACGGCGAGGTGGGTGCGGGTGAAGGCGAGCGCCTCGGCCAGGGCCGCCTCGCGGACGGACCGGCTGCGGGCGCCCCGGGTGGCCACTTCGAGCGCGACCGATCCGGTGAAGCCGCGCTCGCCCAGCGACGCGAGCAGCTCCGCGCACGGCTGGTTGCCGCGGCCGGGCACCAGGTGCTCGTCACGCCCCTCGCCCGTGCCGTCGCCGAGGTGGATGTGCGCCAGCCCGGCCCCCATCCGGTCGGCCATGTCGAGCGAATTGATCCGGCTCGCGGCGCAGTGCGACACATCCAGCGTGTAGGAGCCGTAGCCGGTCTGCGTCGGGTCCCACCCGGGTGAATACGGCACGAACGTGCGCCTTGCCAGGCGCACCGGATACATGTTTTCGACGGCGATCCTGATGCCAGGGTGGCGAGTGGACAGTTTCTCGATCCCGTCGGCGAAGCTGCGCGCGTAGTCACGCTGCCACGTGAACGGTGGGTGCACGACCACCGTGGTCGCCTCCAGCGACTCGGCCAGCACGACCGCGCGGCGCAACCGGTCCATCGGGTCGTTGCTCCACACGCGCTGGGTCACCAGCAGGCACGGAGCATGAACCGAGAGCACAGGCACGCCGTAGTGCTTGACAAGACCCTGCAGCGCGCCCGCGTCTTGGCTCACCGCATCGGTCCAGACCATCACCTCGACACCGTCATAGCCCAGCGTCGCGGCCATCTCGAACGCGGCCGCGGTGGGCTCGGGGAACACCGACGAGCTGGACAGCGCTATGGGCACAGGCACCGTTTCAGCCTATGCCTCCGCCGCTAGAGCTCTGGCGTGACGGGTCCCCGGCATGTCCATGACCTGCGCAGAAGCGACAAATTTGGCGAGCGGGCGCCCCCGGCCGCTCGCACCGGCGATGCTTCACGGGGTCGGGTCACGGATCAGCGGGCCGGCCACGGGCACGGGCCGGGTGGCGCGGGCCGCCGCCACCGCGAGGCAAAGGTCGCGGCCCAGCGCGTCGGCCTCGTCGAGCGGCATGAGCTCGATCGATTTGCGGCCGCGCTTGATTTGGATCATGTCGCGCAGGATGAAGATGTCCAACCGGGGTCGCGCCAGGCTCATGTCGCATCACCCCACCACGCCCGCGGCCGCCGGAGCGGACACCGCGGCGATGGCGGCGGCCGCGCCGGGCGAACTCTGGCGCATTTGACTCAGGGCGGCATCGAGCAGGGCCAGACCGCGCGGGCGGGCACCGTCGGGGTTGGACGATCGGGCACGGGCGACCATGGCGAGGTCGGCATCTGCCATGGACACGGCCCGGCCGACGCTGCGCTGCTCGGCGAACTCCCCGATCAGCATGGACGCCAGCGCGGCCCGCTCGGTGGCCAGCGCCTGCTCCACCCAGTGGGCCCGGTCGGCAGGCGTGAAGCGGGCCAGATATTGATGCAGCCGGCCCATCTGCGGGCGGTGCCGGCGCATGATGAGCCGCAGGGCCATGCGCGCCACCGCGCGTGGGCACCCGGTCTCGCGCATGGTGCGGCGAACGAACTCGTCAGTGGGCGCAGCGGGCGCCGGTGCTGACGGAACCAGCGTGTCAATCACGCCTATAGATTAGAACTGGGGTACGACATCGAGGTGGGCCAGCACCCGCGAGCGCAACAGTTCGTACTGCTCAACGCACCTTTTGGGGGCTTTCCGGGCGACGATGCGGCCCGGGCCGACGAGCTCGTCCGGGCCGAACTGTTGCCGCGTCAGGTCGACGAAGGTGCCGTCGGGCAAACGGTTCCACGTGTGCCAGCCCTGCCGGTCACCGGACGCGTAGCGCACCTCGCCGACCACCAGATCACCGCCCAGCAGGTCGTGAAGGACGAGCGCGGTGACGCCGCACTGCCCGCGCGATGGGTTGTCCGGGCTCCACGGGAGGTCCACCGGATCGCACGTCTGCTCGTCCCAGGAACGCCTGATGGCCTCGACCAGATCGGCGGGCACAGAAGCCTGACCACTCAATGGAGTTGATCCAGACGGGAGAGGATGACACCCTCGCGCAGCGCCCACGGACAGATCCGAAGCTCATCGATGCCGAGCCGGCGCATGGCGCGCTCGGCCACGATCGCGCCCGCGACGAGCTGATGCGCGCGGCTGGCGCTGACCCCGTCGAGCTCGGCCAGCGACGCCGACGGCATGCGCTGGATGAACCCGCGCACCTGGTGCAGACCTGTCCGGGTAAGCGACCGCGGCGCCCACAGGCCGTGTCCACTTGGGACAGCCCCGGCAAGCCGCGCCAGCGACCGAAACGTCTTGGAGGTCGCGGCCGCGATGTCGAACCCGAGCTCGATGCCGGCCAGCAACGAGTCCACATGGGACTCCAGCTCGGCGACCTGGTCGGCGTCGGGCGGGTCGCTGGTGAACCAGTCGCGGGTCAGGCGGCCCGCGCCCAACGGGAACGAGAGCGCGTCGCCGGGCGCCTCGTCGCTCCCGGCCGCGATCTCCAGCGAGCCACCGCCGATGTCGAGCACCAGCAGCCGACCGGCAGACCAGCCGAACCAGCGCCGCACCGCCAGGAACGTCAGGCGCGCCTCGTCTTCCCCCGACAGCACCTGCAGGTCGACGCCCGCCTCATCGCGCACCCGGTGCAGCACCCGGCTGGAGTTGCGCGCGTCGCGCACGGCCGACGTGGCGAACGCCAGCATCTCGTGCACCTCCAGCTGCTCGGCCGCCTCGCGCGCCGCCGAGCACGCCTTGACCAGCGCATCGGCCCCGGCCGTTGTGAGCGATCCGTCGGCGGAGATCTGCTCGGCCAGCCGCAATCGCTCCTTCTGCGAGTGGGCGGGCCACGGGTGGGCGCCGTGGAACGCGTCCACCACCAACAGGTGAACCGTGTTGGACCCGACGTCGAGCACACCTAGGCGCATGCGCCTACGGTAGCGCCACGGTATGACGACGTAGGCTGGGCACGTGAAAGAGGTACTGCTGGGCTTCCCCCGCGAGTGGATTGAGTTCACCGATCCGGCCGATTCGGAGCACGTCATCCGGGCCGACCTGACCTGGCTGCTGTCCCGCTGGGGCTGTGTCTACGGCAACGGCTGCAAGGGCATCACGGGTCGCCCGGTCGAGGGGTGCTGCTCGCACGGCGCCTTCTTCACGGACAGGGACGACGAGAAGCGGGTGAAGGCGGCGGTCAAGCGGCTGGACCCGACCACGTGGCAGCGCCACGTCAAGGGCTTCAAAAACTGGACCGAGGTTGACGAGCTCGACGACAAGCCCGCGCGCCGCACGGCAACACGCAAGGGCGGGCCGTGCGTGTTCCAGAACGACCCCGACTTTCCGGGTGGCGGCGGGTGCGCGCTGCACGGCCAGGCGCTGCGCGACGGCGTACACCCCTTGAAATACAAACCCGATGTGTGTTGGCAGCTGCCGATCAGGCGCGGGCAGGACTGGGTGACCCGGCCCGACGAGACCAAGGTGCTGGTGTCGACGATCGCCGAGTTCGACCGGCGCGCCTGGGGTTCGGGCGGGCACGAGCTGCACTGGTGGTGCACGTCGTCGCCGGACGCGCACGTGGAGAAGGATCCGGTCTACATCACCTACGCGCCGGAGCTCATCGAGCTGCTGGGCGAGCTGGCCTACGCCGAGCTGGCCAACATGTGCAAGGAGCGCGAGGCCCGTGGCCTGATCGCGCCGCATCCGGCAACCGCCGCCGCCAAGCGCTCAACCTGATGCCCGGCTGAAACGTCGGTTCGGTTGTGACCGATGAAGGGTTCCGCGAATTTGTCGAGACGCGTTACGGAGAGCTCCTCCGTACCGCGTTTCTGTTGACTGGTACCCATCACGCCGCCGAGGATCTGCTGCAGTCTTCACTGTTGCGACTCATGGATCGATGGCACAGCGTCGATGAGCCCAAGAATTACCTCTATCGCATCATGGCCAACCAGCGGGTCAGCGTGTGGCGCCGGCTCGGCGCGCGCGAGCTCCTGACCGACTCGCTGCCGGTGCGCACCACACCGGACACGGCCGATGCCGTCGTGCAACGCGACGAACTGCTGTCCGCATTGGACAGACTACCGGCCCGCATGCGCACGGTTCTCGTGCTGCGCTACTGGCTGGACTACTCGGAGGCCGACACCGCCGCGATGCTCGGGTGCTCGGTCGGATCGGTGAAGAGCCAGGCCTCGCGCGGCCTGGCGAAGCTTCGCACCCGCTTGACCGGACAGGAGGTACTGGCATGAGCATCGATGAACTCCGGGCCGGCTTTTCCCGCGTGGCCGCGCAGACCCGCCCGGCCGCGAATCCCTACGGCCGCCTGATTTCCCGCCGCCGCACGCGTTCCCGGCTGCGCGTGTCGGCGTTCGCCGCCGCACTGCTCGCCGCCGCCGTGTCCACCCCGCTGGCGTTGCAGGCCGGCACGGCTCCCGCACCACCGGCGCCGGGCCTCAACCCTTGGGTCAAGCGGCTCATCGAGTCGCCCACCCGCGGCGGCCTCGCCGGCGACACCGCTCTGATGCGCGAGCTGGAGCAGGCGTTCGCCGCCAATCGGGAGCGGCACTCCGTCCCCAGCGGGATGGACCGCATGAAGATCCTGCTGGCCGACGACATTCTCGGATATCGGCACGTCGTCGTGGCGCACTATTCCGAGACCAGCTCCTTTCTCGTGCGCCGCTGGGCGGCCGGGCAGGCGGGGGTCGACGAGCTGATGAACGGGGGCTCGATGTACCGCCCTTCGGTCGACCCGTTCATTGTGGAAGGGGAGCGGGTCGACCAGAACACCTTCGTCGCCTTCGGGCTCGCACCCGCCGGATGCGTGATCAATACACCGGAGAGCAGCCCCGCAGACATACGCGATTATGTGGCTCGTGCGGCCGCCAGGATGGAGGTGTGGCGGGTCTCGTGCGACGGCAGGGAAATGGAGGCCCGTACGGTCGTCCCAGGCAGGATGTTCATATACAAGCCCGATCCGGCGGCTGTATACCGCGACATCACCGGCCGCGATGGCGCGGTGCGCTGGGACCACAACGACACAATCGTTGTCGGCCCGCTGTCCGGGACCGGGCCGGCGTTCCTCATGCTGGGCGACTTGGACAACGGTGTGCTGGCGCTTGAACCGCCCGGTGCCACGCCGAGCCCGAGCACGGCCGTCGACGGCCCGTCAGTCAGCGCCCCGCCATCGGATCTGATCAGCACGGGCAACGCGTATGCCGATGGCGACATCGTCGTCATCCGCCTGCCGCAGCGCGAAGGTGGGAACGTGGTGCTCAGCAACCAACTGCTGGTCCTGGGCCCCGCCGGGACGCGAGCCGAGGCCCTCGACGCCGATGGGAAGGTGCTGGACACCGGCGGCCTCGACGGCGGCCTGGGCTACCTGTCGGTCGCTGTCGGCGCCGCCACACGCATCCGGGTCGGACCGGTGAGCTTCGACTTCCACGAACCGGCCGCGGGACCACGGATCTTCGAACAGCCGCTATTCAGTAACTGGGGCTGACAACCTTTGCCCGGACCACGGGCGTCTCAAGATGCGGTGACTGGGCGACGGCTCACCCAGTCACCGTATTTTCAGCAGCGGTTGTGGTTCAACGCTTCGCGATGAACCACAACCGCGCAAGAGCACGGCTTCGCCTGAACAGAGTTGACCCGCACGAAACCTCACGGTTCGAACTTGTAGCCCAGCCCGCGCACGGTCACCAGGTAGCGCGGCGTCGACGGCTCGGGCTCGATCTTCGAGCGCAGCCGCTTCACATGCACGTCAAGGGTTTTGGTGTCGCCCACGTAGTCCGCGCCCCACACCCGGTCGATCAGCTGGCCGCGGGTCAGCACCCGGCCCGCGTTGCGCAGCAACAGCTCCAGCAGCTCGAACTCCTTGAGCGGCAACTGAACCGCCGACCCGTCGACCGTGACCACGTGCCGCTCCACGTCCATGCGCACCGGACCGGCCGACAGGGTCGCACCCGAGTGCTCCACCGCCTCGGCGGTCTGCCTGCGCAGCACGGCCCGGATCCGGGCGACCAGTTCGCGCGGCGAGTACGGCTTGGTGACGTAGTCGTCCGCGCCGATCTCCAGGCCCACCACCTTGTCGATCTCGCTGTCCCGCGCCGTGACCATGATGATCGGCACATTGGACCGCTGGCGCAGCTGCCGGCACACCTCGGTGCCCGGCATCTCCGGCAGCATCAAATCGAGCAGGACGATGTCGGCGCCCGTGCGGTCGAACTCGGTCAGCGCGGCCGGCCCGGTCGCGGCGATCGAGACCTCGAAGCCCTCCTTGCGCAGCATGTAGGACAGCACATCCGAGAACGACTCCTCGTCCTCGACGACCAACACACGGGACATCACTGTTTCACCCTTTCCAAGGTGGGTATCGGCAAGATCGCATCAGGGGGTACCGCGGGCAGCCGCAAGGTGAACGTCGAGCCACCGCCGAGCCGGCTGCGCACGTCGACCCGGCCGCCGTGATTGGTGGCGATGTGTTTGACGATCGCGAGGCCGAGCCCCGTGCCGCCGGTCTCCCTTGACCGGGCCTGATCCGCGCGGTAGAACCGCTCGAACACGCGGTCGAGATCCTGTGGTGCGATGCCGATTCCCTGATCGGAGACGCTGATGTCCACCCGGTCGTCCTCGGCGACCGCGCTCACGATCACCGCGGAGCCCGTATGCGAATATGCCACGGCGTTTTCGACCAGGTTGCCGACCGCCGTCGCGAATTGCTTGTCGTTTCCAAAAATCGTCAATCCTTTGGTACCGACGACGACCAGCTCGATGCGTTTGGCCATCGCCGCGGTGCGGGTCCGGTCGAGCGCATCGGCGATCACCCAGTCCACCGAGACCGGCTCGGGATCGGGCAACCGCTCGGCCCCCTGCAGCCGGGAAAGCTCCATCAGCTCGGTGACCAGCTGGCCCAATCGCGTGCTCTCGCGCTGGATCCGCTCGGCGAACCGGCGGCTCGCCGCCACATCGGTCGCCGGGTCGGCCCCTGGCGCGTCCGGGTCGGTCGCGTCCAGCAGGCCCTCGGCCAGCAGCTGCAGCGCACCGATCGGGGTCTTGAGCTCGTGGCTGACGTTGGCCACGAAGTCCCGGCGCACCCGCTCCACCCGGTGCGACTCCGTGACGTCCGCGGCCTCGATGCAGATCATGCCCCCGCCGATGGCGACTGCGCGCAGGTGCACGCCGAGCGGCTCCCCTGGCGGGCGCGGCAGGTCCATCTCAACCTCGCGCCGGATGCCCGTGTGGCGAACCTGGCCCGCGAGCGTGCGCAGGATGGGGTGGGCCACGACCTGGCCCGGCTGGGCGCCCGCGCGCAGCAGGCCCATCGCCCGCGCCGACGGGTTGGCCATGACCACGCCGTCGGAGGCATCGAGCAACACCACTCCGACCCGCAGCGAGTCGAGGCTCTTGCGCCCCAGCCCAGCGTACGGATCCAGCGGCGTGCCGGGCACCACCGCAGGCTCGTTTCTCCTGCCCCACCTCACGACTGCGATGGTAGGCCAACCCGCTCACCTGGCATTCCACCGAAGGCGACAATTCGGGCATCGCGCACGATGTTCACTTGTGCGCCTGCTTACGTTCACCTGGCCCTGCCTACAGTGAGTCCATGCGCCGACATGACTCCGTGCCTTCATCAGTAGGCTTCTTAGGCTCCTTCGTCACCTCTGGCCGCGGCTCCTCCGTCGCCGCAGAGCGGCGAGGGTGACCCGATGCGCGAGGAGTTCCGCGCCGAGCTTTACGAGGTCGGCCGCCAACTGGTGTCCATGGCCGAGGCCGTCCGCACAGCGATGAGCACCGCCACCACGGCCCTGCTGAGCGCCGACAAGGAGGGCGCCGAGCGGGTGATCGCCCGCGACGCCCAGATCAATGAGATTTTCCACTCGGTTGAGGACAAGGTGCTGCGCATCCTCGCGCAGCAGGCACCGGTCGCCTCCGACCTGCGCATGGTGATCACCGCGCTGCACATCGGCACCGATCTGGAGCGCATGGGCGACCTCGCCGAGCACGTCGCGAAGTCCGCGGTCCGGCGCTACCCGGCCGTCGCCGTGCCCGCGGAGCTCGCCGGCACGATCGGGCAGATGGCCAACGTCGCCGACCGCATCGCCGGCAAGGTCACGCTCGTTCTCGCCTCGCGTGACATCGATCGGGCCGCCGAGCTGGAGCACGACGACGACGCCATGGACGAGCTGGAGCGCTCGCTCTACGCCCGGATCCTGAGCCCCAACTGGTCGTACGGGGTCGAGGCCGCGGTCGACACCGCGCTGCTCGCCCGCTTCTACGAGCGCTACGCCGACCACGCGGTCAACGCCGGCCAGCACATCATCTACCTCGTCACAGGCGAGACTCCCGGTAGTCCCGAGCCGACCGAGCAGTAGCCCCGGCAAGGTCGAATTCGTCGCCGCACACGCCCGCCAACCAGTCGTCGTTGACGTACTCGAAAAGGAAAGTCTCGGTGTCAAGCACGCCGATGCTGCCGGGAGTCACCCGCTGCTGCGGGTTGTCCTGGTCGGGACGGTGCCGGTTGACCTTCGAATAAACGAGTTGGGCCAACGCAAACGAGACGGTCGGGCCATAGTGCCGCGGCCCGTTGGCGTGATGGTAATGGCCGCTGACGTGCAAGCGGGGCCGCAGCCGCGCGATGAGCCGGGACAGTTTGGGCGAGCCAACGGGTTCGCCGAGCCAGTCTCGACCCATGCCATAGGGACCGTCGTGCGTGACAAGGACATCCACGCTGCCCGGCTCGACGTCCATTAAGCGTGCGTATGCCGCCGCGTCCAGATCCATCTTCCCCGGCTTCTCGATTCGGCCGAGGAAGGCAACCCTTTGCCCCGCAACGGTTATGACTTGTCCACATGCGACATGATGGAACGCGCCGCCCGGGTCGATCGGGACGACACCGGCACCCCCGTGCAGACCGGCCAGCCACTCGAAATCCTCGTGGTTTCCGCTGACAAACAAGACGGGCGGGAGCAACGTCATCGCGCGCCGGATCGCCGACTCCAGTTCACCGGTCGGCGCCAGCATCCGGAACAGGTCGTGCTGCGCCGGGTTTTCGGCGGCAAACCGCCTGCTCGGCTGGTCCATCCGCTCCAAACTCGGAAACGCACCCATGTCACCGACCTGGATCACGGCGTCCAACCGCTGCCCGCAATTGTCTTGCCACGCAAGCAATGCGCCAAGTGCGTGCAACACGCAACCGTGCACGTCCCCTACGAACGCGATCCTCACGCCGTCACCGTCCGGAACTCGACCCGCAACGGCAGGTGGTCAGACGGCTCGTCCGGCGACGGGAGCACGACCCTGCGCGAGACGGCGTTGAAGTCGCCCGCGAACAGCCACGTGTCATCCGGTGCGGTGGCGTCGCGGTGGGCGATGTGGTGGGTTGCCTCGAAGCGGGCGCGGACGGCATGGTGTATCTCGGGCTCGACCTCCTGCAGGCACGGCAGGTCGGCGTCGAGGCCCGTGAGGCGTTGCCACACAAGGGCATGGCGGCGCGCGGGATCGAGCGCGCCGGGCTCGGAGAGGGGATAGCGATTCGGATGCACAAACGACTGCGCCGGCACGTTGCGGGTCACTGCCGCGAAGGTTGTTGCCATGAGGCGCACGCTATTGCCCCACGCCAATCGCCGACCAGGACACGATTCCGGACATGGACCTGACCGACCCGCTGGGCTGCACGTGGGGCCGATACGTCCAGCGGCTGGCCGACGAGCACGGCGGTTGGACCGCGCTCACCCACCTGCTCATGCGCCGGGCGGGTCCGTCGGCCGGCCTGCCGGAGGATCCCGGTTCGGTCGAGCGCGGCCTGCGCCGGCTCAGGTCCCGCGGCAATGCGCCGGGCGGGCAATATGGACAATGGCTCCTGGAGCATTTCGGCGTGCCGCGCCCGCTGGACGAGACGGCCCGCTGGATGGGCCAATACCACTCGCGCTTCTCGGACCTGCCGCTGTCCATGTGCGAGGCACAGCTGCGGTTGTGGGACCGCCCACCGATCTCGGAGTCGCCCGCCGCCTGCTGGATCCGCCTCGGCCTGGCGTCGATCGCGATGCGCCGCGGCGACATCGATACGGCGCGGTTGAGACTGCACGACGTCGGCGAGCTCCCGCCTGCGGCCCGGATCGAGGCGGATCTCCTCCACGCCCGCCTCGGCGATCGTGAAGCCCTGTCACGTGCCCGTGCCCAAATCGCCGTCCTGCCAAGGGACACCGACCGCGACTGCTACCACGCCCGCTGGGCCGACCAACGGGCCTACCAACTCGCGCGCGACGCACGATACGCAGCGGGGGCGCGCTTCTATCGGTCGATCGATCCGGACAGCCCGGCAGCGTTCGCGCTCTTCCGGCGGCATCACGGCCTCGCCTACTGCCACTGGAAACTGGGCGATCCCGACCGCGCGGCCGAGCATGCGGAAGCCGCCCTCGATCACGCCGGTGACGCAGGTCTGCTGCGCCTGCGCGTCATGGCCCTACGGCTGCTGGCGCACATCCGACCCGGCGAGGCGGCCCGTTTCGCCCAACGCGCCGACCGTATCGCCCAAGAGCTGGAGCACCTTACTTCGTCGTCGCGCCCGTGAGACCCGACTGCACCTGCCGGTGGAAAACCAGGTACACGGCCAAAATGGGCAGCATGGCAAGCGTCATGCCGGCGAACAGCCGCGCGAAGTCGGTCTCATAGCGCGCATTGGTCGCAAGCTCCAACAGCCCCTGCGTCAACACCTTCGGACCATCGTCGGCCTTGACCAGTACCACAGGCAAAAGAAATTGATTCCATTGCCCGATCACGTTGAAGATGGCGATGCTCACCAGGCCGGGCTTGGCCATGGGCATCATCACCTGGAAAAACGTGCGCACATGGCCGGCGCCGTCCACCGCGGCCGCCTCGGCGATCGTGGTCGGCAGGGTCCGGAAAAACGCGTGCAGGAAGAAGATCGTGAACGGCATGGAATAGGCGATGTACACGAGGATCAGCCCGCCGCGCGTGTCCACGCCGATGACCGACTCCAGCCCGAGCATCTCGCCGACGTCCTTGACGAGCAGGTACAGCGGCAGGATGCCCATGTAGATGGGCACGGTCAGCCCGGCGACGAACGTCCAGTAGATGACGCGGTTGCCCGGAAACCTGTAGCGCGCCAACACATACGCGGCCATCGCGCCGCACAGCATGGTGAGCGTGACGCTGAACGCCATCACCAGCACGGTGTTGGCGAAGAACTCGCCGATGTCGCCTTTGGTCCACGCCCGGCCGAACGCCCCGAACAACCACTGTTCCGGCAGGGCCAGCGGCTCGTTCAGGATCTCGGTATCGGTTTTGAACGACTGGATGACCGCCCACACCAGTGGAATGGTCACCATCGCGCCCCAGATGAACAGGAACGTGTGGGAGAAGGCGTTCATCACGCCGCGCTCTTTTTTCACCGCTGGAAACCCCTTAGAACTCAAGCTTTTCGCGGCTGCGGGTGATGCGCAGCTGCACGGCGGCCAGCAACAGCGTGATGATCGCGATGGACACGCCCATCGCGCAGGCGTACGCGAAGGCGTCGAAGCGGTCCGGGCGGAACGAGTTCGTGAGCATCCACGAGCTCATGACCTCGGTGGCGTGGTTGGGCCCGCCGACGCCCGGGGTCAACCCGACCACGAGGGCGTAGAAGTCGAGTGCGGCGATTCCCAGGTAGACCCAGGCAATAGAGACATGCTCGCGCAGCAGCGGCAGGGTCACCCTGAAGAAGGTCTGCACCCGGTTGGCTCCGTCCAGCGTCGCGGCCTCGAAGATGTCCTTCGGGATGGACTGCATGGCCGCGGAGAACAGCACCAGGTAGAAGCCGACGCTGCCCCAGATCGCCACGATGATCAGGCAGATCAGCGCGACCGGCGCGTCGAGCAGGAATTCGCCGAACGTCAGCTTGCCGATGACGGAGTCGGTCTCGCCAAGGAACGCCAGCGGTTTCTCGCGGTCCACGAGGCCGAGCTCGATGAGGATCGCGTTGAGCATGCCGCCTTCGTTGCCCTGATAGACGCGCCGCCAGATCACGGCGACGATGGCGATCGAGAGCACCTGCGGGAAGAAGAACACGAACTTGTACACCGACGACCCACGCACGCCCCGGATCCCCGCTTTGTCGCCGCGTCCCCCGATGTTGAGCATGAACGCGAAAAACAGCGCGATGAGGATGGTGAAGATGGGAAACAGCGTCAGTATCACCACGTTGTGACCGATGGCCCGCAGATACACCTCGTCGGAGAACAGCTCCAGATAGTTGGTGAAACCGACGAAGTTGTGCTCCGGGCTGAAGCCGGTCGTGTCCGTCAACGAGAAGTAGAACGCCTGTCCGTAGGGGACGAGCACATACACCACGTACAGCAGGACCGGAGCGAAGAGAAACCCGGTGATGAATCGGGCCCTGCCTTGCCGCATGGGAGTCCCTTTCGAAAGGAGGATGGGTGGGGCCGGAGGGTGAACGGCCCCACCCGTTATTCCTGCAGCGGGTGCTGAAAGCACGGCTTCGCCTGAACAGAGTCACACCCGTCGTTCCGGCAGCGGGTAGGCGTGGATTGTTCCGCGCCCGGCCCCACCTGACGCACAACTGTCTAATGAGGACGCTTCTGCTTGGTGATCTTGTCGTCCTTGGCCACCTCGTCGGCGACCTTCTGCACGGCGTCCATGAACTGCGCCGGCGTGATCTTGCCGGCCATGAGCTCGGTGGCCTGCGCGCCCACGGCCTTCTGCAGGGTCGGATACCAGCCCTCGTAGAACCAGTTGATGACCTCGGGCGCCTCGGCCGCGACCTTCGACGCGGACGTCAGCGCGTTGGAGATGGTCAGCCCGTCCGCCGCGCCCTTGACAACCGGCAGCGACTTGGTGAGCTCGGCGAACTTACGCGCCCACTCCTTGCTCAGCATGAGCCGCAGGAACTCCAGACCGCCCTGCACGTTCTTGCCCTTGGCCGGGACGATGAAGCCCTCACCCGGCGCGGCATGAACCGTGCCGTACTTGGCCTTGTCCGACGTGGTCACGTCCCACGGCGGCGCCACGGCGAGCTTGGCCTGCCCGATGGTCTTGGCCATCTCGCCCTCCAGCCACGAGCCACACCAGATGAACAGCGCCTTGTTGTCGATGATGGCCTGCTGCGTCGTGGTGTGGTCGAGCGTCGCCGCGCCCGGCTGCACCCAGCCCTTGCCGACCATCTCGGCCAGCTTCTCGGTGGCGGCCTTCACGGCCTCGGATTTCCAGGCGTTGGGCTCAAGATTGTCGATCGCGGCGATGGCCGCCTTGCCCCCGACCTTCCAGATCCACTCGTTGACGACGTTGTGGATGTACCACGGGTGGATGCCCTGGAACGTGTACGCGGCGATGCCCTCCTTCTTGGCGGCCTCGGCCAGCGTCTCGAACTCGGCCCACGTCTTCGGGACCTTCCAGCCCTTGGAGTCGAACAGCGCCTGGTTGTACCAGTGTCCGTAAATCGAGTAGGCGTAGTTCAGGGTGTACATCTTGCCGTTGAACAGACCCGACTCGATGGTGCCCGCGACGAGCGTGTCCTTGACCTTCTTGCTCGGGTCGTCGATGCTGTCGGCCTCCAGCAGCTCGGTCAGGTCGACCAGCTGCCCGCCCTTGACCACCGGGCCCACCGGGATGGTCTCGGGCGAGGAGTTGTTCAGCACGTCCGGCACGTTGCCGCTGTAGAAGCCTGGCTGGTAGTCGGTCAGGATGGTCTTGGAGAACTTGATGTCGACCTTGCCGCCGCGCTTCGCCTCGTACTGCGTCGCGAAAAACCTGGCGTAGTCCTCGCCGAACCCGCCGTTGAAGAACGCGGCGGACAGGCCCTTGCCCTGCTCCACGCCGAACGGGTTTTCCTTGGTCTTCGCCGCCCCGCCACCGGTGGTGCCGTCACCCTCCTGGTTACAGGCGGCGAGCAGGCCCGCGGCAGGCGTCGCGAGCAGGCCGGCGGCCGCCGCCCGCCGCAGCATGGTGCGGCGAGTGAGGTCCGACGGCCGGTCGGGGGAAGTTGTCATGTCATCTCCTAGAGCTGTTTTGTTGGTACCGAATGGGAGTCAGGCCGCCACGTCGTTGAGACGGTGCGCGGCGACCGCCTGTGCGGAGCGCTGAAAGGCGGTGTGGGAGCGGGCATGCGTGCGCTGTGCCACCGCGATGTACAGCAGGTCCAGCAGGACCAGCTGGGGGTGGCGGGCTGACAAGGCATCCGGCCGAAAGGTGGTGGCCTGCGCCGCCGTGAGGAGCACGACGTCGGCCACGTCCGCCGGCGGCGAACCGGGAAAGCTTTTCAGGGCAACGGTTGTCGCGTCTCGGCTCGCGGCCTCGGCGACCATTGCGACGGTCTCGCGGGTCTGCCCCGAGTGAGAGATGCCCAGGGCAACGTCTCCCGCGCGCAGCAGCGCCGCGCTGGCGAGTCCATTGTGGACGTCTGGCCACGTCCACGCGGCGACCCCGATGCGGTGCAAGGAGAATGCCATCTC
Organism: Allorhizocola rhizosphaerae; assembly: GCF_003426775.1. Lineage (GTDB taxonomy): Bacteria > Actinomycetota > Actinomycetes > Mycobacteriales > Micromonosporaceae > Allorhizocola > Allorhizocola rhizosphaerae. The sequence goes on along the minus strand of NZ_QJUG01000006.1, from coordinate 37,079 downwards.
CGCGCCGCCCCCACGGGTCCGTGAGCACATACTCGGCGACGCGCCGGATCGCCCCCGCTAAATGCGGGAGCCGCGCCCGTAGCCGAGCAAGCACACCTGACTCCACTGCCAACAACCCCTACTTTTCTGAAAGGACTGTTTACTGTTAATGGAAAGAATTCTTACTCACTGGGGCCGGGTGTCAACAGCGAATGCCCAAGTTTTCAATTTGTTACAGGACAGATCCCCTGCTCAGCCGATGGCTCGTCGGCCGAACAGGGGATCGCGTGATAGGCCGGTCAGGCTCCGGCCGGCTCCAATGAGACGCGACGCTCCGGCACGGCGGTGGTCACGGCCGCGACGTGCCGATCACGCGGCCCCGCCGCCAGCAGATGCCCGACCGCCGTGGCGCCGCCGAGCAGCCCGCAGATGAGCCAGTGCCAAGCGCCGATCGCGCCAAGACTCCAACCCCCGGCCGCCGGCGCCACGAAGAATGCCAAGGGAAAGACCAGACTGAAGACCGCTTGGTACCTGCCACGCAGATGCGCCGGCGCGAGCTGCGCGATGATCGAGGCGTTGGGCGGGGCCCCGATCATCTGCCCGAACGTCCACACGATCGCCGCAACCAGATAGACCCACGCGGCATCGGCGAACATCAACCCGAAGTAGCCGAACCCGATCAGTCCTAACGCGACAGCCAGCGCGGAGGCGAACCGCAGGCCCGCGATCATCCTGGGCACGAACAGCTGACCGAGCACGATCAGCGCGCCGCTCACCGACACCACCAGCCCGTATTCCGACGGCCGCAGGCCATCGGAGGCCATGGCCAGCTGCACGGTCGAAGTGCTCTGCACGGTCAGCACGGCGAGGGCGAACGTCAGCCCGACGAACGTGAGGAACACGCGATCCCGGAACACCACGCCCAACCCTTGCCGCACAACGGCTTTGACTGCCGCCGGGCGGGTCTCGGGCACGAGCCGCCACACCAGCACGGCGGTGAGCGCGGTCATCGCCGCATCGGCTGCGAACAGCGCGAAGAAGCTGACCTCGGCGATCAGCCCGGCGAGCGCGCCCGCGGCGGCCATGCCCATGTTGAATGCCCAGAACTGGAGGTTGAACGCGCGCGGCCGGTCCGGCTCGGGCGTCACGTCCACGATCGCGGCGACCATCGGCGCGCTCGGCAGCATGTGCGCGAGACCCACCAGCACGGCCAGGGTCGCGATCAGCCACACCGGGCGGGCGAAGCCGAGCGCCAGCATGAGCACCGCCGCCGTGGACGTGCCCGCAAGATAGGACTTCCTGCGCCCCCACCGGTCGGCGAGCACCCCACCGAGCAGCGTGCCCACGACACCGCCCGCGCCATAGGCCCCGGTCACCAACCCGGCCACGGCAAGGCTCGTCCCGCGCACCGTGGTCAGGTATGTCGGCAGCAGGAGCATCGCGAAAGCGCCCACCCGGTTGACCAGAAGCGCGCTGAATATGGCCCAGAACGTGCGCGGAAGACCGCCGACCGTCTCGCTAAGAAACAGCCGCAACCGGTACCCCCTGCTGCTGGGTGAGGAGCGCGGCGCGGCGGTCGCGGGCGGGGCCGGTCACGATCTGTCCAATCGCGACAGCCAGGCCAAGCCCGGCCAGGACCACCCAGAGCGTCGCCGGCGGGGCGTGATCGAGAAGTATGCCGCCGAACACGGGCGCGATGAAGTTGGCCAGCGTGAAGCTGGACGACGCGACGCCCTGGTATCGCCCGCGCATCTCGGGTTGCGAAAGGTCGGCGATGTAGGCGCCGTTGACCGGCGCGTTGAGCATCTCGCCCGCGGTCCACACCACGACGGTCAGCATGAGCAGCGGGACAGTGCCCGCGACCGCGACTGCTCCCATGCCCAGCCCGACCAGCAGGGCCGCCGCCGCGAGCACGTGCGTGCGCTTGCGCCTGCTGATGAGCTTGGGCACGAACAGCTGGCCCAGCACGATCATCACTCCGTTGACCGCGATCACCGTGCCGTAGTCGGCCGGGTCGAGCCCGCGCTGGTGCATCGCGATCGGGATCAGCTTGCACGCCTCGATGACGACCCACAGGCCCAGGTTGAGCGACACGAACACCATGAACACCCGATCGGTGAGCACGGCCTTGATGCTGCCCGTCGGCTTGACCTCCATGCGCACGGCAGAGGGCTTCGTCTCCGGGATCAGCTTGAACACCAGCACCGTGGTCAGGACATGCGCGCCCGCGGTGATCAGGAACACCGTCATGTGCGGCGCACTGGACAGCACGCCGGCCAGGATGGCCGCGACCGAGAAGCCCAGGTTGATCGCCCAGTAGTTGAGGTTCATGCCGCGCAGGCGGGCGCTCGGCCCGAGCACATCGACCATGGTCGCACTGAACGGTGCCCTGCCCAACCCGTTCCAGAACCCGAAAACCATTGCCAGCACGGCGATCCACAGGGCCTCGAAGGTGAGCCCCACAACGACCGCGGTGACCGCTTGGCCCAGGTTGGAAATCAGCAGCGTCCCACGGCGGCCCCAGCGGTCCGCGAGGATGCCACCGACCAGCGAGCCGACCGCCAGGCCCGCGCCGAACAGGCCCAGCACCAGGCCGGCGAACGTGGCGGAGAAACCGTAGTAGGCGACCATGTGGATCTCGAGGTACAGCATGACGAAGGCACCACTACGGTTGATCAGTGTGCCCGTCCAGAGCGCCCAGAAGGTCTTGGGTAAGCCACGCACTGCGCTAGTGTTCCTTACCTAACGGATCACTGTCACGCGGTTTAGCGGGTGTCTGCTGTCACATGAAAAGATGCAGGGCATGGTCGGAACACTCGTGCTGCTGCGGCACGGCGAAAGCGAATGGAACGCCAAGAACCTCTTCACCGGCTGGGTCGACGTTGACCTGACCGCCAAGGGCGAGGCCGAGGCCCGGCGCGGCGGCGAACTGCTCAAGGAGCACGGGCTGCTGCCCGATGTGGTGCACACCAGCGTGCAGCGGCGGGCGATCCGCACGGCCGAGCTGGCGCTGCACGCCGCCGACCGGCACTGGATCCCCGTGCACCGCTCCTGGCGGCTCAACGAGCGGCATTACGGCGCACTGCAGGGCAAGAACAAGAAGGAGACGCTCGCGCAGTTCGGCGAGGAGCAGTTCATGCTCTGGCGCCGGTCCTACGACACGCCTCCCCCGCCCATCGCCGAAGACGACGAGTGGTCCCAGTTCGGTGACCCGCGCTATGTGGGCGTGCCGGCACCGCACACAGAGTGCCTCAAGGACGTCGTGGGGCGCATGCTGCCGTACTGGTATGACGGGATCGTGCCCGATCTGCTGCTCGGCCGCACCGTGCTGATCGCGGCGCACGGCAACTCGCTGCGCGCACTGGTCAAGCACCTGGACGCGATCTCCGACGAGGAGATCGTCGGGCTCAACATTCCCACGGGCATGCCCCTGCGCTACGACCTCACGGACGACCTGCACCCGGTCAAGCGCGGCGGCGAATACCTCGACCCGCAGGCCGCGGCCGAAGCCGCCGCCGCCGTCGCCGCCCAAGGCCGCTAGCCCCTTCGGTCGATCATGAACTTATGTCCTTGTTCGGCGGCGCGTCACGGCATCAACTTCATGATCGACAGCCCGGCTGAAAGGTGAGCGTGGAGCGAAACTGGCCGTAAAAACACCGGTGGCCGGCCCTGCGACGCTCACCCCCGTTAGCGTCGCCGGCCAGCCGACCGGTTCTACAGGTGGCGCCGTCCCCCAACGGCATGTGCCACCCATCCCCCACGCTTCGCTTGGCGCTCGCGACCGGATAAATCCGATCGGGCAGTGACACCCGGGTGTCTCATCAAGCGTTGCGCTTGCCGACGACGTTACGCCGCTGGTCAACGAGCCGTCCAGTCATTTGTGAACCTCATTCGTCACTGTTAGTAACATCGTCAACAACAATCTGCGACCGAAACTTCTACCGGTCGGTATGTCGCTCCCGGGTCACCGAACCCTCACCAAGAGTGGTCGAATCCACTGATCGGTCGATGGTCGGAAACCCGTCACCCTAATGCCTGTCACCCCTAAGGGGCCTACTATCCAAGGCCGAGGAGGGGAGGCGGGCTAATGGGTTGGTCCGTGCCTGGATACGTTGAGCTCAAGGAACTGGGCAAGGGCGCCTCGGGACGGGTCGTGCTGGCCGAGCACGAGGCCACCGGCACCAAGGTCGCCATCAAGTACCTAGCCGACCACCTGCGCCGCGACCCCGACTTCATCGAGGCGTTCCGGGCCGAGGCGCGCATCCTGTCGGAGGTCGAAGACCCGCAGATCGCCCGGCTGTACGAGTATGTCGAGGCCCCCGAGGGCTCGGCCATCGTCATGGAGCTCGTCGACGGTGTCGCGCTGCGGGCGATCCTGCGCGAGCACGGGCCGACCGAGCCACAGTCGGCGCTCGTCGTGCTCAAGGGCTCGCTGCTGGGGCTGGCGGCCGCGCATGGGCGCGGGGTCGTGCACCGCGACTATAAGCCCGAAAACGTGCTCGTGGATCGGGAGGGGCACAGCAAGCTGGCCGACTTCGGCATCGCCGCGCGGGCGGGCATGACCGGCGCGCATGCCGGAACCCCGTCGTACATGGCGCCCGAGCAGTGGGCGGGCGCACCGGCGAGCCCCTCGACCGACATCTACGCCGCGACGGCCACGTTCTTCGAGTGCCTCACGGGGCACCCGCCCTACCGCGCGCCGGGTGACGTGCTCGGCCTGCGCAGCAAGCACGAGCAGTCGCCCATCCCGGTGGACGAGGTGCCAGAGGCCGTGCGCGGGCTCGTGCGGCGCGGGCTGGCCAAAAAGCCCGAGCACCGGCCCAAGGACGCGGCCACGTTTCTGGTCGAGCTTGAGGCGGTCGCGGGTGCCGGTTACGGGCCCGAATGGGAGGAGGAGGGCCGCGGCTCGCTCGCCAGGCGGGCGGCACTGCTCCTGCTGTTGTTCCCGCTCGCGGGTGCCGCGGCCGGCGGCACCGGGCTGGCGCAGACGGTGCTCGGCTGGTCGAAGCGCTCGATGAACATGGCCCTGGCCGGTGGGCTGGCGCTCGTGCTGGCTTTGAGCGGATTTTTCTGGTACCAGACATCGCGCGACAATCCGACCAACACCGCACTGGTCCAGACCACGCTCATGGCCAGCCCGACGGTCGAAGCCACCGCCACGCCCTCGCCTTCACTGGAACCCTCACTGGAACCCTCGCCGACACTGGAACCGAGCCCGACCCTCACTCCGTCGCCGACCCCCAGCCCGACCCGCACGCGCACACCCTCACCGAGCCCAAGGGTCAGCACCAGCCCACCGACACCCAACAAAGTGTTACGGATCGCCCTGCATCAATACAATCCTCAGCAACCAAGTCAGGGCGCATTCTGTTGGCTGGACCCAGCTAAGCCATCATGCGTGGATTATCCAACCAACACCAAGGGGCACTCTCGCGCACCTATCACCTTCACGACCCAGACGGGCGGAGCGTTCGTCCTCCGGCTCCGTTATGTCCACGTCAGTTCAGACGGCACGGAAAACGGCACACCGCTGACGGTCACTCATCCCGTGGCTGCAGGTGCAACGACACAGACAATATCGGTCAACCGGGATATCGGCTCTCTATTGACGTGTCGGGGAGGTCGGATAAAGCTAACTGTGTCCTCGGACATCGGAGATGCCATAAGCAATTCCGTCACTGTCTTCGATTATTGTCCATGGATCATTGGGTGAGAGGATGGCTTTGAGCCAGCGAATCGGCGGTCGGTATGAGGTGCGGGGGCTGCAGCGGCAGACGCGGGTTGGCGCGTGGCATGTGCTGTCCGATCAGGACGGTCAGCCGCGCGGCGGGTTGTTGCTCAACGAGGTGAGCCAGGCCGAGTCGCAGCGGCTTGACTCCGTGCTGGGCGCGACCGCCGATCTGCCCGGACTGCTCAAGGTGATCGCCCGGCACGGCCTGTGGCTGATCACCGCGCAACCGGCGGCCCCCACCCTGGCCCAGACCTTGGCCGCGCGGGTCGCGCTGCCCGAGCCGGTCGCGCTCGCGATCGCCGTAGATGTGGCCGAAACCCTTGCGGCGCTTCATGCCTCGCAGACCGCACACGGCGCACTCGACCTCAACTCGGTGATCCTCGGGGTCGATGGGCACGCGCTGCTGGCCGAATGCGGCTACGCCCACGCGCTCGCGGGCACCAAACCCGGCCCCGGCCACGACGTGACGGCGTGGGTCAGGCTGCTGCGCGATCTCGCCGCCCCGAGGCACGCCGACACCGCCCGTCAACTGCTCCTGCGCGCCGCCGACACCGCCGAACACACGGGCGGAAGCGCCGGCCTCGCCGAGGCCCTGGCCGTCCTGTCGTCGAATGCCGGGCAGGTCAACGGATTCGGCGAGCGCAGCGCGCTGGCGATGCTCGCGGCCCTTGTGCCCCAGCCACCCACCCATCCGTCCGCAGTGGAGGATGTGGTGGAGACCGTGCCCGTGGGCCAGTCATCAGGAACGGGCGACAACGCCGTAACGGTGCCGGTGCCACCCAACCGCACGGTCCGCATGCCCGACATCGCCCAGCAGGAGACGCTCCAGCCGGCCCAACTGGCGCTCCAGCAGCAAAGGCAGAAGGAAGACGTGCTCCGTTACGGGCGCGGTGTGGCCTCACTCCCCCAGCCCCGGCAGGCGGAGTCCACGCCCGGGTGGGTCGAGGAGCCGTACACCCGGCCAAAACGCCCCAACCCTTGGCGCAGAAGGATTTTCGGCGCGATCAGCACGGTGGTCACCCTCGTCCTGCTTGCCGTGGTGGCGTTCTGGTTGATCGAACGCCTGCGCCCGCTCCAGATCTCCAGCGCGACGGTGTCGCTCGCCCAGGACCCCAGCAACCAGTGCGACGTCAAGGTCCACGTCATCGGCACGATCAAGACCAACGGCGCCGCGGGCACGGTCACGTATCGCTGGCTCACCAGCGACGGCCGAACCCAGGGCCCGCTCAGCGTGGCGTTCAACCTCGGCGAGACGGAGCAGAACGTGCCCATGTTTTGGGACTTCAAGGGCCGCGGCACGTTTGAGGCCAAGGCGACGCTGGAGATCCTGACCCCGGCCCACCTGGAGGCGAGCAAGGAGTTCACCTACTCCTGCAGGTGACGAAACGCGCGCAGGTTTTCCGTTGACTCGCCGCGGCTGGTGCGCCACGCCCACTCCCGCCGGATCGCCGTGCGGAAACCCAACTCCAGCAACGCGTCGAACGACTCGTCGGCCGCCTCAAGCACCGCGCCCAGCAGGTGGTCGAGCGTCTCGGGCGTCACGGCCGACAGCGGCAGCCGCCCCGTCAGGTAGACATCGCCGACCGCATCGATCGTGAACGCCACCCCGTGCAGCCGGGCGTTGCGGCGCAACAGCCAGGCCCAGACCTCTTCCCGATTCTCATCCGGCTGGCGCACCACGAACGCCTCGACCCGCAGCGCGTGCTCGCCGACGATCAGGTTGACATTGGTCTTCAGCTTGTGTGTGCCGGGCAGGGTGACCACATAGGACCTGTCTCCCGTCCGTTCGAGCGGAAGGTCCGCGCACACCGTCTCGATGATGTTTTCTACCACGCTGTCCGACACAACGATTCCGTGAGCAGCCGCTGCCGCTCGCGATGCTCGGTCATGACGTCAGAGTAGACCTCCAGCAGCCGCGCCGCCGTGTGGTCCCACGAGAAATCCTTGGCGTGGTTGACCGCACCGGCCGACAGCTCGGCCAGCCAGGTGTGCGAGCCGAGCAGGCTGCCAAGCACCTTGGCCCAGTCATAGGCGCAGTGGCCGTCGACGAGCACCCCGCTCACGCCGTCGCGTACCGCCGTGACCAGGCCGCCCACCGAGGCCGCGACCACCGGGGTGCCGCACGCCTGCGCCTCCAGCGCGACGAGCCCGAACGACTCGTTGTGCGAGGGCACCGCGACCACGTCGGCCGCGCGGTAGACGTCGGCCAGCCGCTGCCCGCCCTGCGGCGGCATGAACCGCACCCGGTCGGCCACCCCGAGCGCGCTCGCCAGCTCGATCAGCGCGGTCGGCCGTTCCAGGCCGGAGCCGCTCGGGCCGCCCACGATCAGCGCCATCACCCCCGGAAGATTTACCAGGGCGTGGATCAAGACATCAGGAGCCTTCAATGGCTGAATGCGACCGACAAAGGCGACAATCTTTTGTGGGTACGACGGAAGCCCCAGCCGTGCGCGGGCCGTCGCCCGGTTGCCCGGCGAGAAGCGGGTCAGGTCGACCCCCGGCGACACCACCTCGACCTGTGCGCACGACGCCGAGTAGAGCTCGACGAGCTCGCGCGCCTCGGCCGGGGTGTTGGCCACCATCCGGTCGGCCTGCTCGACCACCTGCTCCTCGCCGATCACGCGCGCCATCGGCTCGGCCCGGTCCCCCTCGGCCAGTTGCAGGTTTTTCACCTTGGCGAGGGTGTGCGCCGTGTGCACGAGCGGGACTCCCCACCGGTCCTTGGCCAGCCAGCCCACCTGACCCGACAGCCAGTAGTGCGTGGAGAGCAGGTCGTAGTATCCGGGCGCGTGTGCCGCCTCGGCCCGCAGCACCCCATGCGTGAACGCGCACAGCTGCGCGGGCAGGTCCTCCTTGGCAAGGCCCTCGAACGGGCCCGCGGTGACGTGATGGACGGTCACCCCCGGGGCGAGCTCGGCCACCGTGGGCAGGCCGCCGCCCGTGCGCCGAGTGAAGATCTCGACCTCGACGCCACGCCTGGCCAGGCGCTTGGAGACCTCGACGATATAGACGTTCATGCCTCCCGCGTCGCCCGTGCCCGGCTGGTGCAGGGGTGAGGTGTGCACGGAGAGGGTCGCGATGCGCCTGGGGGTAAAGCTCACGCGCTCATAAACGCTCTTGCCATCCCGCCTCTTCCCGCCACGCGCAGTGATGTCCGTAACTTCACCGGGCCTCTCGGAACTTCACTAGGATCCAGGAGATGGACAAGACTGCCGTCGTGACCGGGGCCTCCAGCGGCATCGGGGCCGCCACCGCGAAGCTCCTGGCCGCGCGGGGCTACAAGGTTTACGCGCTCGCCCGCCGCAAGGAACGCCTGGAGCAGCTCGGGGTCGGCGTCCCGGTCGTCTGCGATGTCACCAGGGACGCCGATGTCGCCGCCTTCGTCGCCTCCGTCGACCGGGTTGACGTGCTGGTCAACAACGCGGGCGGGGCGCGGGGCGCCGATCAGATCGCCGACGCGAGCATCGGCGACTGGCAGTGGATGTACGAGGTGAACGTGCTCGGCACGCTGCGCATGACCAAGGCCCTGCTGCCGCGCATGGCCCACGGCGGCACGATCATCACGATCTCGTCGACCGCCGGATTGATCGTGTACGAGGGGGGCGGCGGATACACCGCGGCCAAGCACGCGCAGACCGCCCTGGTCGAGACGCTGCGCCTGGAGCTGTGCGGGCAGCCGATCCGGGTGGTCGAGATCGACCCGGGCATGGTGAAGACCGAGGAGTTCTCGCTCAACCGGCTCGGCTCCAAGGAGAAGGCCGACGCCGTCTATGCGGGGGTGGAGGAGCCGCTCACCGCCGACGACATCGCCGAGTGCGTGGCCTGGTGTGCCGGGCTGCCGCACCACGTCAACATCGACCGCATGGTCGTGCGCCCGCTCGCCCAGGCCGCGCAGCACAAGGTGCACCGCACAAGCAGCCCGTGAGCAAGCCGTTCGGGGAGGAAACGCGCGGGACCACCAATCCCAACCGGCTCCGGCGGGTCGACCGCTGGATCGCCTGGTGGTGCGCGCACGCCCTGACGAGCGCACCCGACCCGCTGGTGATCGACCTCGGCTACGGCGCGACCCCCGTCACCGCGATCGAACTGCGTGACCGCCTGGCCGCCGTGCGCCCCGACGTGCGCGTCGTCGGGCTGGAGATCTCACCGGAGCGGGTGGCCGACGCGCAGCCGTTCGCCGACCCACCGCGGCTGGAGTTCTTGCGGGGCGGGTTCGAGCTCGCCGGGCTGCGCCCGGTCGTGGTGCGGGCACTCAACGTGCTGCGGCAATACGATGAGTCGGCGGTCCCGGATGCCTGGCGCACCATGACCTCCGCCCTCGCACCCGGCGGCTGGCTGATCGAGGGCACGTGCGACGAGCTAGGGCGGGTGTGCACGTGGGGCGCCCTGCGCGCGGGCGAGCAAACGCCGGTCTCGCTCACGCTGTCCGCCAAGCTGTCCACATTGGAGTCCCCTGCGGTGTTCGCCGAGCGGCTGCCCAAAGCGCTCATCCACCACAACGTGCCCGGCGAGCCCGTCCACACGCTCCTGTCCAACTTGGACGCCGCGTGGCGCTATGCCGCACCCTACAACGCTTTCGGCCCACGGCAGCGCTGGCTGGCCACGATCCGCTCAGCGGGCATGACGACCCTTGACGGCCCGCAGCGCTGGCGTCTGGGCGAGGTCACTTTTCGCTGGCCGTCCTGACCGCGAGATCACGGGCCAGGTGCGAGCGGCGCAGGCCGACCTGGCGCAGCCGGCGCAGGTCGGCGGCGGTGTCGTGCATGAGCTGCACATGGAAGTAGTTGACGTGTTCGAGCGCACCGAAGATCGCGAGCCCGAGGCCGAGCCACGACGCCCGCCCCGGTGAGGCGACCGCGGCGTGTGCCGTCACGACCAGGGCCCCGGCGATGATCGGCAGGTTGACCACGCGCAGCACGCGGAACGCCCCCACCCCGGGCAGATCCGGCCGGCGCGACCGCAGCTGGTGCAGCTTGAGCAGCCAGTAGGCGGCCCCCTGCACGAGCAGCAGCGCGAACAGGGCGAAGCCCACCACATTGGCGGCCGTGAGCGGGAAGTGCCACAGCCCAAACCAGATGGCCGCCCACAGCGGGATGTTCCACAGTTCGAGCGTGGCCAGGTTGCGCATCCGGCGGGTGACGGCGTTCACCCGGATGATCTAAGAGCACGCCTCACAAAAGATCAAGATGTGCTCAGAGGGCACAGTTCACCAGCACGGGCTCCGGGTGTAACGTCACGCCGAACCGGTCGAGCACGCCCGCCCGGATCTCCGCGGCCAGCGCCAGCAGATCCGCGGTCGTGCCATTGCCCGGGTTGGTCAGCGCCAGCGTGTGCTTCGACGAGATCGCCGCGGCGCCCCGCCGGTACCCCCTATGAAAACCGGAATTTTCAATCAGCCAGGCGGCGGAGACCTTCATCGTCTCTCCCGCGCCCGGCCAGGCAGGGGCTTCAACCGCCATTTCCCGGTACGCGGCGCGGCTCAGCACCGGATTGGTGAAGAACGATCCCACGGAGCGGGTGTCCGGGTCCGACGGGTCGAGCACCATCCCCTTGCGACGCCGGATCTCCAGCACCGCTTCGCGCGCCGCCCGCAGCGGCACGCGCTGCCCGAGCGGCACGTCGAGCGCCTTGGCGAGCTCGGCGTAGGAAATCGGGGCCGACAGCGGATCGAGGCGCAGCCGGAACGTCACGTCCAGCACGACCCACCGTTGCGAGCGCTTGAACACACTGTTGCGGTATTCGAACCGGCACTGTTCATTGGTGAACGTCTGCACGGCGCCCTCGTCCCGGTCGTACACCGTCACCGACACGATCGTCTCGGACACCTCCTGCCCGTACGCGCCCACGTTTTGGATCGGCGTGCCGCCCGCGAGGCCCGGGATTCCGGACAGGCACTCGGCTCCCGACCACCCCTGCTCGACCGCCGCCGCCACGAACTCGTCCCAGTGCTGGCCCGCCTCGACCCGCACGAGCACGTGTTCGGCGTCGGCGCGGGCGGTGGAGAACCCGCTGGAGCGCACGAGCAGGGCCGTCCCGGGAAAGCCGTCGTCGGCGATTACCACGTTGCTGCCGCCCCCGAGCACGAGCAGCGGCCGGTCATCGCGGGCCGCGGCCTGTACCCCCGAAACCATCTCTTCAATGCTCTTGGCCTCGATCAACCCGGCGGCCGGACCGCCCAGCCCGAGGGTGGTATGCGCGGAGAGCGTGTGGAGGCTATCGTCAGACACGTCACCACCCTAGAAGCGAGGGACCTGCATGACGGCACTGGGCTCGAAAGAGTTTTGGCTCGAGTCGCTGCGCGGGGACGCGAACGCCTTCCGCGCGATCGCGGCCGAGGCCGATCTGGACGCGCCGGTTCCCACATGTCCGGGTTGGACCGTCCGCGATCTCGTGCACCACCTGGGTGGAGTCTACCGGTGGGTGCTCGCCTTCGCCGGGCGCGGCACGACCGAGGCACCAGATCCCGAGCTGCGGCGCAGGTCGCTCAACGAGGACTTTCCGCCGGAGGGCGAGACCCTGGCGTGGTGGGACGAGCAGGCGAGTTCGCTGGTCAAGCTGCTGGAGTCGGTCGACCCGCAGCTGCCGGCGTGGAACTGGGCGCCGCAGGCCAAGGTCGCATCGTTCTGGCACCGGCGCATGGCCAACGAGACGGCCGTGCACCGCTGGGACATGCAGATGTCGCAGGGCCTGGCCGAGCCGATCGACACCCGCCTCGCCGCCGACGGGGTGCGCGAGGTGCTCGACAGCTATTTGCCGGCACAGCGGCTGCGCAAGGGCCCCACGGATCGATTTGGCGTGGTGGCGCTGCTCTCGACCGACACCGAGCACGAGTGGTTCATCCGGCTGCGCGGCGAGGGCATCGCATTGCTGGACACGGCCACCATCCTCGACCACACCGATCCCAACGAGCAGGTGACCGCGGCCGGCACGGCCAGCGACCTGGACCTCGCGCTGTGGGGCCGGATCGGCTTCGACATGCTGGACGTGTCCGGCGATGAGTCCCTGCTCTACGCGCTGCGCATAGGGTGAAAACCGGACCAGGCTCACCGCCGCCCCTTCTACGGCGGTGCAAGGTGGGCGACGGGCTGTGATCGAACGGGTCACGGACGTCTCCGCCGTGCTCGAAGCGTCGGCGCTGTTCGATGCGCCGGCACGGGTCGAGTGGGCGGCGCGGTTCCTCGCACAGCCGGGCCACCACCTACTCGTGGCCTATGTGGACGGTCAACCCGCCGGGATGGTCACGGGCGTCGAGCTCACCCACCCCGACAAGGGCACGGAGATGCTGCTCTACGAGCTTGGCGTGGACGAGGCGTTCCGGCGGCGCGGCATCGGCAAAGCGCTCGTCGACGCGCTGGCCGGGCTCGCCCGCGAGCGGGGCTGCTACGGCATGTTCGTGCTGACCGAGCGGGAAAACGTGGCGGCCATGCAGACCTACCGGAGCACGGGCACGAGCGCGGAGAGCGATCACGTGATGCTCTCGTGGGAGTTCTGATGGCGCCGACGGTGGTGGTCTAGGCGTCGGTGTGGCCCGACGGATTCATGCCGATGCGCACCTGAGCCCGCCAGCCCGCTCGGTTAATGGGAGAGCGTTCTCCCGATCGCGTAACACTGCCGTAACGGTGTCTTGACACTTCGCGGATACCGCTTCATTCTCTCTCGGAGAGCGCTCTCTCAGATCCAGCACACACCCAGGGAGGGTCGGCAGATGCGCACCTCGATACTCATCGCCGCGGTAGCCGTGATGATTACCGCCGCCTGCGGCGGCGGCGAAACACCAAAAGGCGACGAGAAGATCACGCTCACCATCGCCGGCTTCGGCGACTTCGGCTTCAAGCCGCTCTACGAGGAATACAAGCAGACCCACAAGAACATCGAGATCCAGGAGCGGATCTCCGAGTACGCGGCACACCACAACAACCTGATCAGCCACCTGGCCACGGGCAGCGGGGCCGCCGACATCGAGGCCGTCGAGATCGGCTACCTGTCCAGCTTCACGGCCACGCCCAATCGCTTCCACAACCTGCTGGACCTGGGCGCCAAGGATCTCGAAAGCACCTACCTGCCGTGGAAGTGGCAGCAGGCGCTGTCCACCGACAAGAAGACGCTCATCGGGCTCGGCACCGACGTGGGCGGCATGGCCATGTGCTACCGCACCGACCTGTTCGCCAAGGCGGGCCTGCCCACCAACCGCCACGAGGTCTCCAAGCTGTGGCCCACGTGGGAGCAATACGTGGCCACGGGCAAGCGCTACAAGACCGCGCTTCCCGACTCCTACTTCATGGAGGCGTCCGGCAACATGTACCGGGCCATCGTCGAGCAGGCACCCACCGGCGTGTACGACGACGCCGACAAACTTGTCGTCGAGACCAACCCGATCGTGAAGCAGGCGTGGGACCTGACCGTGGACGCCATCAGCGCCGGGCTGTCCAACAGGCTCACCGCGTGGACCCCCGAATGGACCGCGGCGTTCGGCCAGGGCACGTTCGCCACCATCGTGTGCCCCGCATGGATGACCTCCTACATCGAAAACAACGCCAAGGACGCGGCCGGAAAATGGGACGTGGCAGCGGTTCCCGGCGGCGCGGGCAGCATGGGCGGCTCCCACCTGGCCCTGCCCAAGCAGGGCAAGCACGCCAAGGAGGCGTTCGAGCTCATCAAGTGGCTGACCGCGCCCGAACAGCAGAAGAAGGTCTTCAAGAGCACCGGCAACTTCCCGTCCACGCCCTCGCTCTACACCGACCCCGACCTGACCGGGTTCAGCAAGGCGTTCTTCAACAACGCACCCATCGGCAAGATCTTCAGTGAGTCCGCCAAGGCGGTGAAGCCGCAGCACCAGGGCCCGAAGCAGGGCGACGTGTTCAACGCCATCGGGGCCGGGCTGGGCCGAATCGAGCAGGGCAAGCAGAAGCCGGACGAGGCGTGGGCTCAGGTCCTCGCCGACGCCAAGAAACTAGCGTGAGTTGGGGGGACACTCGGTGCGCACGTGGCTGTATAAAGTGGACACTCGGGTGTCCCCGTATCTCTACATCGCCCCGTTCTTTGTGCTGTTCGGCGTGTTCGGGTTGTTCCCGCTGGGCTACACGGCATATGTGAGCCTGTTCGACTGGAGCCTGCTGCGCGATGAGCACAGTTATGTCGGGTTTCAGAACTACGCCGAACTGTTCAAGGATCCGTATTTCTGGAACGCGCTGGGCAACACGGTATCGATCCTGATCCTGTCGACCGTGCCGCAGCTGGTGCTCGCGCTCGTCCTCGCGCACCTGGTGAACCGGCCGTTCATCCGGGGCGCGGCGGCGTGGCGGTTGGGTCTGCTGCTGCCCAACCTCACCAGCGTGGTCGCGGTCGTGGTGATATTCAGCCAGCTCTTCGGGCGCGACTTCGGTCTGATCAACGCCGGGCTGGAGGCGCTCGGGCTGGGGCGCATCGCGTGGCAGGAGGGCACGGCCTCGTCGCACGTCGCGATCTCGGTGATGATTATCTGGCGCTGGACGGGCTACAACGCGCTGATTTTCCTGGCCGCAATGCAGGCCGTGCCCAAGGAGCTCTACGAGTCGGCCACATTGGACGGCGCGACCAGCGGGCAGCAGCTGCGCTCCATCACGATTCCGGCCATCCGCCCGACCATCATCTTCGTCGTCATCGTCTCGACCATCTATGGGCTCCAGATTTTCGCCGAGCCACAGTTGTTCGGCGGGGGCGGGCCCAACGGCATCACGGGCGGCTCCGATCGCCAGTTCCAGACGCTCACGCTCTATTTGTACGAGCACGGCTTCAACAAGGGGTTCGACTTCGGCTACGCGTCGGCGACCGCGTGGGTGATGTTCGGCGTCATCGTGCTGTTCGCCATCGGCAACTTCGTGCTCAGCAAGCGGATCCGGGGGGTCAAGTGAACCGCAGGCTCACCTACCTGACGTTGCTCGGGTCACTGTTCTTCGCCGTGTTCCCGTTCTACTTCTCGTTTGTCGTTGCCAGCCACGACAATTCGGCGCTCGCTCAGGTGAAACTGTTGCCAGGCCCCAATTTCCTGGAGAACGTGCGGCGGGTCTTCGCAACCGTGCCGTTCGACCTGGCGCTGGCCAACTCGGCACTTGTCGCGTCGGTCAACACGTGCAGCGTCGTGCTTTTCTCGACGCTGGCCGGGTTCGCGTTCGCGAAGCTGCGGTTCCGTGGGCGGACACCGCTGCTGCTGAGCGTGATCGCCACGATGATGGTGCCGACGCAGCTCGGCATCATCCCGCTGTTCATTCTCATCACCAGATTCGAGTGGCACGACACTCTGGCCGCCGTGATAGTCCCGGCTCTGGTCAACGCCTTCGGCGTATTCTTCATGACGCAGTACCTCTCGGAGGCGCTGCCGACGGAGCTGCTCGAAGCCGGGCGGATGGACGGGTGCGCCAACCATCGGCTCTTCTGGCACGTGGTGCTGCCCGCGGCGAGGCCCGCGATGGCCGTGCTCGGCATGCTCACGTTCCTCGGCACCTGGAACGACTACCTCTGGCCGCTGGTCGTGCTGGCCTCGCCGGAGAACCAGACCGTCCAGGTCGGACTGTCGCAATTGCGGGCGGGCTACGTCCAGGACTACTCGCTCGCGCTCACCGGCACGGTCCTGGCCACACTTCCACTGATCGTCGTCTTCGGTGCGCTGAGCAAGCAGCTCATCGGGGGCATCATGCAAGGAGCGGTAAAGGGATGACTTTCGCGTTCCCGGAGGGTTTTCGCTGGGGCACGGCCACGGCCGCATACCAGATCGAGGGTGCGGCGACCGAGGCCGGGCGCGGACCGTCCATATGGGACACCTTCTCCCGCATGCCGGAGCGCGTGTATGCCGGGCACACCGGTGATGTCGCATGCGACCACTACCACCGCTACGCGGAGGACGTCGCACTGATGCGGGAGCTGGGGATCGGGACCTACCGCTTCTCGGTGTCCTGGCCGCGGATCAAGCCGGACGGGACCGGCCCGGCCAACCCGCGCGGGCTCGACTTCTACGACCGGCTGACCGACGAGTTGCTCGCCGCCGGGATCGAACCCATGCTGACGTTGTACCACTGGGATCTCCCGCAGACCCTGGAGGACCGCGGCGGGTGGGCCAACCGAGATGTCGCACACCACTTCGCCGACTACGCCATCACTGTCCATAAGCGACTTGGCGACCGAATCGGGCTGTGGACGACGCTCAACGAGCCGTGGTGCTCCGCGTTTCTGGGCTATGCGGTGGGGGTGCACGCGCCTGGGCGTTCCGACGTTTCTTCGGCGCTGGCCGCCGCGCACCATCTGTTGCTGGCGCACGGGTTGGCGACGTCTGCCCTGCGCGCGGCCGGTGCTACGACGGTGAGCCTCACGCTGAATCTGGCCCCGGTCGTGCCCGCCGATCCTTCGGACGCTTTGGAAAACGATGCCGCGGACCGGGTCGACGCGATGCTCAACCGGTTGTTCCTTGAGCCCGTGTTCAAGGGTGGATATGAGCCGTATGCGCTGGACATGTTGGAGCGGCGGGCACCGGGTGGGCTCGTGCGCGATGGCGACCAGGAGCTCATCGCGCAGCCGATCGACCTGCTCGGAATCAACTACTATCACCCGTGTTTGGTGACGGCTCGGCCCGGTACCCCCGAAAATCCGGTATATCCGGGAAGCGACGGCGTGGATTTCCGCCCGGCGATGGGAAAGACCACCGCGATGGGCTGGCCGATCGAACCGTGGGGGTTGACCGATCTGCTGGAGCGGCTGCACCGGGACTACCCCGGCGTGCCGCTGATCATCACGGAGAACGGCGCCGCGTTTGACGACGTGCGGGTCGACGGCGGGGTCGCCGATCACGATCGGGTGGCGTTCCTGGAGGGCCATCTGCGGGCGTGCCATGACGCCATCTCCCGGGGCGTCGATCTGCGCGGCTATCTCGTATGGTCATTGCTGGACAACTTCGAGTGGGCCGAGGGTTACCGCAAGCGGTTCGGCATGGTGCACGTCGATTTCGACACGCAGCTGCGGACGCCCAAGGAGAGCGCCCTGTGGTATTCGAAGGTGATCGCCAGGAACGGGCTCTAGCCGGCAACGGGAGGCACGATGGTGGGCAGGCCGACGCTTGAGCAGGTCGCCGCGCACGCGGGGGTGTCCCGAGCCACGGTCTCCCGGGTGGTCAACGGGTCGCCGACCGTCGCCGAGCCGATCCGGGTCGCCGTGCAGCGCGCGATCGAGGAGCTGGGCTATGTGCCCAACCAGGCGGCGCGCTCGCTGGTCACCCAGCGAACCGACTCGTTCGCGCTGGTGCTGCCGGAGTGGACGGCGCGGGTGTTCTCCGACGACCAGCTGTTCCCAGGGATCATCCGCGGAGTCGGGCAGGAGATGGAGGCCGCCGACAAGCAGCTCGTGCTCATGCTCGCCGGGTCGGCCGCCTCGCACGACCGGATCGAGCGCTACGCGCTGGCCCGGCACGTGGATGGGGTGCTGATCGCGTCGATGCACGGGGCCGACCCGCTGCCCGGCACGCTGGCCCGCATGGGTGTGCCCGTGGTGTGCGGGGGGCGGCCGCTCGGCCGGGTGCGCGTGCCTTATGTGGATGTCGACAACGTGGGCGGGGCCCGGCAGGCCGTGCGCCATCTGCTCGACACCGGCCGCACCCGGATCGCCACCATCGCCGGCCCGCAGGACATGGTCGCCGGCATCGACCGGCTCAACGGCTATCGCGAGGAACTGCGCGACAGCGATCGCCGCTCGATCGTCGCGGTGGGCGACTTCACCCGCGACTCGGGCGCGGTGGCCATGCGCCAGCTGCTGCAGGACGACCCCCAGCTGGACGCCGTCTTCGCGGCCTCCGACCTGATGGCCCACGGCGCCATGAAGGTGCTCAAGGAACACGGCCGCCACGTGCCCGACGACGTGGCGGTGGTCGGCTTCGACGACATCGACCTCGCCAAGTACAGCGAGCCCAGCCTCACCACCGTGCGCCAGCCCATCGACGGCCTCGGCCGCGAGATGGCCCGCCAACTGCTCCGCCTGGCCATCAGTGAAACCATCCCCGACTCCGTTGTGCTCCCCACCGAACTCGTCATCCGCGCCTCTGCCTAGGCACCCAGCTTGGACGGCTCAAGCACCACGGGGAACGGGACGATCGCCTTGTATTCCTCACCCGGCCGCACGGTGGCCAGCAGGCCATATTGCCCGTCGGTCACCAGATGATGCAGATGAAGGACTCCTTCCCTGGTCATCCGCCAATAGGACGGGATGCCACCCGTGGCATAGGCCACCATCTTGGTGCCCTTGTCAATCGTCTCGGTGGACGCGCTGGCGATCTCGATGACAAGCGCAGGCTGGACCACCTTGACGTCGTTGTAGCCCTTGTCCGCAGTCGGTGTCCCGGGCGGCAGCACGACGAGATCGGGGATGAGCAGGTGCTTCCCGATCCGGAGCCCGATCTCGTAGAGAACCCGCCATCCAGGTGGCGCGGCCGTGAGAAGTAGCGCAATCAGGCGAGCCCCGGGGGCATTGTGCAATTCGCCGGCAGGGGGTGTCACGTAGAGTCTCCCGTCGATGATCTCGTAGCGATTGCCGTGATCCTGCGGGAGCTTTGCCAGCTCTTCCTCGGTCCAATGATCATGTGTCCAGGCTTCGTGCATGGGTCGCACCGCTGTCTGTGTCATGGGTCCTCTTCCTCCCTCAGGTGCTTTGAGCCTAAAGCCCCGAGGCGTAGAAAGCCGTGGCCTTGCCGTGGCCTCCTGTGGATAACACGACCCTTGTGGATAACTTCCTAGAGTTCGAGCGTATCGGATTTCGTGCCGCTCGACGGGATAGACCAGCTCGCCGTGCCAGTCCTGGGCGGCTTCGGCCATCACCTTGAGGATGCCCGTTGGCGGGCGGCTGTCGTTCGGTGCAGGCCAACACTCATCGAACTACCCGTTTTGAAAGATGGGAAGTGCCTGCGCCGCACGGTAGGCGACGCAGGCATCCCATCAACGGTGCGTTCAGAACGGAAGGCGGACGTAGGACTGGTTGGCGGTGCCCAGTGTGGTGGGGCCGTTGCCGATGGCGTTCCAGACTTCAACGCGCACTTTGCCATTGCTGAACGAGGCGAGTGTGCCGGACGACGAACGCAAGCCCGCCGACTGGGTGTAGTGCTCCCAGCCCACAACCGGGTCGGTCGCGAAGTAGCGGTATGTGTCGACGCGATCCCACGTGTTGTCGCCCGTGAAGTCGTACGAGACGCGCACCTGCGTGCCGTTGGCCACCACCGTGCCCGCGTCGAGGAACAGGTCGAACGAGGTCGCACCGCCCACATAGGCCCCGTTCACGCCGCACGTGTTGAAGGTGACGGGATTATGCGGGGTGCCGTCCCAGTTTTGCTCGCCCGCCGACGGTATCGTCGCCGAGCCCGCTGCGCCGAGCGAGAACGTGTTGCCGGACAACGGGTTGGCGCACGTGGGCGGTGGAGAAGACGGCGGAGTCGTCGTGCCGCCGCCCGGGTATTCGACCCCGCTACCCGCCGGACCGCGCCAGGCCATGGCTCGGGCCGGCACGGCGAGCGTCTGCCCATTGCTGAACGTTACCGTTATGGCCGTCGATCCCGGGTTGAACGCTATATATGTAGAGTTGCCGAGAACCGCCGACGTGGGCGTGTTGCCGGTGATCGTGGTGGACGGGGTTCCCCAGCCGCGCAGGGCGGAAATCCAGTGGTACGTGTGCGCTCTGCTCTCGCCCCACTCTGGCGCCGGATTCGCCCCGAGCCACAGGGAGTGCGCCGCGGCCGGGTCGGCCATGGCCAGGTAACCCCAAATGATGTCTCTCCACTCGGTTTCCTGGCCACCGTTGGACGCGCGCATCTCGTTGATGTTCGCCGTGATGTCGGCTTTCCACTGTCCACTGTAGAGGGAGCCACCCGTGATCGGGAGCATGTTGATGCCGTGAATCTCCTCCGGATTGGCCGTCCACCACGTGGCATATGCCCCGCCCGCGCCCCACGCGATGCCCAGCGTGTCGTGCCCGTAGGAGCTCGGAAACACGGCGTTGTCGACATCAAACCAATACTGCCCGATGGAATCACGCTCGGTCGTGTAGAGGTAGATCCCGGCATTGCGCAGTGCGCTGTCACCCGTCGCCTGTCCGAAAAGGACCATTGCGGTGGCGAACATCATGGCCTCGCTTGAGGATTCTTGATTGTTGCCGTGCGCGAAACCCGCGTGCCCGGAAGCCCACGAGTGTCCCGCATACGGGTCGAAGTTGCGCAGGAACGGGAATCGCGCGTCGCCGCGCTCGTAGTTGGCCGGGTCCTTCACCAGCAGCTTGACCATCCCACCATACTGCGCAGCGCTCGCCCACGCCGGATCGTGCTGCGCCACAATCGAGGCCGCGAGCACGAAGTACCCGTAATGGAAGTGGTGATCGTTGAGTTCGCTATCAGAACCGTATGATGCCGGGTACCCGATGAGCGTGTCCCAGGTTTCGTCGAGCATGAACTGTCCCGACCCGCCGCTGGCCAGCCATTCCGCGAGCCGCCCCTTCACCAGTCCGAGCAGCTGATCGCGCGCCGCCGCGTGCCCGATCTGATTGGCCACGGGCACGAGCGCAGCCAAGCGCCACAACGCTTTGCCGGTCCAGTACGTGTCCGTCGCGCCCTGGAACCTGTCCGGCTCGGCCAACACCGCATCGATCTCGGCACGCAACCGGACCCTGTCCGCGTCCGCGGCCACGGGTAGCGCGGGCAGCACGCCGTTGAACCGGCTCACGGTGGTGAACGAGGATCCTTCGCGGACCCGCATCTGCCCTCTGGGCGATACATAGGTGTGTGCGGTCAACGGGCTCGTGGTGGTCAACCACTGGTGGCGGTAGAGCGCCGTCAGGGTACCCCCTGAAGGGCTTGTGATTATTGAATAATTGGTGGTGACGGTGCCGCCTGCCGGATCGTAGGCCCACGACACGCTCGTGCCGGTGATGACATTGCGGGCGTAGGCGTTGTAGAGCGCAAGCGCACCGGTGCCGGGCAGGATCGCGACGGAGTAGGCCGAGGCCGCGGTCGTGGCGAAACCACCCGAGACGCTCCACGGCGACGTGGAGAACAGGCCATAGTGGTGCCCGTTGATGGTGACTCCGACGACCGTGCCGGAGTTGGCGAAAACCGTTGCACTGCCAAGGAAGTCGACGCGGCCGGTGCCCCCGCTGACGGTCGCGTAGACGTAGGGACTGCCGTGCGCGATCGTCGCGCGCAGCGTGCGGGCGCCGTCCGTCCATCGTGGACTGACGTGCCAGTCGCCCCAGCCGTCAACCTCGGTGCGCGGTGCGTTGAGACCAGTCACGCCGACGCGCAGATCGTTGGTGTGGATGTGTTCATAGGTGCGACCGTCGGGGGTGATCGAACCGGCCGTCGGATAGCCCACGCCCAGTCCGTCGGCGTAGGCGTGGAAGGTGAGCGGGTGGGCGTACATGTTCTCGGAGTACGGGTTGCCCGCGTAGCGCTGCCAGACCAGTGAGGACCACCAGTCATTGGTCGGCACCGGCCGGCCCGCCATCGCGGCGGTGACCTTGGGCGTGACCGGTGCACCGTCCGCGTTGGACGGTCCGACGGTCCCGGCCGGGCGGTCGGTGCGGTAGCTGCCCGCCCCGACGCCGATCACGGCGGCATGGGCGGACGGGGGCGAGATGCCGGTCAGTGCCGCCGCCACGGCGACGCCGACCGCGAGCGAGATCTTCAGTAGACGCATGGCTGCTCCCTGGGGGACGGTTGAGAGAGCGCTCTCACGCGAGACCGTAATCCCCGGCAAACACGCCTGTCAATTGGTCAATGCAGCTGGCGAGCGTTATACAGTTACTTTCCGCCCTTGCGCCTGCGCCGGGCAGTGCGCTCCAGGGAGATGGCGATCCCCACGACTATCAAGATCGCGATCACCGGGATCACCACTCCAGGGTCCATCGCGAGGGACTACCCGCCGGGGCGGCAACCCAACCAATCATTGCATGACGCTTATATAAGCAGTGAGTGATACGATTGGTGCGTGCACGCATTCGACGTCCTCGGCGATCCGGTCCGGCGACGGATTTTGGAACTGCTCGCCGACGGCGAGCGGTCTGCCGGGGAGGTCGGCGCGGTGGTGCAGGAGGAGTTCGGCATCTCGCAACCGGCTGTGTCGCAGCATCTGCGCGTCCTGCGTGACAACGGCTTCGCCCGGGTCCGCGCCGACGGGGTGCGCCGGCTCTACGCGGTGGAGACCGAGCCGCTCCAGGAGGTGAACCGCTGGCTGGAGCGATTCTGGAGCCAGCGGCTCGACGCGCTCGGCACCGAGCTGGCCCGCGGCAAACGCGCCGACCGGCTGCGCACTCCGGCCCCGCAACACGAAGGCGCACCCTGAAACGGCCGGCTCGCAACACGAAGACGCACCCTGAAACGGCTGGCCCACAACACGAAGACGCACCCTGAAACGGCTGGCCCACAACACGAAAACGCACCCTGCAAGGCCGGCCCCGCGACACGAAAACGCGCTTTGAAACGGCGACCCGCAACACGAAAACGCATACAAACAAAACGCTTTTGAACTCTGACGCGACGCGCGGCGGCCGCACCCACCGCCGCGCACCTGAAACGCGCCCGCGAGACGGCGCCTCCCTACTGCGCCGCCGCGCACCGAAGCGCGCCTCGGTCTATGAGTGCGTCTTCCTCTAATCCGGACGGAGACGCCTGGACGCGAGCTGTTGCGCCGCCGGGTTTGGACGGTAACCCATCTCCTCGATGACCCGCCGCACCCGGGCTCGAGTGGACGGGCTGACCCGCGGCTTGTCGTTGAGCACTCGTGACACTGTGCTACATGAAACCCCTGCTGCATCGGCTACGGCCTGCAACGTAACCATTTACACTCTCCAACCTGGAGCGCTCCCAGAAACCACTTTCTGGAAGCACCCACCGCTGAACACGCGGATACTTTGATCCACACCAACTTTCATAGGCATGACAAGGCCCGTGCGCCTCGTCCAGCCCCTAACTTTGGAAGCGCTCCCAGAGACGACCATAAACGTCTATCCGAGCTGTGTAAAGGTCTCTTGTGGAGCGCTCCCAGTTCCATTTAACTTTAAGCCGTGAAACGTGGCCGGCCCACTATCGAGCAGGTCGCGGCGCTCGCCGGTGTCTCTCGTGGCACCGCATCACGCGTGGTCAATGACGAGCCATACGTCAGCGCCGCGGCCCGTGCCGCGGTGCTCAAGGCGGTGCGCGAGCTTGGCTATGTCCCCAACCAGGCAGCACGCAGCCTGGTCACCCGCACCCACGAGACGGTCGCGCTGGTCGTCTCGGGCGAGGCCGACGACCCCCGGCTGTCCGAGGACCCGTTCTTCGCCGAGGTCATCGTGGGCATCAACGCCGTGCTCGCCGAGACCGACCTCGAACTGATGCTCATGCTCGGCGCCAACGAACGTGCCCGCACCCGCCTGCTGCGCCGGCTGCGCTCGGGCCAGCTCGACGGCGTCATGCTGCTCGCCCTGCCCGGCGCCGATCCGCTGTGCCGCCTGGCGGAGGAGTCGGGCGCGCCCACTGTCTACGGTGGACGGACGATGGACGGCGAGCCGCGCTATTTCGTCGACGCCGACAACCGGGGCGGTGCCCGCAAAGCGGTCGAGCACCTCCTCGTGCAGGGGCGCCAGCGCATCGTCACCATCACCGGCCCGGTGGACAACGAGGTCACGCACGCCCGGCTCAGCGGCTGCCTCGACGCGCTGGGCGGCGGCGCCGACCCGGTCGTGATGCACGCCGACTTCCTCGAATCCGGCGGATACCAGGCGATGCAGTCGCTCCTGCACGCCCATCCCGACCTTGATGCCGTGTTCGCCCAGTCCGACAACATGGCGGCCGGTGCCCTGCGCGCGCTTCGCGAGGCCGGGCGGCGCGTGCCCGACGATGTCGCCGTGGTCGGGTTTGACGACCTTCCGTGGGCGCGGCACACCGCTCCCCCACTGACCACCGTCAACCAGCCGATTCGCGCGATGGGCAGCGAGATGGCGCGCATGCTGGTCGCCCTGCTCGGCGGCGGCGAGCCCACGTCGCTGATCCTGCCGACCAGGCTGGTGCTGCGCGAGTCAGCGTGAGATGACGCCGACGATCGGGAAGTGGTCCGACGCCTTGATGTGGTCGCGCACCCCGAAGCCGAGGAATCTTATCTGGGCTGACCCGAAAAGCCAGTCCACGCGATTGGTCGGGGTGCTCGTGGGCGAGGTGAACTTTGCGCCCTGCCCCAAAAAGTCTTGTGCCGACACATATCCGGCCGCCGCGAACGCGCGCCGCTCGTCCCAGGTGGGCCAGAAGTTCAGGTCCCCCACCACGATGTCGGGCTTCTCCCGCAGGATGGTCTCGATCTGCGCCAGCCGGGTGGGCGTGTTTTTCTTGTGGTGGGTCAGGTGGGTGGCCACGATGTCGAACCCGCCGACCCGCGCCCGCAGATAGGACCTCCACATTGGACCCTGCCCGAACGGCAGCGTCGCGTGCGAGAAGCCGACCTCCGTGCCGCGCGGCACAAGCAGCAGATTGCCGAACTGCCGATCCGCCGCGGGCGCCCAGTGAAACTCCATGTCCAGCTCGCGGCCCAGATAGGACGCCAGATCGAGCCCGCCTCCGATCGCCCAACCCCGGCTGACCTCCTGCAGCACGACCACGTCGGCCTCGGCGTCGCGGACCGCGGCCGCGATCTGGCTCGGGTTGACCGCGCCGGACGCGTCGTCGCGCCCGTATTTGACGTTCCAGCTCAGCAGGCGCAGCATCGCGCCCGTCGGCTGCGCGGCCTGGGCCTCCTGCCTGACCATGAGAAACCCAAGGGGTATGAGCAAAAGCAACGCCAGCGCGACCGTCACCGGCTGCACCAGCTCGGCGAGCCGGGGCCGCACCACCTCGATGATGCCCGGCTGCGGCGGGTCGATCCGCGCCGCCGCGGAAGCGACGGGAACCCGCCGCCCGGCACCGGCAAGGCCCACCACGACCGCCACCGCCACCACGATGAGCCGATTGTCCAACGGCAACGGCCCCTCATAATGCAGCTGGAACAACAACACGGGCACCACCCACACCAGCCCGAGCAGTGTGGAGCCGACCCGGCCGGGCATCGCCACGGCCCGGGTCACCGCCACGGCCGCCGCAAGCTGCACCAGCACCACCCCGGCCAGGCTCACGGAATCACCGCGCCACCACGCCAGCCACACCCCGGCCGGAAGTGCCACCAACGCGAGCAGGCCCATCAGCGGGAGCAGCGAAGCGCGCCGGACCAGCTCGAACCCGACCACGGCCCCGGCCATTATGACCACAATGGACAGTTGCAGGGCGAGCCCCGACTGCGACGCCACGAAGGCCGGATTGCCGATCGTCGTGGTCCACAGCCCCAGGTAGGCGCCGACCGCCCACGTGCGCCCGAGCGTCGCCTGCGTGGGCGCCTTCACCGCGAGCGACATCCACAGCGCGAGGATCACCAGCGAGACCATGGGCAGGCCCCACAGCCCGGTCCAAATCGGATCCCACGTCATGGTCACCGACCGGATCGCGAGGTCGAGCACGCCTCCGGCCAGCAGGCCCATCCCGGCGGTCGGGGCGTCGGCGGCGCGCTGCACCGCGAGCGCCAGCGCGACCAGCCCGAGCACGGCACCGGCCCCCACGATGGCAACGTTGGGCGCGAACTGGGCCGTAACCCGTACCAGAAAAAGGAAGACAATCATCCCGGGCAGCGACGCGCGACGCAGGGTGACCAACAACGCACCCGGCAGGATGAAAAGTCCGATCGCGACGGCCGCGGCCGGCGGGATGCCGACCACCCCGGCCACGCCGTCGAGCAGGGGACCACAGGCCCGCAGCAGCTCGGCCGTGACGACAAACAGCGCGGCGACGAGCGCGACGGCCTTGGTCCTCATGAATTCAAGAAGGTACTCACCCGCTCGCGAAGGTCAAGCCGTTCATGCCACAGCACCGACGGCCGGTTGTAGATGTGCAGCGTGGCGTCGGGCAGCACCTCGGCCAGCTCCACGGCCACCGAGCTGGGATGAAGGTCGTCCCCGAGGCAGCCGATGACCAGCGCCTCCGCCGTGACCGCTTTCAGAAGTTCTTTATTCGGTACCGGGATCTGGTCCGGCAGCGTGAGGAGCCCGGTGCTCAGACCGGTGTTCATCAGGTTGTTGATGCGCTGCCGCACATAGGCCCAACCCGAGGAGCCGTTGCGCAGCGAGGGCGGGATCTCGTCGACCACGGCATTGGCCACCGCCGTGACATCACCGCTGTTGATCGCTTCGAGCAGATCGGCGAGCTTCGCGCGGGCGGCGTCGGGCCGCGGCCGGTCGAGCACGGCCGGGAGGAAGAAGACCACCTTGGCGAACCGGTCCGGGGTCTCGGCCAGCAGCCGGCACAGCGCGCCCGCGCCGAGGCTCACGCCGAGGGCGTGCGTCGCGCCCGTCATGTCGGCCATGGCGCGAACGTCGCGTGCCAGATCGCCGTAGTCCCACTCGCCGGGCGGTGAGCCGGAGTCGCCGTGCCCGCGGAACTGGAAGAAGACGCGCTTGCCGCGCACGCCACTGCCCAGTGGGCGGGTCTCCGCGATGCCGTGCCCCAGGCCGTGCGCGAACACGGTCACCGGCTCGCCGACGCCGGTGATCAGGCGCTCCAGCTTGACCCCGTGCGGCGCGGCGACCACCTCGGTCGGCAGCGTGGGCGGGCTCGGTTTGCCCGTGCTGGGGGCGGAGTTACGCGGCTTGCCGAACCGGCGCGGGAAGCCGTCGGGCGGGGGTGGCCACCTCAGGTCGTGCCCGCCGTTCACCAGGAACCCTCGGACACATCCTTTATCCCGCGCCTGACTTCGAGTAGATAGTAGGCGGCCGCTGCGATGCCGATATACATCACGATCAGCAACACGCCGATGAACCAGAACAGCAGTGTGGCCACGAGCAGCCCACCGAGGATGCCGAGCCAGGTGTTCTTGCGCAGCGAGCTGACCGCGGAGAACGCGTCCGCCCGCTGCATCGCCGCATGGATGAACGCCCACGCCATCACGGCGATCGCGAACAGGAACACGCCCAGGTCCAGGTAGTACTCAACCCACCCGTAGAAAAGCGGAACAGCAGCAAGGGCCATGCCTCAAAGCTTAAAGCGCACCCGCCCACATACATCGACGGGTGCGCTCAAACTCGTGAATCGCCCAGTTTTATCGCGAAGCGGTGAAAGCACGGACTGAACGGCCCGCGCACTCCCGCTGCGGAATCAGGGGCGCTTGCGCGACTGGGCCTTCTTGGCCACGGGGGCCACGGGAACCGTGGGCTGCGCGGTCTTCGGAGCGGCCGCACCGTTGGTCTGAGCCTTGGGCGTGTCGGCCTTGGGTGCGTCAGCCTTCGGCGTCTCGGTCGTGGGCGTGTCGGCCTTGGGCTCCTCGGCGGCGAACGCCTTCTCGCCCCGGGCGACCAGCGTGTCGTAGACCTCGGTGGCCTTCTGCGCGGCGAACTGCGTGCCGGTCACGACCGACTCACGCACCTTGTCGGCGTCGACCTTCACCGACAGGTCGGCCACCTTCCGCTTCCACTGCGGGGCCTGCTCGCTGCCGAACGCGACCGCCTTGTCCTGCAGCTTGCGCAGCTGCGCGTACACAAGGTCGCCAACGCCCGCGGCGGCGTAGACGGCGCTAGGGTATTTAGTCTTTGTCTTGGTCTGGTTCATTCTGGGACTCCCTGGTGTTCTCACGCACAAACGTCTGATAGATCTGTGTCAAGGACTGCTTCTGCGCGACGGTCAGGATGGGATCGCCCGCGATCGCCGCGAGCACACCCTGGTCGTCGTCGGTGCCCAGCAGCCCGGCTTTGAGGTACATCATCGGGGTCGACACCCGCAGCGCCGCCGCGATCTGGGCCAGCACCTCGGCGGACGGCTTGCGCAGGCCGCGCTCGATCTGGCTCAGATATGGGTTGCTGATGTTGGCCTGTTCCGCGAGCTGGCGAAGCGAGATGCGGGCGTTTTCCCGCAGCCCCTTGATGAATTCCCCAATCTCGCTCACACGATCGACATTAGTCCGCCACGAGCTGGGGTGCTAGCTATTGTTAGCATGATGCTTGCCACAGCAAGCGCTCGGGCACCGCCTACGCCCCCTTCGGGCGGATGTCACGATCTCGATTCACGGCGGCCCTCAGCGCGCTGGGATTTTCAACGCGATCAGATCCTGGCCTATTCGCGGCCGGCCCGCCCGAACTCGCCCCATTACGCCGATCAGACACGCACTTACTCGCAGGAGGATTGGGACTCCATCAAGTACACGGACGCGCAGATCGCGGCCGACCCGAACCTGCGCACCTACACCGTCCGGGAGGGCTGGAGCGCCCGGCTACCACAGGGCGCGGAGGGTGCCGACGGGGGCCCCGCGGCCGAGGACGGGAGTGAGGGGCAGGTCGGCGGTGATGCCGAGGCGCTTGAGGGCCGACACCATGACCGGGCCACACGCGCGGCGCGCGCCATCATCGATTTTGAGCGCGACCGCTCCCACCCCCGGCACGGCCGCGGCCCACACGCCCTCCGCGCCGCCCTTGCAGTAAAGTCCCGGCACCGCGCGCATGAGCAACGCGTCATCGCGCCCGGTGCCGCTCATCATCTCCGGATAGGCCCGGATCGCGTCGGCCACCTCATGAGTGGCCGTGCGCAGGAACCCGGTCGCGAGCCCGGTGAGTGAGAACGCCGCGACCGGTGCGCCGCAACCGTCGACGCCGACCGCCGCGACCGACTCGCTCGCGCACTCCTCGATGGTCGCGAGAATGCGCTGCTGCAACGGGTGGGACGGCGCGTAATAGTCGTGAATGGACCATCCATTTGCGACACACGTGAGCAGCATGCCGGTGTGCTTGCCGGAACAGTTCATGTGGATCGGGCCGTGCTGCTCGTCGACCGGCGGGCAGCGCAGGTCGGACTCGGTGAGCCCGGCCGACGCCAGCAGCGTGCGCACGCCGTCGAGGTGCATGTCTTCGGCAGAATGCGAGGCGGCGACGAGCGCCAGATCGCGCGTCGAAACCCGCAAACCGTTGCGCACCATGCCGATCGCCTGAAACGGCTTGTTCGACGAGCGCGGGAAGATCGGGCCGATCGGGTCACCGGCGGAGGCCAGCACATCGCCGTCGGCCGAGAGCACCACGACCGAGCCGTGGTGCCAGCTCTCGTCGAACCCGCTGCGCTCGACCGCTACCAGGGGCACGCCACCGGAATACTTCTTCACCCTTTAATGCTTAGCAGGTCGCGCGCCTGAGCCGGGTTGAGCGGTGGTCGCTGGGCGAGCCGGGCGAAAGCCGCAGCCCGTGCCACAAGCTGACCATTCGACTCGACCGGCTGCCTTTTGGCGTAGGTCAGCGTGTCTTCCATGCCGACGCGCAGGTGCCCGCCCGCGCCAAGTGAGGTCAACATCACGGGCAGGCTGTATCGGCCGATGCCGGTCGCGGAAAACGTGGCATCGGGCGGGAGCGCGGCCTTGCACGCGGCGAAGGCTTCGAGCGTGCCGGGCATTCCACCCGGTACCCCCATGACAAAATCGACGTGGACATGGCCGCCGTAAGGCAAACCGTATTTGCCAAGAAGTCTTTCCAGCGCCCAGAGGTGTCCGAGATCGAAGATCTCGTATTCGGGCACGATCTCTCGGTCCTGCATGCGGGTGTGCAGGTCGACGATGAACTCCCAGCGGTTGAGGAACACGTCCTCGCCGAAGTTGACCGTGCCCATCGTGCAGCTGGCCATGTCGGGGGCCGCCTCAAGCACGGCCAGGCGGGACGACTCCGGGTCGTGCACGGACCCGCCCGTGGACAACTGGACGATCAGGTTGGTCGACGCGCGCACGGCCGCGACCGTGTCGCGCAGCAGCCCCAGGTCGAGGGTCGGAGCAGCAGCCGCGTCGCGGATGTGTACATGGATCACGGACGCGCCCAGCGACTCGCACTCCACGGCAGTCGCCACCAGCTCCTCCAGCGTCACGGGCAACGCGGGCACCTCGGCCTTGCTCGATTCGGCGCCGGTCGGGGCAACGGTGATCAGTGTGCCGTCAGTCGTCGTCATCCCCTGATTCAACCGCAACCGTGGATTCTCCGGCAATGAGGGGGGCATCGCCGGAAATTTTTCGCTTTAGCACGCCCAGGGCGATAGGTCCTTGCTCGAAGTGCCGGACCGCCGTGCCGACGAAACCGACCGCCCTTTGCGAAACCGTGATGGGCGTCCCCGGCGCGGGCAGATGGTCGGTGGTGATGCCGTCTAAGTGCAGCAGGCGCAGCGCGCGGGGCGGCCGGCCGAGGTGGTGCACCCGCGCGACCGTCTCCTGCCCCCGGTAGCAGCCCTTCTCCAGGTGCACGGCCACGCCTGTCAGGTCCACTTCGGACGGAAGGGTGCGGTGGTCGGTGTCGAACCCGGCACGCGGGACGCGCGCGGCCACCCGGCGCGCCTCGTAGGCCCACAGCCCGGCGCGCGGGAGGTCGGGCAGCTGCGTCTCATCGAAAACCAGATAGTCGGGCCCGCGCTTGAAGCCCCCGCCCGGCAAAGACTCGACTGGATAAAGGCTCGTGGGCCGGGCCGGAACCACACCGGTGGCGAACTTGGCCGGCGGCACGGGCAGCACGTCGCCCCGCTCGAACCCGAGCGTGGAGTAGACCTTCAGCGACGCGTCCTCGATCTCGACCTTCGTGAAGAAGCGCATCTTCAGCAGGAAGTCTCGCACCGGCGCAAGCGCACCAGGCTCGACGTCGACCCACAGCGCGTCGTCGAACGCCGTGATCCACAGATGGTGCTCAATATGCCCGTGCGGCGAGAGCAGCAGGGCCTGCGTTGCCTGGCCGTCCTCCAGCGAGAGCAGGTGCTGCGTGGTGAGGTTGTGCAGGAAGGTCAGCCGCTCGGGGCCGGTGAGCTTGAGCACCCCGCGATGCGAGCGGTCGACGAGGGCTTGGTCCAGGCGCTGCTCGCGCATGGGGTCGCCGTAGTGTGCCGCGACGGGCGCGTCGGGCGAGGCCGGGTCGAGCTGACCTACCGTGATCATTGGCACTCCTTGCACTCGCCGAACAGGGCGACGTGCGCGATGTCGAGGCGGAAACCGTACTGCTCTTGCAAACGCGCGGCGAGCGGCCGCAATTCCGCCACGTCGAGCTCCTGCACGCTCTCGCACTTGCGGCACACCAGGTGGACGTGCTGGTCCTCGCTGGCCCAGTGATAGGTCAGCGCCCCGTGCGACAGGTGCACGTGCGTGATCAGGTCGAGCTCCTCCAGCAGCTCCAGCGTGCGATAGATGGTCGTGATGTTCACGCCGGGCGAGTTCGCGACGACGGCCTCGTGCACCTGCTCCGGTGTGGCATGCCCGAGACGGCGGACCGCCTCCAACACGAGCTGCCGCTGCGGTGTCAACCGCAGACCCCGCTCCCGGAGCATGTTGGCTAGGGTGGACACGGACCGATCATAATGCGAGTTGTGGCAGTCCTCGCTGTGCTCGGCCGTGGCTTGATCCCCGCCGACACCCCGTTCATCAAGTCCGACGATCTCGGCCTCACCCGCGGCGACGGTGTGTTCGAGTCCATCCACGTGCGCGCCGGCCGGCCCTGGCTGCTTGACGAACACCTGGCCCGCATGTCCGCCTCCGCCGCGACGCTCGACCTGACCCTCCCGCCCCTGCGCGAGCTGGCTGCCCAGGCGTGCTCCGCGTGGCCGGGTGACCGTGAGGGCGTGCTCAAGCTGGTGCTCACCCGGGGGTCAGAAAGCCTCGGCACCCCGACGGCATACGCGACCGTCAATCCGGTGCCCGCCGCCTCGATCGCCGCCCGCGACAACGGCATTAAGATCAACACCCTTTCTTTGGGGGTACCCGTTGAGGCGCGCAAAGACGCGCCGTGGCTGCTGGCCGGGGCCAAGACGCTGTCCTACGCGATCAACATGGCCACCCAGCGTTACGCGATGGCCAAGGGCGCCGACGACGCGCTGTGGGTGTCCACCGACGGGTTCGCGTTGGAGGGCCCCACGTCGTCGCTCGTGTGGCGGTCGGGTTCCTCGCTCGCGACCGTCCCGGCCGCGGCCACCGGGATCCTGCCCGGCATCACGGCCCGCTTCGCGCTCGACAACGCCTCTTCCATGGGTCTCCAGGCGACCGAGCGCATGATCACAGTCGAGGAGCTGCACGCGGTCGACGCGGTGTGGTTGCTGTCGAGCATTCGGGGCATCGCGCCGATCAAGAGCATCGACGGTGTGCCGCTGCGCGACTTCGCAGCCGACACGGCCCGATTGCGCGCAATGCTGGGGTTCTAGCCATGGCCTACCTCATCGACGCGGTGCGCACCCCGTTCGGCAGGTTCAAGGGTGCGCTGTCCGGCGTGCGCACCGACGACCTGGCCGCCGCGCCCGTCATCGAGCTGCTCAGGCGATACCCGGGGATCGAGGTCGATGACGTGATCCTGGGCGACGCCAACGGCGCGGGCGAGGACAACCGCAACGTGGGCCGGATGGCCGCGCTGCTCGCCGGCCTGCCCGTGACCGTGCCGGGCGCGACGGTCAACCGGCTGTGCGCCTCCGGGGCCGAGGCGATCGTGCAGGCGGCACGGGCGGTCGACGCGGGCGACGCCTCGCTGATCGTGGCCGGTGGGGTGGAGGGCATGACGCGGGCCCCGTTTGTGATGCCCAAGCCCGACGTACCGTTCCCGCCCGAGGTCAAGCTGTGGGCCACGCACCTGGGCTGGCGCATGGTCAACCCGCGGTTCAGTCCGGAGTGGACAGTGCCGCTCGGTGTTGCCGCCGAAAAAGTCGCACTGGAGAAGGGAATCGGGCGCCAGGCGCAGGACGAGTGGGCGCTGCGCTCGCATCAGCTGGCGGCGGCCGCTCCTCGCGAAGGCCTGATCCCCTTGGGCGGCTTGGAAAGCGATGAGTGCATCCGCCCCGACACGAGCATGGAGAAGCTGGCTGCGCTCAAGCCCGCGTTCACGCCCGATGGCACGGTCACCGCGGGCAACTCCTCGCCCATCAACGATGGCGCGACCGCCGTCATCGTCGGCTCGCAGTCCACTGTGGACGCCCTGGGGGTGCAGCCGTTGGGGCGCATAGTGACCAGCGCGGTGGCGGGCGTGTCACCCGAGCGTTTCTCGCTCGGCCCGGTGCCCGCCATCCACAAAGCCCTGCAAAAAGCCGGACTGTCGTTTGACGACATCGCGCTGTGGGAGCTCAACGAGGCATTCGCCGCTATGGTGCTCAGCTGCGTCGACGAACTGCCCCGGGTCAAGCCGGATCTGGTCAACGTCAACGGCGGCGCGATCGCGATCGGGCACCCGCTGGGGGCATCCGCGCCGCGCATCATCGTGGACCTGTGCCGCCATCTGCGCAAGCGCGGTGGCGGATATGGTGTGGCCGCCGCGTGCATCGGGGTCGGGCAGGGCCAGGCGGTGATCGTCCATGTTGGATGATGCGCTGTTCAAGCGCCTGACCGACCAGGCACGCGAGTTCCGCGAGTCCGGGCGCGAGCCAGCCGTGCCGCGGCGGGCCGCGACCGTCGTGCTGCTGCGGCCCGACCGCAGCGTGTTCCTCATCCGGCGGTTGCGCGGCATGGCTTTCGGTGGCATGTGGGCGTTTCCGGGCGGCGCGCTGGAGCCGGACGAGACTCCCGTCGACGCGGCCGTGCGCGAGGTGTTCGAGGAGACCGGGGTGACCCTGCCGGCTTCGTCCCTCGTGCCGTGGCACCGCTGGCTCACTCCCGTCTTCGAGCCGCGCCGCTTCGACACGTGGTTCTATCTCGCGCCGCTGCCGGAGGGGCAGGAACCGCAGCTGCCGTCCGCCGAGGCCGACCAGGCACGCTGGATCAGTCCGGCCCGCGCGCTGGAGGAGCACTCGACCGGGGGCCTCCCGATGCTTCCACCCACCCTCATGACCCTGACGGAGCTGTCCACATTCGACAGCCTCGAACAGATCCTCGCGGTCACCCGCGATGTCTCATCGCCCTTCATGCCCGAGTTCTAGCCAGCACCCCCTTCCGGTTGGTCATGAACTTAGGTCAATGTTCGGCGGTGTCGCCGCCTTAACTTCATGATCAACTAGGTGCGCTGGAGAGGTCGCGCAGTGAGATCGTTCCGGCGAAGTCCAGCATCGACACCCGGGTCATCCGGTCGCTCAGCAGATCCCACGCGAGGATTTGCTGGTACCCCCCGGAACCGCCCTTGGCGAGGGTGAGCAACACCCGGCGTTCGTCCAGCCACCCCAGCAGGCCGGGAACGCCCGACACGGACGTGTCGATCAGCAGCGCCCTGACCACCTCCGCGGTCTTCGGGGTGATGACCACGATTGCCGCGTTGGCCTGCGCCCGGCCGGCCAGGTTGCCGGGCAGGCACATGCGCGTCACACGGTCGTCGCCGAAGCCGAACCCGTTGCCCTGCCAGCGCCCGACGATGTCGGCCAGGCGCCCGGTGAGTGGCCGGATGGCCGGCTGCGGGTCGCTCTGGTCCAGTTGCCATTGGCGCAACCGCGCGGGCGCGGTCAGCGGCTGGCCCGCGGAGAGCAGCTCGCTGAGGGTGGTGGTGCGGTCGCCGGGCTCGCGCCGGCGCGGGGTGATCGCGTCCTCGGGACCGGCGGGCGCCTGGCCGGTC
This sequence comes from Allorhizocola rhizosphaerae, assembly GCF_003426775.1. Classification (GTDB taxonomy): domain Bacteria; phylum Actinomycetota; class Actinomycetes; order Mycobacteriales; family Micromonosporaceae; genus Allorhizocola; species Allorhizocola rhizosphaerae. Next base: position 1,822 of record NZ_QJUG01000006.1, on the reverse strand, counting down.
TGGCCGCCGGGCACGTCGAACAGCGCGTCCCTGCCGAGCAGGAGCTGCTGCTCGCTGAGCCACACCGGGCTGGTCGCCACCCGGGCGATGCCGGGCACCGGCTTGGCCGCGCCGGTCGTGAGATCCACTATCACTGTCGCCGCAGGCGTGGCGAACACGGCCTGCTTGCCCGCAGGCGACAGCGCCGCCGCGCTCATCCAGGCACCGGCCCGCTCCGGCGCGGCGTCGATATAGCGCCAGTTGCCGTTGTCGGCCAAGGCATACACCCGACCCTCGTCCAATGTGGGCGATCCGGCCAGCAGTATGGCCCGCGGCAAGGGGCTCTCCGACAGCGCCGGCGGGCGGGCGGCGGGGAACTTCAGCTCGGCCGGGAGAGACTCGATCTGCCCGGTGTCGAACCCCCCGCCGGGGAGGATGAACGCGCCCGGTGGCAGCTCGGTCGACTGCACGAGCGGCGGCTCCAGCTGCTGGGGTTGCTGCGATTGGGCCTGCGATCCGCCCCTGCGGCACACTGCCGCGACCGTCACCACGCCTGCGATCGCGGCCGCGATCAGCAGCCTGCGGCGCAGCCGTTGCCGCGCGGTTTCCCAGATGTACGCGGCCTCGTCTGAGATCGGCAGAGGGCCGATGAAGGTCGGGCGCCGCCTGCCAGTGACTGCCGCGTCGAGATTCAAAATCATCCGGGGGTACCCGAACTCGTCCGCCTCCTGCTGGAAGCGTTTCGTGAGATAGAAGTCGGCTGATGTGCCCGCGCTCAGCTCGCGCCGCGCGTCCGACCGGGTAAGCCACCACCATCGCAACGCCACCAACGTGAGCAGGTCGCGGGCGATCCGCTCGGCCTGCACCTCGTCGTCGGTCAGGCGCAGCGCGGCCGCCTCCAGCGGGCGCAGTCGCCTGTCCACGTAGGACACGAATTCCGCAGGGGCCGCCGAGGGCTCGCGCATGCAATGATAGTGACGCCCTTCATTGCATAGCGGAAGACCTCGCTTCACCCGGTCGGGGCCGACCTTGCTTTCACGGGTGACTGCCGACCTCCCTTCACCCCGCCAGAGCCGCCCTGCATCACCCAGTCAGCGCCGGCCCCGCTTCACAGGGCCAGCCCCGCTTCACAGGGCCAGCCCCGCTTCACAGGGCCGACCTCATGAACAACACGTCCGTGGACCAGCGGGCGAAGCCCAGGCCGGTATAGAGGGTCGTCGCCAGCCGGTTGGACTCGTCAACATAGAGCATGACCTGATGCAGCCCGCGCGCCCGCAGGTAGCGCAGGCCCGCGACGGTCAGCACCCGGCCGAGGCCCATCCCTGCCGCGTCGGGGTGCACGCCGAGCACATAGACCTCGCCGATCGGGTCGTGAAGGTGCTCCTGCTGCTCCCCGTGCACCTTGGTCCAGTGGAACCCGAGCAGGCGGTGCTCGCGGTCTTCGGCGAGCAGGAACCCGTTGGGGTCGAACCACGGCTCGGACATGCGCAGCCGCAGGTCGCGCAGCTCCCACTTGCCCTGCTCGGGGTGGTCGGCGAACGCCGTGCGGTTCAGCTCGACCCATGGCACGTCGTCGCGGCCGGGCTCGAACGGGCGCAGCCGCACACCGGCCGGCATCACCAGCTCGGGCAGCTCGGCAAACAGCGATCGGCGCATCTGCCACAGCACCCGGGTGCGCTTGAGGCCCAGGCTCAGCGCGAGCGCGCTCGCCGACGGGTGATCGCCGTGCGCCCACAACCGCAGCCGCCCCGCCGCATCGGCCCGCTCAGCCGCCTCGACGGCGCCGGTGACCAGCGCCCGGCCCAGCCCGCGCCGCCGGTGCAGCGGATGCACCACGAGCTCG
>NZ_QJUG01000059.1 GCF_003426775.1 Allorhizocola rhizosphaerae | reverse complement strand
CGCGGACGCGGTCACCTCGCGATAGACGTCGAGCACGGCCGCCGCCCGGTCGACCGGCCACAACACGCGCCCGCCGTAAAGCGAGGGCGCCGGGTGCAGGTCGAACTCGAGCGCGGTCACGATGGCGTAGTCACCCCCGCCCCCGCGCAGTGCCCAGAACAGCTCCTGATCGGACTCGGCCGTGACCCGGGCGAACGCGCCCTCGGCATCGACGACCTCGAACGCGCGCACGCTGTCGGCGGCCAGCCCGAACTTGCGGCTGAACCAGCTCAGCCCGCCACCGAGCGTGAAGCCCACGACGCCGACGACGGGCGAGCTGCCGGCCAGGCCGGTCAGACCGTGCGGGCTCGCGGCCGCGAGCACCTCGCCCCACTTCACGCCGGCGCCGACCCGGGCCGTGCGGGCGGCCGCGTCGATCTCGACGCCGCCGAGTTGGTTGGTGCGCAACAGGATCGCGCCGATCGCACTGCCGCTCGCGCCGTGCCCGGTGGCCTGCGGCGCTATCGGGACCCCGGCCGTGCGCGCATAACGCACCAGCGCGGCCACATCGTCGCGATCGGCCGCCTCCACGACCGCGAGCACGCCGCGCTGGTCAACCGCGAGATTCCAGGGCTGGCTGGCCTCGGCGAACTCCGCGTCTCCCGGAAGTGTCACCCGGCCCCGCACGACTTTCGAAAGCTCGCTCATCGGCCTTACGCTACGCCGCCAGCCACGGGCACACCCACGGAATACGCCGCGACGAAGGTCACACAAAAACCGTTATGGCATAAGGACTACCTTGCCGCGAACGTGCCCGCTTTCGAGCAGCCGATGCGCGGCAGCCGCCTCCTCCAATGGAAACGTCGCGGCCACCTCCACACGCAGCGCACCCTTCTCATAGAGCGCGACAAGCTCGGCCAGTTGGGTCACACTGCCGCGAGTGGACAGCCGTCGTACACCCGGAGCAGGCGACACGAGCGAGCCGAATCGGGCCGGATCCCTTATCACTTCAAAGGAAACATTGATTGCCTCGGGGGTACCGACACAGTCGAGCACCGCGTCGACCGCACCACCATCGGCTACGGCCCGGATCCGTTCGGCCAGCCCGTCGCCATACGCGACGGGGACCGCGCCGAGGTCGCGCAGATAATCGTGGTTGCGCGGGCTTGCCGTGCCGATGACCGTGGCCCCGGCCGCTCGCGCCAGCTGCACCGCGAAGCTGCCAACACCGCCCGCCGCGGCGTGGATCAGAATGGTGTCGCCGGGCTTGACGCCGAGATCGTGGATCGCCGTGGCAGCGGTCTGCCCTGAGGCCGTCAGCGCACCGGCCTCCGCCCACGACATGCGCGCCGGCTTGACCACCACGGAGTCGACATCGGTGAGCGTATGCGTCGCGTGGGCTGTCATGGGCGCCGGACCGAGAACTTCATCACCGGCCTTGAACGAGCCGGCATCGGCCTCGACCACCCCGGCGACCTCCGCCCCGAGCTGCTGCGGGAACTTCGCCTGCACATGCGGGGCCATGACGCCCGAGCGCAGCTTGGCATCGAACGGCTGCAGACCCGCCGCCCGCACGCGCACCAGCACCTTGCCCGGCCCAGGCACCGGAGTATCCATCTCGACCACACGCAGCACGTCCGGCGGACCGTACTCGGTGAAGACCACTGCTCGCACGACCCCATTTAAGCAGCCGTGGCTAGGGAGACTTCGGGAGCAGGACACCTTCCCTTTACCTGGGCTTGCCAGCCTGAGCGGATGGAAATCTCGTTAGACCGGCGTGATGTGCTGCGCGGCGCCGCCGTGGCGGCAGGGATAGCTGCGATCGCCCCGATGGAGGCGCTGGCCGCGCGCACCGCCAGCGCCCAAACCGATGTGAAGAAGCAGTTCAGCCCCGACTACGGGCCGCTGGCCCCGGTGAAGGACCAGACGACGGGCCTTGAGCTCCTGCTGCTCCCCCGCGGATTCGAATATCTGACGTTCGGCTGGACCGGCGACCGCATGGCCGACGGCATCGCCACTCCCGGCGTGCACGACGGCATGGCCGCCTACCGCCGCGGCGACCGCGTGCACCTGGTGCGCAACCACGAGGTGGGCTCGCTGTCGGGCAAGTTCGCCGACCCCGCCTATGATCCGCAGGCCGGAGGCGGTACCACAAATCTCATCTTCAACCCTGACAAGGGGGAGCTTGTCGAGGCGCGGGCCAGCCTGTCGGGCACCATCCGCAACTGCGCGGGCGGGCCGACGCCGTGGGACACCTGGCTGACCTGCGAGGAGACCACGCTTATCAACGCGGGCAACGGCATGCGGCACGGCTATGTGTTTGAGGTGCCCAGCGCCGGTACCGGAAATCCGAATCCCATCAAGGAAATGGGCCGCTTCTCGCACGAGGCGGTCGCCATCGACCCGGCCACCGGTTGGGTGTACGAAACCGAGGACGCGGGATCGGCGGGCTTCTACCGGTTCCGGCCCAACACACCGGGTAACCTGCACGGGGGCGGCGTGCTGGAGATGCTGGTCATCAACGGCCCTCGCTACGACACCCGCAAGGACGGCACCGGCACGACCTACGCCTCGACCAGCTGGGTGACGATCGACGAACCGGACCCGGCGACGGGCGTGCCGTTCACGGAGGGCTTCGCCAAGGGTGGCGCGGTCTTCGCGAGGCTCGAAGGCGCGTGGTATGCCGGAGGCAAGGTGTACATCGTGTCCACCAGCGGCGGACCGGCCGGTCAGGGTCAAATTTTCGAGTACGAGCCGGCGACCGGCGCGTTGAAGGTGCTGTTCGCCTCGCCCAGCCCGGCGGTGCTGAACAACCCGGACAACATCTGTGTGAGCCCGCGCGGCGGCATGGTGCTGTGCGAGGACGGTTCCGGCATCGAGTACATGCACGGTCTCACCACCGATGGCGACATTTTCCCGTTCGCCGCCAACAACGTGGTGATTCCGGACGGTGGCGTGCCGGGCCGTGCGAACATCGCGCCCGGCGACTACCGTGGGTCGGAGTGGTGCGGCGCGACGTTCGAGCCTAAGAACGGCAACTGGTTGTTCGCCAACATTCAGTCGCCCGGCATCACGTTCGCCATCACCGGGCCGTGGAAGCAGGGCTCGCTGTAGCACGTACTGTTGTCCGATTCGTACCTACTGGTGCGAATCGGACAACGAGCGGGGCTGTTAACACGTTCGAAACGGGGTCAAACTAGGCTCCGTTCATGGCGGACGTGTTCGATTCGTACGCGATGGCCGCGGCGTGGGACGAGATGTTCGAGGCGCCGGGCCGACCTCGCACGCCATATCGGGCCCTGTTCGCTGTGCTGCAACCCCTGTCCGGGGCCGATTTGCGGGTGCGGGCCGATCAGCTGGCCCGCGTTTTCACCGATCGCGGCGTGACGTTCGCCTACGCGGGAGAGGAGCGGCCGTTCCCGCTCGACCTGATTCCGCGCATCCTCGACGCCGCCGAGTGGGACCAGATTTCCCGCGGCGTGAAGCAGAGAGTGCTTGCGCTGGAGCGGTTTCTGGCCGACATCTACGGGCCGGGCGAGGTGTTGCGCGAGGGTGTGGTGCCGCGTCATCTCATCACCACGAGCGCCAACTTTCACCGGGAAGCGTGGGGCATCAACCCGGCCAACGGGGTGCGCGTGCACGTCAGCGGGGTGGATCTGGTCCGCGACGAGGCGGGCGAATTCAGGGTCTTGGAGGACAATCTGCGCATCCCGTCAGGGGTGTCGTATGTGATGGAGAATCGTCGCGCCATGACGCAGACGCTGCCCGGCATTTTCGCCGAGGCGCGTGTGCTGCCGGTCGACGACTATCCCGCTCGATTGCTGGCCGCGTTGCGCTCGGCAGCGCCGGAGGGTGTGGCCGATCCGTGCGTGGTCGTGCTGACGCCGGGAGTCTATAACGCGGCCTATTTCGAGCACGCGCTGCTGGCCCGGTTGATGGGCGTGGAACTGGTCGAGGGCAGAGACCTGGTCTGTTCCGGAAACCGGGTCAGCATGCGCACTACGCAAGGCGAGCGCCCGGTGCACGTCATCTATCGCCGGATCGACGACGATTTCCTTGACCCGCTTCACTTCCGGCCCGATTCGGCGATCGGCTGCCCGGGGGTGGTCAACGCGGCCCGCGCCGGACATGTGACTCTGGCCAACGCGATTGGCAACGGCGTCGCCGACGACAAGCTGCTCTACACCTATGTGCCGGACCTCATCCGGTACTATTTGAACGAGGATCCCATCTTTTCCAATGTGGACAGCTATCGGCTGGACGATCCCGATGTCCTTGCGCACGTCCTGAATCACCTGGACGAGCTGGTGCTCAAGCCGGTCGACGGGGCAGGCGGCAAGGGCATCGTCATCGGGCCGAAGGCGACCGCCGAGGAGCTGGCGCAGCTGCGTTCCACGGTGGCGGCCGATCCGCGCCAATGGATGGCGCAGCGGCCGGTGGCGCTGTCCACCTCCCCCACCCTCATCGGCGACCAGCTCGCGCCGCGCCACATCGATCTGCGCCCGTTCGCGGTCAACGACGGCAGCGACGTCTGGGTGCTGCCAGGCGGGTTGACCAGGGTCGCGCTGCCGCAGGGCGCGCTCGTCGTCAATTCGAGCCAGGGCGGCGGCTCGAAGGATACGTGGGTGATTGCCGCGGAGGAGGTCGAGGTTTCCGTGCCGACGCAGGCGTTACCACCGGCCGAGCCACCGCCGGTGTCCACACGCGACAGTGGACCGGTCAGCGCGCAGATGGCGGGCCAGCAATGAGATCGGGGATGCTGAGCCGGATCGCCGAGTCCTTGTTCTGGATTGGACGGTACGTAGAGCGAGCCGACGATACCGCGCGCATCCTCGACGCCTTTCTGGCGCGCATGCTTGAGGATCCGTGGGCGGATGAAAACGCCGCGTGCCGTTCGATGCTGGCGATCCTCGGGTTCGCGCCGCACACGGATGGGCGGCTGACGACCGGCGATGCGTTGGAGATACTCGCCTTCGACCGGCACAATGCGAGTTCCATCACGGGCGCGCTCGCGTCGGCGCGCGAAAATGCCCGTGGCGCAAGGGAAACCATTTCCAGCGAGATGTGGGAGTGCCTCAACGTGACATGGCACTCGCTGGCGGCGCGCCGCAAGGCGGCCGAACGCCTTGGGCCGCACCTGTTTTTGGGCTTCGTGCGGGAGCGGGCTGCGGTGCTGGCGGGCCTGGCCGAGTCCACGATGAGCCGCGACGACACCTGGCGATTCCTGGTGCTGGGGCGCAGCCTTGAGCGGGTCGACATGACCGCGCGTCAGCTTTCCATTCAGGCGGGGACGCCGCAGTGGCGCACCGTCTTGAAGGCCTGCGGCGCTGACGAGTCGTTCCTGCGCACGCACGGTGGAGAGGTCAAGCCGCAGCGCGTGGTCGAATTCCTGTTGCTGGACCGGCTGTTCCCGCGTTCCGCGCTGCACGCGCTCACCACGGCGGAGGATTGCCTACGGGCGTTGACGCCTGGCGTGGAGCGGGCGGGCGTCACCGATCCGGCGCGCCGGCCCATCGGGCAGGCCCGCACGAGGCTCGAATACGCCGACATGTCAACGCTTCTGGACGACCTGCCCGAGCATCTGGCGGCACTGCAGCGGGCGTGCGCGGCGGCGAGCGCCGCGGTGACGGCCCGGTTCTTCGTGCAGGCGGCCGCGGTGGCGTGGGCGCTTGAGGACGCGTGATTTTGACATGAGTTGGCGACTGCGAATCCGGCACGTCACGGGTTTCACCTACGACGGCATGGCGCACACTTCATACAACGAGGCGCGCATGACGCCACAGTCGATGCCGGGGCAGGTGACGTTGCACAGCTTTGTGGATGTGTTCCCGGCGGCGACGACGTGGCGCTACACGGATTACTGGGGCACCCAGGTCACGGTGTTCGACCTGCAGCGCGGGCACGACCAGCTGCGGGTCACAGCGACCTCGCTGGTGGAGACCGGGCTCGTGACATACGGCGAGCTGCCCGAATGCGACTGGGACGCCTTGCGCACCAAGCGGGACGAGTTTTCGGAGCTGGTGGCGCCCACGCCGTTGACGGCCGTCAGCAGCGACATCGTGGGCGAGGCGGCGCACGTGGTGGCCGGCAAGAGCCCCGCTGCGGCGGCGGTCGCGCTTGCCGACTGGGTGCGGGAGCACGTTGCCTATGTGCCCGGGTCGACGGGTGTGCGGACCAACGCGCAGGAGGCGTGGGCGCTGCGCAAGGGCGTGTGCCAGGACATCGCCCATCTCACCGTGGGGCTGCTGCGCGCGGTGGGCATTCCGGCGCGGTACATCTCGGGATATCTCTATCCGCTCGCGGATGGGGTGGTCGGCGAGGTGTGCGAGGGGCAGTCGCATGCCTGGGTGCAGTGGTGGGTTGGCGACTGGGTGGGCTACGACCCGACCAACGGCTGCCCGGCCGACCATCGGCACGTCCAGGTGGCGCGCGGGCGCGACTACGCCGATGTGACGCCGCTCAAGGGTGTCTACAATGGAGCGCTCAGCTCGCATCTCGGCGTGACCGTCGAAATCACCCGTCTCGCCTGAGAGTCGCGCTGAGAGAGTGTTACGTCAATCATTGACTCGTGATGGGCTCGCGGGAGCCGGCATCCCGACCATGGGGCCAGATCATCAGGGACGCATGCAATCATCTGCCCTGGGGTCGAAGCCGTCAGGTGACGCAGCCTAAACCCGCCCGCCCTTCAGATCGGTGTCAGTTCGACGGCAGCCGGGCCTCGGCCGCGTCACCGGCGTGACCTCAGCCGCTACACGGGCTGGTATGGCATGACGGCCGGTTCGCTGGGTGGGGTCGTGAGTCTGCCTCCCGGCCAGAACGGTCCCTGCATGAGCATGGCGCGGACGCGGGCCTCCAGCTGCGACAACTCGTGTTCCCGCTCCGCCGGGCCGGTCTGACGCACCGTGCCATTGGCATGGTAATGCCTCACTCTCGTATTTGGCCCGTTGGCCACCATGGCGGCGGTTGCCTGCGGAAGACCCAGCCGCAACGCGTCACACCCGCCCTCGCGGGCCAGAAACACCAAGGCGTCGACGACCTCTTCCCAGTCGCCGACCATCGGCCACAGCGCGCCACCGGCCAGCTCATATGTCAGTGTCGAGACTGGCACAATCATCCCCGGCCGGCGACCCGGAAACTCGGTCAGGCAGCGGTAGATCCGCCCGCCATCGGGCTGCGGAACAAGCGGGTGCAGCAGCGTGCGGCAATGCACGACCGTCGCGTCGAACGGCACGGGGTGCTCAGGGTCTTGATATGGCTCATGCAGAGCCAGAAAATACAGATCGTCGACCAGATGCGATCTCGGGTCGCCTGGGCAGTTAGGGTCCGGCTACAGCCCTGTCCAGTCGAAGGCGTTACGCCAGGTGGGGTCGCCGGCGGCCTGGGCAGTTAAGGCCCGGCTACAGCCCCTTCCAATCGAAGCCGTCGCGCCAGGTGGGGTCGCCGGCGGCCTGGGCGGTGAAAGCATGGATCAACCGGTCGGTGTCGGAAACCCGGGTCTGCCAATGCTTCTCGGCCGACCCCTCGCGGATCTCCAGCAGGTAGCCCGCCTCGGTGAGCGCCGCCTGCACGTAGTGGTCGTCGCCGTCCTCCAGCGCCACGAACCAATTGTCCGGCGCGAGCCCGCGCACGGCCCGCTCCAGGTGGCCGGGCGCCGGGTCGTCGATGGAGTGGCCGACGCAAAAGCACAGCTCCCACGCTCCCGGCCGGCGCAGCAGCGGCGGGTTGAGCACCGCCTGCCACCGCGGGTCGTAGCACACCAGCCGGTGCTTGCTGGCCGCATAACGCACCCGCGCCACCGCGCTGTCCTTGACCGACAGGCGCACGTGCGACCACCCGTCACCGCCCACGATGAAGTCGCCGACCTCCGCGCAGAAATCCCTGACATACGGATGCGGCTCGAAGGACGTCTTGGCCGCGGCCTCCTCGTGCGTGATGCGGGAGGCCTCGTGCCACACGGTCAACTCCACCAGGGCAGCATAGCCACCCAGGCCCGCCTCGGCCCGCCGGACAGTCGCGTTGGGCCTGCCGCATCCTCACCTACACCGGGGCATCCTCACCTATGCCTGCCGCATCGCCTCCTGCAGGCTCGCCGGGCGCAGGTCGGTCCAGTGGCTCTCCACATAGGACAGGCAGGCGTCCCGCGTGTCCTCGCCGAACACCGCCGTCCACCCGGCCGGCACCTGGGCGAACGACGGCCACAGCGAGTGCTGCCCCTCGTGGTTGACGAGCACCAGGAAGTGGCCCTCGGGGTTGTCGAACGGATTGGTGGACATCAGCTATTTCCTCCAAACGACATCAGCGGTCTGCTTCAAAGATGGTCGAGATGGCGCGCTCGGGATCGGCGGTGGCGGCACGCAGCACGCGCTCCAGCCCGGCCGCGAGCCCGCACGCGGTCGAATCGTCGAACAGGTCGGTGGCATACACCAAGTGCCACTCCACGGGCCCGTCATCACGGGGCTCGTAGAAGCTCACGGTCAGGTCGGCCCAGGCGCTGCGCACCGGGACCGCCTCGAAGTCGCCGCCCAGCCGGGCCTGCTCGTGGTGGATGAGCATCACCTGCGGCCGCGCGGCCTCATCGAACGGCACAGCCGCGTGCTCGAACGCCGACAGGTCGGTCTCGCGCACCCGCGCCAGCAACTCGGCGAAGGTCGGGTCGCCGCCCGCGTCCGTGCGCAGCACAATCGGGTGGAAGAAGCACCCGACCAGGTCGGCCAGCGCCTCGTGGGTGCGCCCGGCGACCATCGTGCCGATCGGCAGGTCGCCCCCGGCGCCGTGCCCGGCCAGCAGGGTGGCCAGCGCCGCCTGGAAGACCATGAACATGCTGGCCCCGCTGCTTCGCGCGAGCTCGTCGATGGCCCGATGCAGGTCGGCGTCGAGCACGCCCTCCACATAGGAGCCGCCCCGCACACCGCTTCCGGCCGCGGCCGGGTGTGGCCGGTCGGTCGGCAGCTTCAGCTCACGCGGCATGCCGGCCAGCGTGCGGCGCCAGTAGTCCGCGTCACCGCTCAACTGGTTTGCCCACACCGCGTAATCGGCGTAATCCACCGGCAGCTGCGCCCAGTCAGGCGTGCGCCCGGCCACCCGCGCCGCATAGGCGGTCGTCAGGTCGCGCCAAAGCGGCACCACCGACCACTCGTCGACCGCCAGGTAGTGCGCGGTCAGCAGGAGCACCCGACCATTCACAAGCCTCGCCCGCCACGGCGGCCGCGCCGCCCCCGACAGGGCCACCGGCCCGTGCGCCAGCTCCGCCACATCCACGTCGCCCGCGACCCGCTCCAACCCAGCGAACTCGGCCGGAACCTGCCACAGCCGCCCGTCACGCTCCACAAACGACGTCCGCAACGGCTCGTGCCGCCGCGCCACATCCCACAGCGCCGCCTCCAGCGCCGCCTCATCGAACGAGCCCCGCCACACGAACGCGTGCTGGAACGCCGGATTTTCCAAGTATGCCAACCACTGCGGTCGCTGCGCCGGTGCCGCGGGCACCTCACCTCCCGCGCCGCGCACGCCCTTGCGCAAGGGCACGCGCTCGGCCCGGTCGACAGTGGTCAGCCGCTGGGTGAGCCCCGCAACGGTCGGGGCGTCGAACACGTCGCGAATGGACAGCTCCGCGCCGAACACCGACGCGATGCGCCCGAGCAACCGCATCGCCGCCATCGAGTGCCCGCCCAGCGCGAAGAAATTATCGTGCACCCCGACCTCGGGCAGCCCGAGGATCTCGGCGAACCCGGCGGCCATCGCCTCCTCCTGCGGCGTGGCCGGACGTTGCGTGCCCGCCAGCGCCGACCAGTCGAGCCGGGGCAGCGCCTTGCGATCGACCTTGCCGTTGGGCGTCACCGGCAGCGGCCCCTCCAGCGGCAGCACCATCGCCGGCACCATGTGGTCGGGCAGCGACCGCGCCACGTGAGCCCGCGCCGCACCCGGGTCGAACGAGCCCACCGCGTAGGCCACCAGGCGCGTGATGTCGCCATCGCGGTCGGCCACGACCACCGCCTGGCGCACACCGGGATGGGTCACGAGCGCGGATTCGATCTCGCCGAGCTCGACTCGGTGTCCCCTGATCTTTATCTGATTGTCCGTCCGCCCCAGGAAGTCGAGGTTGCCGTCGGCGCGCCACCGCGCCCGATCGCCGGTGCGATACATCCGCGAGCCCGGCGGGCCGAACGGGTCGGCGACGAACCGCTCCGCGGTGAGCCCATGCCGCCCGAGATAGCCCAGCGCGAGCCCGCGCCCCGCGACATAGAGCTCGCCTGCCACCCCGGGCGGGACCGGCCGCAGCCGCTCGTCGAGCACATAGCACACCGTGTTGGGGTCGGGCCGTCCAATCGGGACGGCGCCGTGATGGCCCGGCAGGGCCCGCCACAGCGTGGAGTTGACGGTCGCCTCGGTGAGCCCATAGGCCGCCATCAGGTTGAGTTTGCCGGCCCAGCGCTCGATCACCGCGGGCGGCACGACCTCCGTCCCGACCAGAATCGTGGACCCGGCCGGCAGCTCGCACTCTGGCGGCAGCGCGGCCACCAGCGACGGCGGCAGGATCATGTGTGTGATGCGTTGCTGGGCGAGGAAATCGGTGAGCGCACGCCCCGGCACACGCACCTGCGGCGGCGCGAACACCAGGCACCCACCCACGCACAGCGCCATCACGAGCTCGAAAACCGCCACATCGAACCCGACCGACGCGAACTGCAGCACCCGGCTCGACGCCGTCACGCCCATCCGGTCGATCGCGGTCGCGGCGAGGCTCGCGATGCCCTCGTGCGGCACGACAACGCCCTTGGGCCGTCCGGTGGAGCCGGACGTGTAAATCACATAGGCCGGCGCGTCAAGCGGCACGTCGATCTCGACCGGCTCATCGCCGAACCCCGAAACCCCGTCAAGCGACGTCACCACCAGCGACGCCCACGAATCGCTCACCATGTATTCGATTCTGTCCGACGGGTACGACAAATCCAGTGGCATGTATGCCGCACCGAGCTTGAGCACGCCCAACACCGCCGCGACCATCTCCGCGGACCGTTCGAGCGCGATCCCCACCACCGAGCCGGCCCCGATGCCCTGTGCCGCAAGCCATCTGGCCACCCGGTTGGACAGCAGATCCAGCTCCCGATAGCTCATGGAGCCCACCGCCGGCGCCGAGGGCCGCACGGCGACCTGCCTCGCGAACAAGACCGGCAACGACACCTCCTCCACAGGACGACAGGTGTCCTCGACCTGCCCTTCGCCCTCCAGCAACACGTCGATGTCGCGTACGCGAACGCTAGGATCCTCCACAACCGCCGACATGACGCGCCGCAACCGCTCCCCCAACGCTCGAACCGTCACCGCGTCAAAGAGATCCATCGAGTACTCGATGCGGCATCCCGAATCGTGATAGCTGAACACCAAGTCGAACTTCGCCGTCGTCGACTCCCACGGCAGAAACTCGGCTTCCACTCCCGACAGTCCGAATGCGCCATCGGTTGACGGATGATAGCCGACCATAACCTGGAACAACGGATTGCGCGCCAGCGAACGCGGTGGGTTCAACCGCTCCACCACCGCCTCGAACGGCACGTCCGCATGCGAAAAGGCCGCCAGGTCAACATCCTTCACTCGTCGCAGCAGGTCGACAAACGACGGATCGCCCGAAACATCCGTCCGCAATACCAAAGTGTTGACGAAGAAGCCCACCAAGTCGTCCAGCGCCTCGTCCGTGCGGCCCGCGATCGGTGCGCCGATCGGCAGGTCGTCGCCCGCGCCGAGCCGGTTCAGCAGTGCCGCCGTCACCGCGTGCACGAGCATGAACGGACTCGCCTCCGTGCTGCGCGCCAATTCCGGCAACCACTCCCGCGGGAACTCGACATCCACGGACGCGCCACGGAATGTCGGCCGGGCCGGACGTGGCCGATCCGTCGGCAGCACAAGCTCCTCGGGCGCTGCGTCGAGCACGCGCTCCCAATAGGACAGTTGCGCCTCGCCCACGCTGTCGAGCAAACGCTCGTGCCACAGCGCGTAGTCCGCATATTGCACGCGCAACGGCTTCCAGTCGGGCACTGTCCCTTGCAGCCGAGCGGCATAGGCAACCGAGAGGTCCCGCAGGAACGGCCGATCCGACCACTCGTCGGTCGTGATGTGGTGCAGCAGCAGCGTCAGCACGTCACCATCGAGCCACGCGCGAATCGGCGGCTCGGCCGCGAGGTCGAACGGCCGGTCCACATTGGCCGGACCGAACTCGAAGGGAACGGACACCTCTTCCAAAACCCTTTGATATGGTACGCCGTCGCGGACCACGAACACGGTGCGAAGCGCCTCGTGCCGGGCCACAACATCGTCCAACGCCGCGCGCAATGCCGGCACGTCCAACGGCCCGCGCAGCCGCATCACCAACGGGAAGTTGTAAGCGGCGGACGCCTCCTCCATCTGCTGGATGACCCACAGCCGCCGCTGCGCCGCCGACAGCGGGATCTGGGCCGGCCGTGGGCCCGGCACAAGCGCGGGCCGAGCCGGGTCGCCCGCCATGGCCCGCGCCGCAAGCAAAGCGGCGGTCGGCGCCTCGAACAGATCGCGGATCGCCAAGTCCACGCCGAGCCTCGCACGGGCCCGGCTGATGAGCCGGGTCGCCAGGAGCGAGTGCCCACCCAGCTCGAAGAAGTTGTCGTCCGGCCCAACGATTTCGAGCCCCAACAGGCCCGCGAACAGCTCACACAGGATCTTCTCCTGCTCGGTGGCGGGCTCGCGCCGCTGCGCCACCGCGATGGCCGGCGCGGGAAGCGCCCGCACGTCGAGCTTGCCGTTGACGGTCAGCGGCAGGCGCTCCACGCACATCACGGCCGCCGGAACCATGTATTCGGGTAGCCGGTCCTTCACATAGTCACGTAGCACCAGCGGATCCGCGTCGGACACGGCGTAGCCGACGAGCCGTCCAGATGAGGCGATGACCGCCGCCTGCGCGACCGCGGGATGCGTCTCCAGACACGACGCGATTTCCGCGGGCTCGACCCGGTACCCCCTGATCTTGATTTGATCGTCGGTTCTGCCGAGGAAGTCGAGGTGTCCGTCCGGCCGCAGCACGACGAGGTCGCCGGTGCGATACATCCGCTCTCCGGGCGCGCCGAACGGGTTGGCCACGAAGCGTTCGGCGGTCAGGCCGGGCCGGCGGTGATAGCCGCGCGCCAGCCCGACCCCGCAGATGTAGAGCTCGCCGGGCGAGCCGACCGGGACCGGCCGCAGGTGCGCGTCGAGAATGTAGGCGCGCGTGTTGAAGATGGGCTTGCCGACCGTCGGGGTTGCGCTGTCCACTGTCGACGCGCCGAGCGTGTTGATGGTGTATTCCGTCGGCCCGTAGAGGTTGTAGCCTACGGTCGTCTCGCGCAGCCGCGACCACACCGCGTCCGAAACCGCCTCGCCGCCAAGCAAAACCAGCTCCGGCACGTGCCCGTCCAGCAACCCTTCCTCAAACAGCAGGTGAGCATAGGTCGGCGTCACATTGATGACGTCAATCCGGTTGGCGTGGCAGTACTTCACCAGTGCCGTCGCGTCACGGCGCAGCTCCTCGTCGCAGATGTGCACCTCGTGCCCCTCGACCAGCCAGAGCAGCTCCTCCCACGACATGTCGAACGCGAAAGACACGGTGTGCGCGATGCGCAGCCGCCGGCCACTGAACGGGGCGAAGATCGCCTCACGATGGTTGAGCAGCATGTTCGTCAGCCCGCGATACGGCGTCACCACACCCTTGGGCCGCCCGGTCGACCCTGACGTGTAAATCACGTATGCCGGATGGTCCAGCGAGAATCGCGGAAACTCGCCCGCGAACTCCTCGAAGAGTTCGAGGTCCGGCGTGAGCACGCACACCGGCGACACGTCGTCGAGCATCATTTGCCGCCGCTGCGCCGGGTGGTCCAGTTCGAGCGGCAGATAGGCGGCACCGGTGCGCAGCACCGCGAACAGCGCCACGACCATCTCGATGGAGCGCGGCAACGCCAGCGCCACCACCCGCTCCGGCCCGGCGCCCCGTGCCATGAGCCGCCGGGCCAGACGGTTGACGCGCTCGTCCAGCTCGGCGAAGGTCACCCGCTCGTCCCCGAAGACGAGCGCCGTATCGTGCGGGGTGCGGATCGCTTGTGCAGCAAGCAGTTCCGCGACCGTTTCGACAGGGATGGGGACGTCGTGCGCCTCGACTTCAGGCGCGGATGTCAGCGAGTCGAGCGTGCCCACCTTGGCCCGCGGATCGAGTCGCTCCAGCACGGTCACGAACCGCGCAAGCAGCTCGACCGCCTGCGCGGGAGGCACGACATCAGCCCGATAGTCGAGCGCCACACGGATTTGCGTCGCGGGCGTGACTATCAGCGTCAGCGGATAGTGCGTGGCATCGACGCTCGTAACCGACACGATCCCATGCTCGCGCATGAACTGCTCGAACGAGTCGACGTCGGCGAAGTTCTGCAACACATAGAGTGTGTCGAACAGGCGGGCATGGCCGGACTCGCGCTGGATCGTCGACAGCCCGAGATAGTCGTGGTCCATGAGCGTCATGCGCTCAGTCTGCAAGCGCCGCAGCATCTCCAGGACCGTCTCATATGGATTGGCGGCGACCCGGATCGGCACCGTGTTGAGGAACATCCCGATGGCAGAGTCCACATTGGGCACCTCTGCGGGCCGCCCTGCCACGGTGCTCCCAAACACCACGTCCTGCCGCCCGACCATACCGGCGAGCACGATCCCCCACGCCGCGTTGAGCATGGTGTTGAGCGTGAGCCCATAGTCGCGCCCCATCGCCCGGAGCCGGTCGCCCAGTTCGGCCGAAAGCTCGACATGAGCGCGCTGCGGGATCGCGGGCACCAGTCCGGGCGGCCCGACCAGCGTCGGCTCGGCCAGCCCGGCGAGCGCGTCCCGCCACGCGCCCACCGAGGCGGCCTGGTCCTGGCGGTCAAGCCAGTCCAGATAGTCGCGGTACCGGCCGGGAGTCCCCGGCAACGGCCGGCCCGCATAAAGCGAGAGCAGCTCTTCGAGCAGCACACCCTGCGACCACCCGTCCCACAGGATCAGATGGTGGCTCAGCATCAGCCGGTCGCGCCCTTCCGACCGGATCACCGTCAACCGGCACAACGGAGCCTTCGCCAGGTCGAACCTGCGCACGCGATCGGCCGCCATCACCTCCTCAAGGGGTGCGTCGGTCACTACGATCGGCATCCGCACACTGGGCGCGATGACCTGTGCCGGTTCACTCGTGAACGCCGCCCGCAGGCTGGCGTGCCTGGCCAGCAGGGCATCACCGGCCGCCTGGAGGCGTGCGAGGTCGAGCGGGGCATCGAACTCGAACGTGTCTTGCGCTGTATAGACGTCTATCCCGCCGTCGTCGTACGCCGAGTGGAAGTAGATCCCCTCCTGCAGGGGCGACAGCGGCCAGATCTCCCGGTTGTCGCCCAACGCCTCGGCCCACAGGCGCACCAGCTGGTCGATGTCTGCCTCGGACAGTGGGGCTCGCCAACGCCATACCGCGGAAAGCTCCGATCCGACCATTGCCGCATCGATCGTCAGCACGTGCGGCATGCCGAGGTCGGGCTCTGGCTCCAGCTCGACGGCTTCCAGCGACGCGAACCGTCCGAGGTAGTTGAATTGCACCTGCGCCTTTGCCGCACCGGACAGCAGGGGCGCGGTCTGCGGGTTGAGGTAGCGCAGCAACCCGTAGCCGATCCCGTTGTCGGGCGACGGTCTCGGTGCCTCACCGGTCAGCCGCAGCGGGTGAATGCTCGTCAGCCAGCCCACCGTGCGCGAGAGGTCCAAATTGGACTCGCGCCCGTGCCGCTCCAGGTCCACCAGCAGGTCCCCCGGCCCGCGCCAGCGGGTCACCGCCGTGTGCAGCGCGGCGAGCAGGGTTTCGGTCGGCGTGGATCCGAGTTCGGCGGGCACGCTCACCACCCGCCGGCTCGCCTCGCCGAACGTGCCCTTGGCGCTACCGCCCTCCACCAGGTCAGCGCCGGGTGCCAGCGTTTCCAGCCACATCGGCAGCTCGGCCAGCCGCCCCGCCGACTGGGCCTGCTCGTGCAACGATCGCGCGAACGCCCGCAACGATGTCGGCACCGGCTCCAGTGGCGCACCGGCGAACGCGGCCGCGATGTCGTCGGCGAGAATCCGCAGCGACACGCCGTCCACCACCAGATGGTGCGCCACGATCAGCAACCGCCCGGCCTCGGCCGGACCCGAATCGAACCACACCGCCTGCAGCATCACCCCCGCATCGGGGTCGAGCCGCCCGGCCGCCGCATCCGCCTCGGCCTGTATCTCAGCACGCGGGTCGACGTGCTTCACGTCAACCGTGGCCGCGGGCCGGACCTCCATCGACCAGAGCACGCCCGCGACCCGGGTCAGCTTCTGCCGCAGGCCATCGTGCCGGTCGACGACGGCCCGCAGCACGGACTCGACCGCCGGCAGATCGGCCCCGGCCGGTGTCGGCACGACCATCGAGAGGTTGAACCGCCCGATCGAGCCGCCCTCCTCACGGAGCTGATGCACGATCGGCAACAACGGCACATCGCCGACACCGTCCGGATCGGACGCGCCGCTCGACCCGGCGCCGGCGTCCTTTGCGGAGCCTTGCCGCAACCCTTCGCCGGTAGCCGCCGCCGCGTCCGTGCCACCCGAGGCCGGATCCGCCGTTGCGGCCAATGCGGCAGGCGTCCTGTGCTCGAACACCTCGCGCGGGCTGATGCTCAGGCCTGCCGCCCGCGCTCGGCTCGACACCGCCATCGAAAGGATGCTGTCGCCACCCAGGGCGAAGAAGTCCTCGTGCGGGCCAACGCTTTCCAGTCCCAACACCGCCGCGAAGATGCCGCAGAGCGTCGCCTGCAGGCCATCGGCAGCCGGATTGTCCACCCGCGACACTCCCGCGTCGGGCAGTGCGGCCCGGTCCAGTTTGCCGCCCGGCGTGCGCGGAAGCGACTCCAGCATCACGAAGTCCTGCGGCACCATAGCCTCAGGCAGCACTCGGCTCACATCGGGCCGCGTGCCCACCACATATGCCACGAGCCGATTGCCGCGCACCGCGGCTGCGGCCTCCACCACGCCCGGCTGTGCCGCCAGCACGGCTTCGATTTCGCCGAGCTCGATCCGGTTCCCGCGCAGCTTGACCTGAAGGTCGGCGCGCCCCCGATAGACCAGCGCGCCGTCCTCCTCCCGCCGCTCGACGAGGTCGCCCGTGCGGTACATCCGGTCACCGGGCGCCCCGAACGGGTCGGCGACAAAGCGTTCGGCGGTCATGCCCGGCCGGCCGTGGTAGCCGCGCGCCAGCTGCACGCCCGCGAGGTAGAGCTCGCCCACCGCCGCGGGTTGCAACCGCTCGTCCAGCACATACAGCCGCGTCCCTGCCGCCGGATGTCCAATCGGGACAGTCGCACCGCCGTCGCACTCCCACGACGTCACCTGGATCGCGGTCTCCGTCGGGCCGTACACGTTGACCAGCGGCACACCCGTGCGCGAAAGCCACTCCCGCGCGAGGTCCACCGGCAGCGCCTCGCCCCCGCTGTACGCACGCCTCAGACCGGCCCACCAACCCGACTCCTGCAGCAGCGCCCGATACATCGACGGCACGAAGTCGACGGTCGTCACCCGCTCCCGCCGGATGAGCCCGGTCAGATATCCGGGATCCCGGTGCCCGCCCGCCCGCGCCACCACCACCGTGGCCCCGGCCGTCAGCGGCGCGAAGATCTCCTGCACGTGCGGATCGAAACTCACCGAGTACTGGTGCAGCACGCGGTCGTCTTCGGACAGTGCAAAGTGTCCTATCGCCTGCAGCATTGCCCTATGTGTGACCAGTACGCCCTTGGGCCGCCCGGTGGACCCGGACGTGTAGATGAGATAGGCCCCGTTGTCCGGCCCGAACCCGCCAAGCGGGCCCTCGCCCGCGCAGTCCACCATGTCAGGCGTCACGACCAGACACGCACCCGAGTCGTCGAGCATGTACTTGACCCGTTCCTCGGGCAGGTCCGGGTCGATGGCCAAGTATGTCGCGCCCGTCTTGAGCACCGCGAGCAGCGCCACCACCAGCTCGGCTGAGCGCGGCACAGCCACCGCGACCACTGCTTGCGGCCCGGCTCCGCGCGCCGCCAGGTAGCGCGCCAACCGATCAGAGTGCTTGTCCAACTCCGCGTACGACAGCTGCGTACCCTCAAAAATCACCGCAACCGCATTCGGCCGTTTGGCAGCCTGAGTCCCGAACGCCTCCACGACCGTCCGCTCGACCGGCCCATGGGGGTCGGTCGCGACCTCCTCCAGCAGTCGCACGAACCGCTCCCCCAGCCGCTTCGCGCCCGCACCCTCCACTTTGAACACCATCCGATCTCCTGGAATCACCGTCAGCGCCAACGGATAGTGGGTCGCGTCGCTGATCTCCGACCCCTCTTCCGCAACGGTCGGCTGGTTTTCGAACACCGCGAGAGTGTCGAACAGTTCGGCGCGCCCCACCGCACGCTGAATGTCTGCGAGCCCGAGATGCTGGTGCGGCAGCAGGCGCGTCTGCGCCTCCTGAAACTCCGTGAGCACCTGCGCCCACGATTGCCCGGCCGACCACCGCACCCGTGCCGGCACCGTATTGATGAGCAACCCCACCAGCTGCTCGATCCCGTCGATGGGTGCCTGCCGCCCCGACACGGTCGTCCCGAACACCACGTCGCGCCGCCCCGCCTCGCGCCCGAGCAGCACACCCCACGCACCCAGCACCGTGTTGCCCAGAGTCACGCCGAGCGCCCGCGCCCGCGCCGCCAACCCGGCCGACTCAAACTCGACCACCGCTGTCTCGGGTTCGCCCACCGCAGCAAGGCGAGCCACCGGGTCCACATCTGACAGCGCTTCCCGCCACGCCTCCCGGGCCGCGTCGCGATTCTGCGCGGCGAGCCAAGCGAAATACTCACGCTCAACGCCCGCCGTCGCCACGCCGCCCGTGCCGAAGATCTCGCCCAGCATGACCCCGACCGACCACCCGTCGGCGATGATGTGGTGCACGTGCAGCACCAGCCTG
This sequence comes from Allorhizocola rhizosphaerae, assembly GCF_003426775.1. Taxonomy (GTDB): domain Bacteria; phylum Actinomycetota; class Actinomycetes; order Mycobacteriales; family Micromonosporaceae; genus Allorhizocola; species Allorhizocola rhizosphaerae. The sequence goes on along the minus strand of NZ_QJUG01000059.1, from coordinate 22,329 downwards.
TCGCCCGCCGCGTGTGCCCGCAGCAGCGGCGGCACTGCGAGGTCGAACGGCGCGGTGGACTCGCCCCACGGCAACTCCACGCGCTCAGGGATCACCTGGATGACCCGGCCGTCGTCGCGCAGCTGGAAACCGGCCCGCAGCAACGGATGCCGATCGAGGAGTTTCTGAAGCGCCGTGCGCGCATCAAAGCCCTCGGGCAGCTGGATTTCCTGCCGCACCACGTATGCATCGTCGTCGCCAAATGTCGCGTGGAAGTAGAACCCCTCCTGCAACGGCGTGGCCGGCAGCACATCCCACAGCCGGTCCGTTGGCCCGTCATATTCGACCAGCGAAAACGGCTCCACACCGACCGAGGCGCCTACGGGTGTCGCAACCCGAGCCAACTCGGCAACGGTCCGAAGCCGGAACACCTCTGCTGGCGTGATGCTCAACCCCGCCGCACGCGCAGCCCCCACCAACTGGATGGCGACGATGCTGTCACCGCCGAGCTCGAAGAAACTGTCATGCACACCAACGCTTTCCAGCTGCAGCACGGCCGCGAACAACGCCGCGAGCGTGCGCTCCGTCTCCGTCGTGGGCTGCGCGTCACCGCCAAGCGAGGTCCAATGTGGAGCGGGAAGCGCAGCGGTGTCCAACTTCCCATTGGCGTTCATGGGCAGCGCACCATCCATCACGATGATGACAGACGGCACCATGTATTCGGGCAGCAGCTCCGCCACATGCGCTCGCAACACCTCGGGCTCCACCGTGGCAACGACATATGCCACCAGCCGCGTCACCCCGCGATGGTCTTTCAACGCCATCACCGCGGCCTGCGAGCATCCAGGATGGACCGTCAGCGCCGCTTCGATTTCCGCGGGCTCTATTCGGTACCCTCTGATCTTGATCTGCTTATCAATCCGGCCAAGGAAGTCCAGGTTGCCATCGGGCCGCCACCGCGCCCGATCGCCGGTGCGATACATCCGGCTGCCGGGCGGGCCGAACGGGTCGGCGACGAAGCGCCCGGCGGTCAGCCACGGTCGGCCGAGATAGCCGCGCGCCAGCCCGCGCCCTCCGATGTAGAGCTCGCCCGCCACACCGACGCCGACCGGCCGCAGCGCACTGTCCAAAACGTACGCCCGGGTGTTGGGATCGGGCACGCCGATCGGCGGCGCCGCCTCGCCCGGAACCGCCCGCCACAGCGTCGAATTCACGGTCGCCTCGGTCAGTCCATAAGCGACGTGCAGATTGAGCCGGTCGGCCCAGCGATCGATGACCGCCGCCGGCACGGCCTCCGTGCCGACGAGCATGGTCGAGCCGGCCGGCAGCTCGCAGTCGGGTGGCAGCGACGCCACCAGCGAGGGCGGCAAGATCATGTGTGTGCCGCCATGCTCGGCGATGTAGTCGGTCAGCGCGGCGCCCGCCACGCGTCGCGAAGACGGCACGATGACCACGCGCCCACCGACGCACAGTGCCATGCACACATCGAAAACGAAAACGTCGAAGCCGACCGACGCAAACTGAATGACGCGGCTCGACGCGGACACGCTCATCCGCTCGACCGCCGTGGCGACAAGGCTTCCGATGCCCTCGTGCGTGACAACGACTCCCTTGGGCCGCCCCGTCGAGCCCGACGTGTAAATGACATACGCCGCATCGTCGAGTCCCACCTCGACTTCGAACGGCTCGCCGTATCCCACCGCAGACAGCACGTGCGAGGCTGAAGCATCGCTGAGCATGTAGTCAATGCGTTCCTGCGGCTGGTCCGGATCGATCGGAAGGTACGCCGCACCCGCCTTCATCACGCCCAGCACCGCCACGACCAGGTCCACCGAGCGCGGCATCGACACCGCAACCACGTCGCCGCGCCGCACACCACGCGCGTGCAATGCACCCGCGACGCGGCGCGCCCGGTCCTCAAGCTCCGAATAGGACAGGCTCTGCTTCTCGCACACCACCGCGACCGAGTCCGGTCGCGCGCGCGCCTGTGCCGCAACCGCCGCGGGCCACGAAAGCTCCGTCACGGCCAGCTCGTCCGTGCCCCAAGCCAGCACCCGCTCGCGTTCCACATGCGACACAAGCTCGGCCGACCCGATAGGACCGTCCCAATCGGACTCGAACACCGCTCGCAGGCGACTCGCGTGCCCCTCAACCTCAAGTGAGGTGCACATCGCCGCATCGGCGTCGACGTCCACCAGCGTCGTGCCCCGGTGGACGTTCACCGACACGGCCAGATCGCTGATCGGCCCGACCCACAGGTTACGCAGCCGGACCCCGTGATCGCGGAACACCAACTCACGATCGAAGGCCATAAAGTTGACGGTCGGCCCCACCAACTCGCCCAGTCCGCCCGGCATTCCGCAATCGCGGGCGATCTTTTCTCCCCGGTACCGCCCGTGCGCCTTCACCACCGCGAGGCGTTGCGCCACCGACGCGGCCACGTCGCGCAGTGTCATCGCCGGGTCAACGGGCACGCGCAGCGGTACCACATTGGAAGCCATCCCCGGAATGTGGCTCATCTCTTTCGGGCGCGCCGCCAGGGTAAGGCCCAGCACCACCTCCCGCGCACCGGTCATGCGATGCGTGTAGGCCGCGACGCCCGCGATGGCCAGGCCCGGGTCACGCACGGCGGGCGCCTCAAACGACCGTCGCACCACGCGCGACGACATCGAGCCCGACGGCTTGACCAGGCGCGCAGGTTCGGGCCGTTCGGCCAGCTCACCCTGCCAGAACTCACTGTCACCGGCGCTGTCGTCGAGCACTTTGGACAGTGCCCATTCGACGTCCGGAGCCACGCCATGCGTGTAGAGCTGGGCCACCCGCTGGGCCAGCAACATGCACGAGTACCCGTCGATGACCAGGTGGTGGTATCGCTGGAACCACAGGTACCGATCCGCGCCCACGCGCAGCAGGGCGTGCCCGAACGTCGGGCCGTGCGCGAGGTCGAACGGGCGCTCGCGCTCAGCGGCCATCCAGGCGTCGGGGTCGTCGACCTCGATGACGGGCAACTCCCAGTCGGCGGGGGCCGGCACGGGGGCCTGCATGCCATCGACAAACCGAACGTGCAGGCAGCCGGCCTCACCGACGACCCGCTTCACGGCCGCGCCGAACGCGGCAACATCAACATCCCCGGTCAACTCGATGTATATCGCGATGTTGTAGGCGCGACTGTCGGGCTCGATCTGCTGCGCGAGCCAGATCCCCGACTGCGCCGGTGTCAGCGGCAGCAGCATCATCGCCTCGTCAGCACCGACTGCAGGATCTCGCCCGCCCGGATCGCGGTGTTGGACAGCAGCGACGAGGTGATGCCGTGGGTGTGCTCCGTCCCGCCCTGCAGGTAGATGCCGCAATCGAGCCCGGCTCGGGCCTGCACTCGATAGTCACGGTCCACGCATAGCCGCCCTTGCTCGTCCCGCCGCAGGCTGTCGGCGAACCCGCCGAGCAAATTGGACGGGTCGGCCGGCCGGTATCCGGTGGCGCACACCAGAACATCGGCCTCCAGCACCAGCTTCTCCCCACTGAGCAGCGACTCAACGGTGGCCACGACCCCGTCCGCGTGCTCCGTGGCTTCGATCAGCCGGGACACGTTGTGCAGGTGAAGCCGTTGCACCCCAAGGACCTTCTCGCGGTACGCCCGCCGGTACAACTCGTTGATAAGATCGATATCCACCACCGAGTAGTTCGTATTGGCGTGATATCCATTCATCAGTTGCTTCACGTCCTGCGGCGCCGCGTAGAAGTCGTCAACCGCACTCGGATCGAAGATGCGATTCGCGAATGGACTGTCGTCGGCCGGGCTGTAACCATAGCGAGAGAACACCGCGCGCACCTCGGCGCGCGGGAACCGCTCGTGCAGATAGGCGGTCACCTCAGCGGCACTCTGCCCCGCGCCCACCACGACGAAGCTCCGGCACGAGTCGTCGAGCGCACCAGCACACGTGAGCAGGTCGCCACTATGCCAGATCCGTTCGCCCGCAAGGACTCCCTCCGGCAACGCCGGTCGCAGACCAGTCCCGAAGACGAGATTGCGCGCCAGAAACACCTGCGCCTTCTGCGGGCCCTGCGCGATGACTTCGAAGTGCCCGACGCGGTCGCCGTCCATCACGGGCACGATGTCGATGACCTCCTGCCCGTAGCGCACCAGACGGTCCACCTTGGACGCGGCCCACTCCAGATAGTCGTGGAACTCGATCCGCAGTGGATAGAGGCTCTTGTGGTTGACGAAATCGACCAGCCTGTCCTTGCTGTGCAGGTAGCACAGAAAGCTGTATTCGCTGCTCGGGTTGCGCAGCGTCACGAGATCCTTGACGAACGACACCTGCATCGTCGCATCCTCGATCAGCATGCCCCGATGCCAGCCGAAGCTCGGTTGCCGTTCTAAGAACACCGCGTCCACAGACGACCCTGCCGGATCCGGAAACCCTTGGGACTGTTCGGCTATGGCGATCGCAAGCGCGAGGTTTGCGGGGCCGAAGCCGATGCCGACGATGTCATAGATCACGAACGATCTCCATCCATCCAGGAGCGGTGATTTAGGGCAGCCTTGCTTAACTTAGGATTGCCTTGCTTTACTAGTCAAGTCATGCCGCCGGATTCGGGAAGAGAAATTGATGAAGATCGTTCATATGGGGTACCAGACCTGGGGCTACGAGACGCTGCGCTCCCTGATCGGGTCCAAACACGAGGTCGTGATGGTCGTGACGCACCCGCCGAGCGATCACGCCTATGAGCGCATCTGGAACGATTCCGTGGCCGAGCTGGCCAGGGAAAACGGTATCCCCACGGTGATCAAGAACCGCCCGGACGACGACCTCGCCGAGCGCATCCGAGCCGTCGCGCCCGACGTGATCGTCGCCACCAATTGGCGCACATGGATCCCGCCGGAGATCTTCTCGGTACCGCGCCTGGGCACGCTGAACGTGCACGACTCGCTGCTGCCGACCTACGCTGGGTTCGCACCCCTGCTCTGGGCACTGATCAATGGGGAGCGGGAGGTTGGCGTGACCGCGCACATGATGGACGCCGACCTGGACGCGGGCGACATCGTGCTCCAGTGGGCGGTGCAGGTGGAGCCCACCGACACGACCACCGACCTGTTCCACAAGACCGTCGAGTTGTTCGGCCCGATCACTGTCGAAGCCATAGCGCTGCTCGAGTCGGGCACCGCGGAACTCATACCCCAGGACCGATCGAAGGCGAGCTTCTTCCACAAGCGGTCCATTGAGGACAGCCGGATCGACTGGACGTGGTCGGCCGAGGAGCTGGAACGCTTGGTACGAGCCCAATCCGACCCCTATCCCAACGCCTTCACCACCCACAATGGACAGACACTCCGCATCATCTCGGCTGCGGTCTCCGCGGGCCGCTACGGCGGCACGCCGGGTCGCATCTTCATCCGCGAGGGCGACGGGGTCGTGATCGTGGCGGGTGCCGACGCCCGCCGTGGCCAGAACCACGGCCTGCTCGTCAAGCGCATCCGCACCGAAGACGGCCGCGAACTACCCGCCACCACCTACTTCACCACCATGGGCGGCTACCTCCGCTAACCCAAACCCTTCCCGCCCCCGCGGGGTGGGTGGGGTTGACAATGGAGTAGCTTAGGCTAACCTAAGCCCGTGATGGACGCGTTACGTGGCGAGCAGCTGTGCCTGAGCTACCACGGCCGGGCCGTCGTGCATGGTGCGGAGATTACGTTGCGCCCAGGCGAGGTCACGGCCCTGGTCGGGCCCAACGGCAGCGGCAAGTCCACGCTCCTGCGCTCGCTCGCGCGCCTGCATCGCCCGGACAGCGGACGGATCGAGCTCGCGGAGGGCGAAGGCGCCGCGGTGAACGATGCGCTCGCCTTGTCGCCGAAGGAGTTTGCCCGCCGGGTCACGCTGCTCGCGCAGAGCCGACCCACCCCCACCGGGGTGACGGTGCGCGATGTTGTCGGCTATGGCAGGCACCCCTACCGTGGCCGGTGGCGCAACGATGACGCCGACGGGCCGCGGGCCATCGGCTGGGCGATGGATGTCACGGGCATCACGGCGATGTCTGATCGCCCGGTCGATGAGCTCTCGGGCGGCGAGCTGCAACGGGTGTGGCTTGCCACCTGTCTGGCCCAGGACACGGGCGTGCTGCTGCTCGACGAACCGACCACCTTCCTCGATTTGCGGTACCAGATAGAGATTTTGGATCTGGTACGGGACCTTGCCAGCGATCATGGGGTGGCGGTCGGGGTTGTGCTGCATGACCTGAATCAGGCTGCCGCGCTGGCCGACCATATCGTGCTGTTGCAGCAGGGGCGGATACGCGCCGGCGGCAAACCGTCCGAGGTGCTCACCGAGCATCACTTGACCGAAACCTACGGCATTCGCATCGAAGTGCAAGCCGATCCGGACACCGGTCGTCTTACCACCCGGCCGATCGGCCGCCACTGAAGGAGTTTCCATGAAGAGATGGCTTGGCTTTGCCGTGCCCGTTTTTGCTGCCGCGTTGGTGCTTGGCGCGTGTGGCACGACCGAGACCCCGGCTCCGGAGGGCTCTGCCAACGCCGGCGGGCCGGTCACCGTGACCGACAGCCGCGGGAAGGAAATCAAGCTTAGCGCTCCAGCGCGCAAGGTGGTCTCGCTTGAGTGGGGCGAGACCGAAATGCTTGTCTCGCTTGGTGTCATGCCTGTGGGCGCGGCCGACACCAAGGGTTTCGCGGCGTGGGTCGGCGCGGTCAAACTCGACCCGAGCGTGAAGGATGTTGGCACGCGTAACGAGCCCAGCGTGGACTCGATTGTCGCGCTGCAGCCCGATCTGGTGGTGATGGAGGCCGAGCGGGACTCGGCTCTGGTCCCGCAGCTGGAGAAGTTCGTGCCGGTCATTGTCACGAAGGGCAGCGACGCGAGCCGCAACATCGAGCGGATGCGGGAAGACTTCAACCTGATCGCCACCGCGGTCGGCAAGACCGAGCAGGCCAAAAACGTGTTGGCGGACTTCGACTCCGCGATCGCCACGGCCAAGCAGACGCTGGCTTCCAAGGGCGCGGCGGGCAAGCAGTTCGTGATGGCCGACGGCTGGAAGGAGGGCAGCACGGTCAACATTCGCATGTTCGGGCAGGGCGCGCTGGTCTCCCAATTGGGCATCCAAATCGGACTGAAGAATGCCTGGAACGGCAAGGTGGACGAGGTCTGGGGTCTTGGCGCGACCGACGTCGAGGGACTCAGCTCCATAAAGGACACCGATCTGCGCTTCCTCTACAACGCCTCCGAGGGCGAGGACGTGTTCGTCAACGGGCTCGCCGGCAACCCCATCTGGGAGTCGTTCACGTTCGTGAAGAACAAGCAGGTGCACAAGAATCCCAACGGAATCTGGACCTTTGGCGGGCCGGCCTCGGGTAAGCAGTTCATCGACAACCTCGTGAAGGTGTTCTCGGCTTGAGAAAGGGTTCCACTCTGTTCAGGCGAAGCCGTGATCTTGCGCGGGGGAGGTTGATCGCGAAGCGTTCAACCTCCCCCGCTGCTGGAATTAGAGCCTTCCTGTTGGCGGGACTGGCTGTGGTCGTGCTCGCCGCCGTGCACCTTACTCAGGGCACGTCCGCGGTGGGCGCGACCGACCTGATTGGACTGATGTTCGGCGGGGGCAGCGAGGAGGCGGCGCGCGTGCTGGTCGCGTCGCGGCTGCCGCGCATGCTCGCCGGGCTCGTGGTCGGCGTGGCACTGGGCGTCGCCGGCGGTGCGTTCCAGTCGCTGGCCCGCAACCCGTTGGCCTCGCCCGACACGCTGGCGGTCAACGCGGGCGCGCATTTGGCGGTCGTCACGGCGGCGGCGTTCGGCCTGTCGCTGCCCGTCCTTCCGGCCGGTGGGCTCGCGTTTGTTGGCGGGCTCGGCGCGGCCGGGCTGGTGATGGCACTGTCGTCGGGCGGGCGCGAGGGTCCGACCCGGCTGATCCTCGCGGGATCGGCCAGCGCTCTCGCCCTCGCCGCGGTGACAACCCTTCTCCTGCTGTTGTACGAGCAGGCGACCATCGGGCTGTTCGCCTGGGGTAACGGATCGTTGGTCCAGACCGACTTGGTGGCGGTGCGCCAGATGGCACCGGTCGTCGGCGCCGGAGTCGTGCTCACTGTCGCGTTAGGACGCCGACTGGACCTGCTGGCCCTCGGCGACGACACAGCGTCCACACTAGGTGTCAACGTGCGATGGACGCGCCTGCAGATCACGCTGCTGGCCGTGCTGCTCTCGGCCGCCGCCGTCACGCTGGTCGGACCGGTCGGGTTCGTGGGGCTGTGCGCGCCCGTGATAGTCCGGCTGATGGGCGTGCACAAGCATCGCGCGCTGCTGCCCATGTCGGCGATCGTCGGCGTGGGCATCGTGCTCGGCTCCGACATCATCCTGCGCGCGGTGCTCGGCGGGCAGGGCGGCGTGGACATCCCGACGGGCGTGGTGACCACCCTGTTCGGGTCCATCGTGCTGATCGCGCTCGCGCGGCGGCAGCGCGACTCCCGCCCGGGGCGCCAGCACGCCCCCGTGAGGAGCAGAGGAACCTTCCTCGCCGTCACCATCGTTCTCGTGTCCGTCCTATGTGGAGCTCTCGTGCTCGGAATGCTCGCCGGGGACACGTGGCTGCTGACCGGCGATGTCATGAACTGGCTGCAGGGCCGGACCGGGCGGGCGCTGACGTTCGTGCTCGACCAGCGGTACCCGCGCGTGCTGGCGGCCATCACAGCCGGCGCAGCGCTCGCGATCGCGGGCACCGTCGTACAGGCCGTGTGCCGCAACCCGTTGGCCGAGCCCGGTTTGCTGGGCATCACGGCCGGTGCGGGCGTCGGCGCGGTGGCCCTGCTGACGTTCGTGCCCCTGGCCGGCATCGCCGCGATATCGGGCGCGGCCGGTGCCGGTGCATTGCTCGCGTTCGCCGTCGTTTATGGACTGTCATGGCGCGGCGGGCTCAACTCGGACAGGCTCGTGCTGGTGGGCGTCGGCGTGTGGGCCGGATGCTTCGCCGTCATCACGTTCATCATCGTGGCGTTCGACCCGTGGAACACGGGCAAGGCGCTCACCTGGCTGTCGGGCTCCACCTATGGCCGCACTCCCATGCAGGTGCTGCCCGTGGCGGTGGCGCTGGCCGTGGTCATCCCGATCGTCGCCTTAGGACGGAACGAGCTCGACGTGCTCGCGCTCGACGACGACACACCGCGCGTGCTGGGCGTGCCTTTGGAGAAGGCGCGGCTGCTCGCGCTGGGCGGGGCGGCCCTGCTCACGTCGACGGCGGTTTCGGCCGTGGGTGTGGTCGGGTTTGTCGGGCTGGTCGCGCCGCACGCGGCGCGGGCCATGGTCGGCTCGCGGCACGCACGCGTGCTCCCGGTGGCGGGGCTGCTCGGCGCGGTGCTCGTGAGCCTGGCCGACACGGTCGGGCGCACGGTCATCGCCCCGGCGCAGATCCCGGCCGGACTCGTGACGGCTCTGCTGGGTACACCATATTTCATCTGGCTGCTTTGGCGGTCCCGCACGACGACAGGAGGCAGAAGTTGATAGCGCCTTGGCGGCTTTTCGCGGTGGAGGTGACGCGGCTGCGGCGGCTGAGCCCGACCTTCCTGCGGGTCACGTTCGGCGGTGACGACCTGGAGACGTTCGCCGACAACGGGTTCGACCAGCGGATCAAGGTGGTGCTGCCGTTGCCCGGGGTGGGCGTGGCGCACCTGCCGACCGGTGAGGACTGGCACGCGCAATGGCGGGCGCTGCCCGACGAGCGGCGCAATCCAATTCGGACCTACACGGTGCGTTCGGTGCGACCGTCCGAGGTGGACGTCGACTTCGTGCTGCACGCCGGCGGCAACGGCCCGGCCGCGCGATGGGCCGAATCCGCACAGATCAGCGATAAACTGGGGCTCATCGGCCCGGACTCACGCTTCGACGGCCCGCACGGCGGGCTTGAGTTCCGCCCACCGGAGTCGGTGAAGACCGTGCTGCTCGCGGGCGACGAGACCGCCGTGCCCGCCATCTCGTCCATTTTGGAGCGCATGCCTTCCGGAATGGACGGTGTCGTCGTTATCGAAGTGCCACACGAGGACGACTTCCTGCCGCTGCACACGCCGCCGAGCGTGCGGCTGCGATGGCACGCGCGAGGCCACGAGCGGCCGGGCACACGGCTCGTCCCCGCCGTCGTTGATGCCGCCGAGGCCCTGCTGCCACAACACGATCCGGCGTCGCTTGAGGAAGCCGATCCCCTGCCCTGGGAGGTGCCCGACGAGATCGCCGGGCCCGCCTACGTGTGGCTGGCAGGCGAGGCGGGCATCGTGAAAACGTTGCGACGCCACCTGATCGGCGAGCGCGGACTCGACCGTCGCGGCGTCGCGCTGATGGGCTACTGGCGGCTGGGTCACGCGGAACCGATGGACTGACGATGCCACGTGCCGCGGACCGGCCCGCGACGGTCGCGGTCTGCGAGCGACACGGCCAGGCGGGTCGCCCACATCGAGGCGAAGCACGCCGGCGATGCGCTCACGAGAGCTCGTCGGCCAGCAGGTCCATCAGCAGTCCGTCGTGCCATCGCCCGTCGGCGCCGCGCTCGTATTGGCGCATCACGCCGACCGGCTTGAAACCCACCTTGCCGTAGGCCCGGATGGCCGCCGCGTTGTCGGCCGCCGGGTCTATCACCAGCCGGTGGTGGCCGCGATCGTGGATCAGGTGCCGGGCGAGCGTGCGCACGGCGTCCGTCCCGATTCCCTTGCCGTGCAACGCTGGATCGACATAGAGGTCGATGCCCGCGTGCCGGTACATCGGGTCGTCCTCCTCGCTGCACTGGATCAGGCCGGCCACCCGGCCCGCGTGCTCGATGAGGTAGACCTCGGCGTCTTCGTCGTAAAGGTGGCCCTCGGACCAGCGCGCGACGACCTCCGGCGAGTTGCGGATCGCCGACAGCGCGGGCACGTCTTCTGCGGTGACGGGACGCAACGTGACCAGCTCCCCGCGCAGCACGCTCATCGCTTCCCCCTCCGCTGCACCCTCATCTGCGCCAGCACGGCATCGCACGCCGCGTCGGTCGCCTCCTGCCGCAGCGCCCGCGCCGCGATCTGGGCGACCTCGACCGCCTTGCGCGCCGCTCTTTCCGCCGCAGATGCCATATGGTACCGGCGAAAAGCCTCACCAGTCTCCGCCCTCAGCCGAGACACCTCATGTGTCTTCTCGTCGATGGTGCTGTCCCACCCGTCCAGGCGCTGCCACACGGCGTGCAGCTGTTCGAGGGTCAGCTCGCCGCGCCGGTAGGCGTCGCGCGCCGCCTGCGAGACGAATCGCTGCTCCGGTCCCCGCAGCACCACGTCGACCGGCATCGAGTCGAGCTCGGTGTTGGCCTTCTCCAGCGCGATGGCGGCCTCGGAGTGCAGCCGCCACGCCAGCTCCCGCTCCTGCTCCGCCTCGGCCAGCGCGGCCTCGGCCCGCTCCAGGGCGGTGGCCGCCTGCTGGGCCGCGCGCAGCGTGTCGGCCGCGACGATCTCCAGCTCCTGCGCCTCCCGAGCGAGCTCGGCCTGGCTCTGCGGGCCGAGCACGCCGTGCAGCCGGTCCTCGGAGCGCCGCTGCGCCCGTGCCAGCATCCCGAACAGGACCAGCACGAGCGCGCCGAAGACCCCGAGGCCGGTCCAGATCCACACCAGCGCCTGGGCAGGGAACACGCATCGACGATAGTCGAGGATGGGTTGTGTTGTCTCTGATCAGAGCATGGCATCGCTCGATATGACCGTTGCCATATCTCCGGCGGCGCGCCCTTCTACCAGCGCGTGACCGAGGCCCCGGCCAAGTATCGGGTCTCGGTGTGCTGAATGCCTCGCAGCGGCGGAGGTCCAACCGAGTTCAAGTCGTCAACGCAAGTTGACAAACTCGTCTCGTCAACGTATGTTGACAAGCATGAGCGAAGCGAAGGATCTCGCCACCGCGGCCGGAAGCGCCGATCCCAAGATCGGGCTGCGGGCAGTGGTGGCCCTGCGCAACCTGCTCGAAAAGCTTGAGGCGCTTCAGGTGCGGCACGCGCGCGAGCTCGGCTGGTCGTGGCAGGAGATCGCCGACGCGCTTCAGGTCAGCAAGCAGGCCGTGCACAAGAAGCACGCCCGGGGGCGAGGGGACAGATAATGTTCGAACGGTTCACCGACAGGTCACGGCTCGTCGTCAAGGGAGCACAGGATCTGGCCAACGAGATGGGCCACAAGCACGTGGGCACCGAGCACCTCCTGCTGGCGATCCTGGCCCTGGGCGGCGGCATCGCACACGACGTGCTGCGGGCGCAAGGGCTTGACGCGCAAAAGATCCGGGCCGCGGTCGCCTGTCCGCCCACATTGGACGCTCACGCGCTGGAGTCCATCGGCATCGACCTGAACGTGGTGCGCGCCAAGATAGAGGAGACGTTCGGCCCGGGAGCGCTGGATGAGGATGTCCCGCACGAGGAGCGGCACGGCCTGCTACGCAAGCGCTACCTCGGTGGCCGGTTCACCCCGAGGGCAAAGGTGGTGCTCGAGCTGTCGCTGCGCGAGGCCCTCGCGCTCAAGCACAAACACATCGGCACCGAGCACATCCTGCTCGGCCTGCTGCGCGAGGGCAAGGGACTCGCGGCGAAGCTGCTTGCCGATGCGGGCCTCGACTTCGCCGACCTGCGGGCCAAGACGATCGCCGCGATTCCCAAGGCGCACAAGGAGAACTAGGATCCGGTGCCCTTGGCACCGGCCGTGACAGCACCAACGATCCAGCCGACGAACAGCCCGTAGGCCGATCCCGCCGCCGCCACCTGGAATGCGTTGAGGATGGACGGGTTGGACACGATGAACGCCGTGAGGAAGGCCGCGAGGGCCGACCCGAACACGACTGCCGACCAACCCAGGAAGAAGCCGCCGACGCCCCCCGAAACCGTCTTGGCGACCACCGCGAGGATGATCGCCACGAATGCGACCAGCAGGATCGCCCGCAGGTCGTCTGCGAGCAACCGACGCATGGCGTCGCCGCCGCCGTCGGTCGGCCCGACGGCCCAGCGCGGCCACGTCAGTGTCCGAAGAAACCAATCCCATGCGCTGTCGGGATTGGTGGCATGGTTGCCCACCCACTCGGTCATTGGCTGGTTGCCAAAGAGCAGGACGAGCGCAGCGGTGGCGAGGGTTCCGGCACCGGCTACTGTTCGGTTCTTCGCCATGTCCACAAAGTACAGACCCTAGTGGCACATGTCGATCCTCTAACCTGTCACTAGCAGCCTGGCAGCCGCTCCCACAGGTAGTGCTCCACCTGGTCGAGTGACACCCGCTCCTGCGCCATGGTGTCCCGGTCCCGGACCGTCACCGCGTTGTCCTCAAGCGTGTCGAAGTCGACCGTCACGCAGTAGGGCGTGCCGATCTCGTCCTGCCGGCGGTAGCGCCGCCCGATCGCCTGGGCGTCGTCGAAGTCCACGTTCCACCGGGTGCGCAGGGTCGCGGCCAGCTCGCGCGCCTTCGGCGAGAGCTGCTCGTTTCTGGACAGTGGCAGCACCGCGACCTTCACCGGCGCGAGGCGCTTGTCGAACCGCATCACCGTGCGCTTGTCGACGCCGCCCTTGGTGTTGGGCGCCTCGTCCTCGTCGTAGGCCTCAAGCAGGAACGCGAGCACCGCTCGGGTCAGGCCGGCCGCGGGCTCGATGACGTAGGGCGTCCAGCGCTCGTTCTTCGACTGGTCGAAATAGGACAGATCAACACCGGAGTGCTTGGTGTGCGTGGACAGGTCGAAATCGGTGCGGTTGGCGATGCCTTCGAGTTCGGAGAATTCCGTCCCGCCGAACTGGAACCGATACTCGATGTCCACGGTGCGTTTGGAATAGTGGGACAGCTTCTCTTTGGGATGCTCATAGAAGCGCAGATTTTCTTCTTTGATACCCAGATTGAGGTACCACTTCCAGCGCTCGCTGAGCCAGTATTCGTGCCACTGCTCGTCGGTGCCCGGCTCCACGAAAAACTCCATCTCCATCTGCTCGAACTCGCGCGTGCGGAAGATGAAGTTGCCCGGGGTGATTTCGTTGCGGAAGCTCTTGCCCACCTGCGCGATGCCGAACGGTGGCTTCATCCGCGCCGTGGTCTCCACGTTCTTGTAGTTCACGAAGATGCCCTGCGCGGTCTCGGGCCGCAGGTAGTGCAGGCCCTCCTCGCTCTCGACCGCGCCGAGATAGGTCTTCATCAGCCCGTTGAACATGCGCGGCTCGGTGAACGTGCCCTTGTTGCCGCAGTTGGGGCAGTTCAGCTCGGACAGCTTGAACACGCCGTCGGGCTTTTTGGCCAGGAACGCCTCTTCGAGATGGTCGGCGCGGAAACGCTTGTGGCAGTTGGTGCACTCGGTCAGCGGGTCGACGAACTCGGCGATGTGGCCGGAGGCCTCCCACACCTGGCGGGCCAGGATCACGGCCGAGTCGATGCCCACAATGTCGTCGCGCGACTGCACCATCGAGCGCCACCACTGCTTGCGCACGTTTTCCTTGAGCTCGACGCCCAGTGGTCCGTAGTCCCACGCGGACCTCGTCCCGCCGTAGATCTCACTGGACGGGAAGACGAAACCCCGGCGCTTGGCCAGGCTGACAACGGAGTCGATGCGGTCCGCGGGCATGAGCTGATGCTCCTTCCATGGAGGTCGCCGCCGGCCGGATGTCGGCGGAATGTCACAACGTTACAGGTTGCGATTCGTCACTCTCGACCGCATATCTCCAACTGGCCGCTCTTGGGGTCCGCCTCCAGGAAGTAGGTCACCCCATCGATCGATCCGTCGCGATACCGTTCGGTGACCGGCACGCCGCCGGTGGTGATGTCCATCTCGCCGATCTCGTAACTTTCCAGGCGCTTGCGGGAGCGCTCGCGGGCCTCGAAGCGGTCTGCGGATATGCCCTGCTGCTGCTCGTCGCACAGCAGGTCGTATGCCTTGTCGTAGTCGGCATCGCGCAGCGCGTCGAGATAATCGCCCACGACCGCCTTCGACTGCTCATCGGTCGCCGCGACCTGCGTCACCACGAACCCGACCATCGCGGCGGTCCCGCCGCCACAGCACAGCACCACGAACAGCCCCGCCACGGCCAGCGCCCACCCCAGCCTCGCCCCGCCACCCTCGGCCGGCGGCGCGGGAAACGGCGCCGTGACGCCCGGGCCCTGCGGGATCGGAGCGCTACCTGTCACGCTGTGATCCTAGGCCCGCCCCGCATCACCCGCCCGCCGCCCCCCGCTGCTCACTCGGCCAGATCGGAGACGAGCTCCACGGGGTCTATGAGGATCGGATAGGGCCGCTGCATCTGGAAGCTGTCCTTCGGCCCGATCGATCGGATCAACGCATATTCACCGGTCGCTTGATCGATCTCATATATGTGCACAATCGCCTCGGCTTCGATCTGCTCAACCCGCCAGTAGCACGGAATGCCCGCCCGCGCGTATTCGTCGACCTTGTCCTTGCGATCGACCGCCCTCGTGCTGGGAGACTCGACCTCGACCGCCAGCACCACATCGCGAGGATCGAAGACATTCCCGGGCCGCGCCTTGGCACCCGGCCGCAGCACCAGCACGTCGGGCTCGCGCAGTGTCTCCTTTGCCGCCCCCGGCCTGAAATATCCTACGGTCAACTCGTGCGTGGCCCTATAACCCGATGGAGCGGCTTGCTTTAGCGCTTGCGTCAACTCATGCATGAGCGTCTGATGCCAAAGGGATTTCTGCGGCAACGCCATAAGGACGAGGTTCCCATCGACGATCTCGTAATCCACTGGCTCCGGCGCCTCGATGTCCTCCGGACGCCAGTCGCGGGAACCCAGCGGCTGGTGAATCGTGATAGTCATGAGCCCTCCTCGTCACCTGGGGACCGCTTCATCATCCTCCGCGCTAGGCGAGGTCGCCCGTGAAGCTCTCGATGGGGCCGCCGGGTGGGGCTGCGGCCAGAGTCTCGTAGGCGCTGGGTTCCATCAGGGACTCGGCCAAGAGCGGGGTGGCGGTGACTTTGACGTCGAAGCGGCCGAGGGCGCGGCGGTAGGAGCCGACGTTTTTCCACTCGGTGAGCAGGCACCAGTGGGTCGGGTCGTCAAGGGCGCGGATGAGCTCGCCGCGAAGGTAACCATCGGCCTCCGAAAGGGCCTTCAAGGCGGCATGGGCGCGCGACACGAAGTCATCGTCTGACGCCACAACGAAACGATTGAGTACGAGCACTGTCCAAACCCACTTTCGTGCTATTAAATGCACGCCATGGCTTTTCTGGAAAAGCTGGCGCGGCTTAACCGTACAGCCGTGTTCCTGATCACCCTGGCGCTGCTGCTGGGCGCGCTGTTCATCAAGGGTGTTGTGGGCGGGCTTCTGCTGCTCGTCCTGGCGGCGGGCCTGGGCGCGCTGATGGCCACGACGTGGCCGGTGCAGCCGAACTCCACCCGCATTTTGCGGGTATTTGTGCTGGTCCTGCTGGTGATCACGGCGCTAATCTTGATCTTCGGCTAGGACATGGACCCATGCGGTTTTGACAATCATTCTCATTTTGGGGAGAGTGGAGGTCATGTTGAGCCGCATTCTCATCGCCGCTGCCGCGCTGACCACCCTTGCCGCGTGCGGCGGGGGGACCGAGCCCGCTGTGCCGGGCAAGGTTGACGTGGTGGCGGGCTTCTATCCGCTGCAGTTCGTCGCCCAGCGGGTCGGCGGCGACCATGTGCAGGTCACCAACCTTGCCCAGCCGGGCGCCGAGCCACACGACCTGGAGCTCAAGCCCTCACAGATCACTCAGGTGGCAGGGGCCGACCTGGTGATCTACCTTAAGGGGTTCCAGCCCGAGCTCGACAAGGCCGTCGAGCAAAACGCGGCCGCGAAGTCGTTCGACGTGACGACCGTGACACCGCTGGAGAAGGGCGAGGCGCACGAGCACGAGACAGAGCCGTCCCCCGCGCCCGACGCGAAGCAGGACGAGGAGCTCGACCCGCACGTGTGGCTCGACCCGACCCGCCTGGCCACGATCGCCGAGGCGGTCGCGAGCCAGCTGGGCAAGGCCGACGCGACCTACGCGGCCGACTACACGGCCAACGCGCAAGCGCTCAAGGCCGAATTGACCAAACTGGACGGTGAGTTCACCGCCGGGCTCAAGACGTGCGAGCGCCGCGAGATCGTGACCAGCCACGCCGCCTTCGGCTACCTGGCCAAGCGCTACGACCTGGAGCAGATCGGCATCACCGGGCTCGACCCCGAGGCCGAACCGACGCCGCAGCGCCTGGCCGAGGTCGCCGAGGAGGCCAAGGAGCACGACGCGAAGACCATCTTCTTCGAGACGCTGGTCTCACCGAAGGTGGCCGAGGCCCTGGCCAAGGAGGTCGGGGCGAAGACCGCCGTGCTCGACCCGCTGGAGGGTTTGGCGGCGGGCAGCACCGACGACTACTTTTCGGTCATGCGGGCCAATCTGAAAACCCTGCGCGAAGCGTTAGGTTGTGCATGACATCGGTCCTTCGGATTGAGCATGGGGCGGTCGCGTTCAGCGGCCGCCCCGTGTTGCGCGACCTGAGCCTGATCGTCCACACCGGAGACGTGCTCGCCATCCTGGGCGCCAACGGCAGCGGCAAGTCGACCCTGATCCGTGCCGCACTCGGGCTCGTGCCGCTCAGCGACGGTTCGGTGGAGCTGTTCGAGACACCATTGCGGCGCTTCCGCCAGTGGCGGCGGATCGGCTATGTGCCTCAGCGGATGGGCGCGGGCAGTGGGGTTCCGGCGACCGTGCGCGAGGTGGTGGCGGCCGGCCGGCTGGGCAAGCGCGGCTTCCTGCGCCCGCCGGGCGCGCGCGACCGCAAGGCCGTGCACGACGCCATCGCCATGGTGGGCCTGGGCTCGCGGGCCAAGGACCCGGTCGCGACCCTTTCCGGTGGGCAGCAGCAGCGCACGCTCATCGCGCGGGCCCTCGCGGGCGAGCCCGATCTGCTCGTGCTCGACGAGCCGACGGCGGGGGTGGACGCCGCCTCGCAGGAGGCGTTCGCCCACGCGCTGCGCGTGTTCGTCGATGGTGGCGGGACGGTGGTCCTGGTCGCGCACGAGCTCGGCCCGCTGCGCCCGGTCGTGACCCGCGCCGTGGTCGTGCACGATGGCGTGATCGCCCATGACGGGCCCGTCCCCGAGCCGGCCGGGCACCACGCCGATCCCGACCATGATCATGTTCATCCACACGCTCCCGACCACGGCGAAGGCTTTTGGGGTACCAGATAGAAATGGATCTTTTTGAACGGGCGCTGCTCGGTGTCCTGATCACGGGGCTGGTGGCTCCATCGTTGGGGATCTATCTGGTGCAGCGCCGCATGTCGCTGATCGGCGACGGGATCGGGCACATCGCGCTGACCGGCGTCGGCCTGGGCCTGCTGACCAGCACCCAACCGGTCCTCATGGCGGTCATCGTGGCCACGCTGGGATCGATCGCGGTCGAGCTCGTCCGCTCCCGCGGCCGCACCTCGGGCGACATGGCGCTGGCGATCCTGTTCTACGGCGGGATTTCGGGCGGCGTATTCCTGGTGGGGCTGGCCCCGGGCAAGTCCAACGCCAACCTGATGGCATATCTGTTCGGCTCCCCGCTGACCACGACCGAGGACGATCTGATCGTCATGGCGGTGCTCGGGGCGATAGTGCTCCTCGTGACGCTCGGCCTGCGCCCGTGGCTGTTCGCGATCTGCCAGGACGAGGAATACGCCAAGGTCTCGGGGCTTCCGGTCCGCCTGCTCAACCTGCTTCTCGCCGTGATGGCGGCGGTCACCGTGACCGTGGCGATGCGCGCGGTCGGGTTGCTGCTGGTCAGCGCGCTCATGGTCGTGCCGGTCGCGGCGGCCCAGCAGCTCTCGCGCGGCTTCGCGGGCACCATGCTGCTGTCCATGCTGGGCGGGGTCGGCGCCGGGGCGGGTGGATTCTTCCTGTCGCTGCGCCTCGACACGGGCACCGGCGCGACCGTCGTACTCACCGCGATCGCTCTTTTTGTGCTGATGGTGCTTGCCGGCCCGTTGCTGCGCAGGCGAAAGCGGGTGAGTAACGGCTCAGCCGGGGAGCCGCCCGAGTGGGTACTCGAGGGATGACAAGTTACCGTGAGTCTCGTGACCGATTCCGACGCGTATCAACGTGCTAGCGATCTTCTGCGGGCATTGGCAGCAACCGTTCGGGTTGCCATCGTGACGGAGCTTTCCCGACACGGTGAGCGATATGTGCACGAGCTCGTGGAGGCCTTAGCCGTGCCGCAGCCGCTGGTGTCCCAGCACCTGCGCGTGCTGCGCGGCTCGGCGGTGGTGCGGGCCGAGCGGCGTGGGCGAGAGATCGCCTATTCGCTGGTCGATGAGCACATCGCGCACATCGTCCGGGATGCGGTCGCCCACGCCGGGGAGAGGCGTGCTTAGGGTGGATCGCCCGGCGGCGTCTGGACTGCGCGATCTTGGGTAGGGGCCCCAGGATCGCCAGGGAAGACGGCGCCTTCCGGGGCGATCCACGCGACTTGCTTTGGCGGGAGCAAGCTAAACAGTCTTGCTGAAGAACTGCTTGATGTCGGCGGCCAGCAGGTCTGGCGCGTCGTGTGTGGCCCAGTGACTGCCCCGGTCGTACTCGTTCCAAGACACGATGTTTTGGTGGTCCCGCTCGGCGAACCTGCGCAGCGGCCGAAAATCGTAGGCGAAGCTGGCCAGGCCGAGCGGGACCGTCGTGGGCTCCTTCGGCTGCTGCGCGTGGTGGTTTTCGTAGTAGAACCGCGCGGACGAGGCTCCCGTGTTGGTGAACCAGTAGATCGACACGTTGGTGAGGATGTCCTCGCGGTGCAGCGAGTTGCCGAACAGCTGCCCGCTCCAGGCCAACTGCCCGGCCGGCGAGTCGGCCAGCGCGTGCGCGATCGTCTGCGGCTGCGCCTGCTGCAGCTTGTCGTGCACGGAGTGCTCCACAAACGACTGGAGGAATTGAAGGTACTGAAAATCTTCCGGTGACAGCCCCTCGAATTCGGCCGGGTCGCCGGTCGGGAAGGAGAAGATTTGATTGACGTGTACCGCGACCACGCCCGCCGGATCGACGCGCCCCAGCAGCGGAGCCACGATCGCGCCCGCGTCGTTGCCGGTCACGCCATAACGCTCATATCCCAGGCGCCGCATGAGTTCGGCCCATGCCCGCGCCGTGCGCTGCGCGTCCCACCCCTTCTCCCGCGTCGCCCCGGAGAACCCGAACCCGGGCAGTGACGGGATCACGAGGTGGAAGTCGTCGGTGAGCTCGTCGACCAGCCCGAGATATTCGGCGAACGTGTTGGGCCAGCCGTGCGTGAGGATCAGCGGCAGCGCGTCGGGGTTCTTGGACTTGAGGTGTGCGAAGTGGATGGTCTGCCCGTCGATCTCGGTGATGAACTGCGGATAGGCGTTGAGTCGGGCCTCCTGCACGCGCCAGTCGAACCCGTGCGCCCAGTAGTCGAGCAGCTCGCGCACGTAGTCAACGGGCACGCCGTACTCCCAACCGGGCGGGATTGGGCCGTGCTGCTGACCGTTGCCACGCTGGTCGGAGGGCAGTTCGTTGGCCCAGCGGGTGCGGCGCAGCCGCTCGTTGAGGTCGTCGAGGTCGGCCTGCGGGATGCTGATCCGGAATGGTTGGATTTTTTCGCTCATATCCTAAATGAATAGCATGCTGTACCCCGTCGCGCCCCGATAACGCGCATGCCCTAATGTGCGCAGGATGCAAGCGTTCTCGACGCGGTACCGCATCCTCTGGGGTGGACTGGCCATATGCGCCGGCGCGGCGCTGAGCCTGCTGCGCAGCCGCGGGCCCGGCTCATTGAACTCGGTGTGGATCGAGGACGCCCAGGTCTTCCTGAACGACGCGCTCACCGACACGCTGCGGCACAATCTGTTCAAGTCGCTCAACGGCTATTACCACATCGGCCCGCGCGTCCTGGCCGAAATCGTCTCGCTTTTCCCGGTGTCGTGGTCGGCCGTGCTGCTGTCGACATCGGCCGCACTGATCACGGCGTCGTATGGGGCGATCGCATACACGGCCGGCGGGCAGTTCATCGAGCAGTGGTGGCTGCGGCTGTTCGTGGCCGCGCCGGTCGTGCTGCTCCCGCTCGCCCGCACGCAGGCCGACAACGACGTGGCCACGCTGCAGTTTCCGGGACTCTACGCGCTGTTCTGGCTCATGCTGTGGCGCCCTGCTTCCAAAACCGGCCAGGTGGTCGCCGTTGGCGCGACGGCGTTCATCGCGTTCAGCAGCATCATCCCGGCGGTGCTGGCTCCGCTCGCGATCTGGCGCCTGTGGAAGATGCGCGAGTGGTTCGTACCCCTGGCCTACTTCGCCGGCATGGGCCTGCACTTCCTCGGGCTGGCCCTGGGCAAGGCGAGCCGGTCGCACGTGTGCTGCCAGCGATACGACCCGGTGTGGGTGCTCAACGAGTACGTGACGTGGCTCGTGCCGCGGGCCCTGCTGGGCGAGCGCTGGCTCGGCGGTCCGGGCGTCGAGCCGTCCGGCAACCCGGTGACGCCCACGCCCGCGCCCAACATCGCGCTGATCGTGCTCGCGTGGGCCATCGTGCTGGCCGCGATCGCCTGCGCGCTGACCAAGGTGACGCGGCCGCACTGGCCACTCGCCGCCGCCGCGCTCGGGTTCAGCCTCGTGCTGTTCGCGGCCATCACCAATTCGGGATTCCCGCAACCGCGCTACCTGATCGCTCCCGCTCTGCTGTTCTACGTGGCGCTCGCGGCCGTCCTGCGGCCTCATAAGTCGGCATGGCCCGCGATAGGCGTGATCGCTGTTCTCTCCGTAGCGGTGATCTTCAATTTCCGCGTGGACAACGGCCGGACCACGACCTGGCCATGGGACCAGGTGGTGCGCAACGCCCAGGCCGCGTGCGCCGATCCCGCGCTCCAGGAATACGTCCAACCTGGACGAGACTCGACGTGGTGGCACAGCACGATCCCGTGTGAGCGGGTGCGTAATCGGGCACAGTGATACCCATGAAGGTGTATGCGGAGCGGCCGTGGCGGTTGACCCGGCAGATCGTTGCTGACCTGGCGCTCGCCGGCTGGAGTCTATTGTGGATCTGGTCGGCGGTCTGGCTGTATCACTTCGTGCAAAAGCTCGCCGTGCCCGGCCAGAAGCTGGAAAGCTCGGGCGACCGGCTCGCGGCCGACCTCACCGACGCGCAAAACCGGGCCGCCGCCGTGCCGCTCATCGGGCGCAACGTGGCCGCGCCGTTCGGCAGCGCGGCGGAGGCGGCGCGCGGGATCGCCGACGCGGGCCGCACTCAGCAGGAGGCGGTCGGCGATCTGGCGACCGTGCTGGCGTGGCTCACCGGCGGGGTGCCCATCCTGATCGCGCTCGCGCTGTGGTTACCGTTTCGTGCCTTGTGGATCCGCGCGGCGTCGGCCGCGGCCCGGGTGCGCAGGCGGCCCGGCGGGCAGGAG
>NZ_QJUG01000058.1 GCF_003426775.1 Allorhizocola rhizosphaerae | reverse complement strand
GATGACGGTGAGAATGGTGTTTCCGGCGTCGGCACAGTTTTTCTCCGAGCCGCTGAAGTATCCGCGCTGGCCCGCCGCTACCAGGCCGATGATCAGCCAAATGACGGCGATGACTGCTCCGATGCGCATGGTGCCTCCTGGTACGGGCTGATCTGCAGTATTGGTGCGGTGGCCAGCCGGTCACCGCGGTCGAGCGACAGCAGCTTCATGGCTTGGCGAAGACCCTGTGGCTGAACGTGACCGCCGCGTGCCGCTGTCGCGGTGTGGGGCCGATGCGGGCAATATTCGACTGCCAGGCCACTGCCGCCGGTCACGCGTGTTGCCGTGACCGTCGTGCCCCGCACATCGCTTATTTCATCGGCGGCGGTAGCGGGGAATGGCGGTGGCGACGCCGGCCAGATGTAAGGCCACGCATAGCAGCCCGGCGGTGGTCAGGGTGGCGGCGGTGATGACGGTGCCGAAGCTCGTGCTGGTCAACTGGAGCAAAAGCGCGAGCCCGAACAGTACTGCGGCGAGAATGGCGATCACTGGAGGTGCTCCTTCAGGGGGCGAATACTCAGGGTCAGTGGCCTGGTTACCCGGGATCGGCCTCGTCCAATCTGGCCCAGCGTGCGAGCGGTTCAGATGGGGTTGGGCGAAGCCAATCCGAGGTGGGCCGGAAGCGGCCGGCCGGGGTGCGTTCATCCGGCCCAGGACCCGGCCACGGTGCGCCGGGACCAGGGTGACAGTGCCCAGCCCGCGCCACGGGTATCGGCCAGTCGCCGTCTGGATCCGTGGACATCCGCATCCGCAGATGAGCGGCACTACCCGGCCGGGTCTCCCGATCAACGTCCTTGCGCACCGTGTAACTTGCGAACGGACGAGATGAGGGGGAGACCGTGACTACTGGTGGCTTCTCGGCGAAACGGCTGGTTCGGGTGCGAGAGCTGCTCGAGCGTCACGTCGACTCCGGCTTCGTGCCGGGTGTGGTGGCCGTCCTGGCTCGCCACGGCGAGGTGCACATCGAAGCAGCGGGCAATCTCGCGTTCGATGGCGAAGGGTCGAGGACGGCGATGGCCGGCGACACGGTCTGTCGCGTGGCCTCGATGACCAAGCCGATCGTCGCCGCGTGTGCGATGACGCTCGTCGAGGACTGCACCCTGCGCCTGGATGACCCGGTCGACGCGCTGCTGCCGGAGCTGGCGGACATGACCGTGCTCGCCGATCCCGACGGGCCCTTGGAAGACACCGTTGCGGCGAAACGCCCGATCACGCTGCGGGATCTGCTGACCTTCACTCTCGGCACCGGCATGGTCCCTGCCGAGCCGGGGACGATCCCGATCTCCGACGCGCTGGAGGCTATCGGCGCGCCGCCGCCGGACGAGTGGTTGCGCCGGCTCGGCGCGCTGCCGCTGGTCCACCAGCCGGGTGAGCGGTGGATGTACGACACCGGCGCCGACGTGACGGGCGTGCTGATCGCGCGGGCCACTGGCATGTCTTTGGGGGATGCCTTGCGCGAGCGGATCTGCGACCCGCTCGGGATGAAGGACACGGCCTTCATCGTGCGCGGCGAGAGCCTCGGCCGGTTCGCTACGGCGTACGAGCGCGACGCTGCCGCGACCGGTGAGCTGGTCGTCGAAGACGGCC
Source organism: Allorhizocola rhizosphaerae (assembly GCF_003426775.1). Classification (GTDB taxonomy): domain Bacteria; phylum Actinomycetota; class Actinomycetes; order Mycobacteriales; family Micromonosporaceae; genus Allorhizocola; species Allorhizocola rhizosphaerae. The sequence continues at coordinate 39,832 of NZ_QJUG01000058.1, read as the reverse complement.
CTGACGGGCAGTGGAGCCGGCCGCCGGTGTTCGAAGGAGGTGGCGGCGGGCTCGTCTCGACCGCCGAGGACTATCTCGCCTTCGCCTCGGCACTGCTCGCGGGCGGTACCTACCGCGGCGAGCGCGTGCTGTCGCGGCCGTCGGTTTCGCTGATGACCAGCGATCACCTGACCCCGGCGCAGAAGGTGGTGTCCGGGTTCTGGCCGGGGTACTTCGATACCACGAGCTGGGGCTTCGGGATGATGGTCCGCACCCGCCGCACGCACCTGGGACCCTCGGCCGGCAGCTACGGATGGTCCGGCAAGTACGGCACTGCCTGGTACAACGATCCGGCCGAGGACATGACAACGATCTTCATCATGCAGCGGGCGCACGCGGGCGATCCGAGGCTGCCGATGTGGAACGACTTCTGGACCGCTGTCTACCAGGCAATCGACGACTGACCCCGGGTCCGGTGACCTACTCACCCGCCTTCGCTCGCCGTCCGGATCGAACTGCCCTCAATGACAATGCTGCCCAGCGTCGGCCACAGGTGAAGCGCCGAGGTCGTCGGAGCGGCCGGCGGCGATCCGCGACCACTGCGAGATCGGCCGTCCGTCGAGGCGGAACGCGTCGCCGGGGCGGTTGGAGTCGAAGCGCTTCGGCCAGCCCTCGGGCGAGTCCTCCCAGGTCTCCTGACGGCCGTAGACGGTCATGTCGAGCATCGCGTAGGAGCTGCCCATCGGCTCGCAGCCGCGCCCGGTCGTCCAGTAGGTCTCGAAGACACGGTCGCCCTCGCGCAGGTAGCAGCACTTCATCCCGAAGTGCCGCCCGGCGACGAGCTGTTCGACGGACGCCTGGGGCACCGAGTACCACGGCATCTCCCAGCCCATGAACTCCCGGTACCGGTTGCTCTCCTCGAACGGACCCTGACAGAAGACGGCGAAGGTGACGCCGCGCGAGTGCAGGTAGCCAAGCTCGAGTACGTGTCCGGTGTTGGACGTGCAGCCCTCGCACTGGCCGGCGGCGGCACGGCCGGTGTGCCACATGTGGTATGACACGAACAGTTGTGAACGGCCCTCGAAAGCGTCGAGCAGGGTTACCTCCCCGCCGGCGCCAACGAGCTTGGCCGAGGGGTCGACCTCAACCATCGGTAGCCGTCTGCGGGCGGCGGCGATCGCGTCGCCCTCGCGGGTGTGGGCCTTCTCGCGCTTGCGCAGCTCAGCGACCTGCTCCAGCCAGGCGGCGCGGTCGACGATCGGGGGTACGGCGGTCATGGTTGTGTCTCCTCGGTGTCAGGTCGGATGCATACACAGACGACCTTCCGCCCGGGTTGTCATCGGTGATGACGACACTTCTTTCGAAGCGGCCGCAACAGCAGCCAGGCCGCCGGCCGGCGAAGACCCCGGCCGAAAGTCTCGATAGACCCGGACCGCCTCGCGGGTTCCGATCGGGACGCCGTGTCAGGAGCCGTGTCAGGGTGAGGGCAGGTCCGTGTCAGGCCGGCCGATGACAGTGATGGCGTGACAAATTTGGCGATCGCGGCTTCCGGGCTCCGGAAGGCGTACCAAGAAAAAATCGTCCTTGACGGCATCGACCTGAATGTCCGAGCGGGCACTGTTTTCTCCCTGCTCGGCCCGAACGGGGCCGGCAAGACCACGACGGTGAACGTACTGACCACGTTGTTGAAGGCCGACGCCGGGACGGTGCGCGTTGCCGGCTATGACATCGCGTCCGAGACCAAGGCGGTGCGCGCGGCGATCGGGGTCACCGGTCAGTTCGCGGCGGTGGACGATCTGCTGACCGGGGAAGAGAACCTGCGGTTGATGGCGGATCTGCAGCACTTGCGAGGCAGCGAGGGCAAGCGGGTCGTCGAGCACCTGCTGAACCGGTTCGATCTGAAGGAGTCGGCGCGCAAGATGGCGGCGACCTACTCCGGGGGCATGCGCCGGAAACTGGATCTGGCGATGACGCTGGTCGGCAGGCCGCAGATCATTTTCCTGGACGAGCCGACCACGGGCCTGGATCCGCGCAGCCGCCGGATGATGTGGGACATCGTTCGCGAGTTGGTGGCCGACGGGATGACCATCTTCCTCACGACCCAGTATCTGGAGGAAGCCGATCGGCTCGCCGACCAGATCGCAGTGCTCGACCAGGGCAAACTGGTTGCCGAGGGCACCCCCGACGAGCTCAAGCGGCAGATTCCCGGCGGCCACGTCCGGCTCCGGTTCCCCGACGCCGCGCGGCTGGCCGCGGCGGCGCGGCTGCTGACCAACTCCACACCGGATGACGAGAACCTGACCCTGCGGGTGCCCGGCGACGGCGGGGTGAAGTCGTTGCGGACCCTGCTGGAACGGCTTGATGAGTATGCGATTGACGTCGAGGAGTTCTCCGTGCACACGCCGGACCTCGACGATGTTTTCCTTGCCCTGACCGGCCACTCAAGTGTGGAGGCTAACGCCCAATGAGTACCACTTCGGCGCCGTTGACCGATGCGGCGATCATGTTGCGTCGCAACTTCAAACACACCGTTCGGTACCCGGTCGCGCTGTTCAATGCGATCTTGCTGCCGATCGTGATGATGTTGATTTTCGTGTACGTGTTCGGCGACGCTTTCAGCGTTGGCGTCGACTACATCGATTATGCGACACCGGGCATGCTCATGATGACCGTCGGATACGGGCTCAGCGCCACGGCGACGGCCGTGAACTCGGACATGACGAAAGGCATCATCAACCGGTTCAAGGTGATGGATGTCTCCCGTAGCGCGGTATTGACCGGTCATGTCGTGTCCACCGTGGTGCGCACTGCCGTGGCCCTGGCGGCCATCATCGGGGTGGCCTTCCTGATGGGCTTCAGTCCGTCCGCGACTTTCGCGCACTGGCTCGGCGCGATCGGAATCCTACTGCTGACGGTATTCGCGGTCGGCTGGCTCACCATCGCCATGGGATTGGCCGCGAAAACCCTGGAATCCGCGGGTTTCGCCACCGTGCCGCTGATCATGCTGCCGTTCCTGAGCAGCGCGATCGTTCCGGCGGAGAAGATGGGTCCCGGAGCCCGGGAGTTCGCGGAGTATCAGCCCTTCACGCCGATCATCGAAGCCTTGCGCGGGTTCTTCAACGGCACACCGTCGACCGGCCACACGATCGCCGCGATCGCCTGGTGCGTCGGGATCGCTGTCGTCGGTTACCTGTGGGCACGGGCGAAGTTCAACAAGCGAGGCTGACCGCGACCAACTCACGCCAGCTCGCCTGCGCCCCCTCCCGCGTCGCCTCGGTGAACCGCGTGTCACCGAGGCGACGCCGTGCCGCCTTTTCGATCCGGTCCACATCCGGTTGGGAACGATCCTGTAGACCGCGTACGCGGGCGCTGGCCGCGAGCAGCCGCACCGCCTGCTCGTACTGGCCACGGCGTAGTGCCAGGTCCGCGACCCCGACGAGGATCTGCGCGATCAGGGGCGCGTGCCCCACCCCGGACGCCGCCTCGAAGGCCGCCACTCGGTGTTCGTGGGCCTGGTCGAGATCCTCGGCAAGGTAACCGAGCAGGTCGTGCGTTACCGCGCGGACGTTTGCCCGCTCGGCGTCGTCGCCCAGCATCGCTGTCGCGACGTCGAGTTGCCGGTGTGCCTGCTCGGTGTCGCCGCCCCAGCGCGCGAGCTCCGCCTTCGTCAGGGCCAGCTCGGCCAGCGCATTCGGCCAGGCGACTCGTTCCGCGGACCGCTGCGCCTGCGCCATGGCGGCCGCGCTGGAGCCCTCGTCGCCCAACAGCCAGTACAGCTGGGCCTGTCGCGACCGCATCCGCACGACATCCTCGATGGCACCGAACTCGGTGACGACCGCGATCGCCTGCTCGTAGTACTCGCACGCACCGGCGAACTCGCCGCGCGCGGCGATGCGGTCCGCCAGCTCGGCCAGAGCGAACGAAATCCCCCACCGTTCGCCGATCGCGCGGAACTCGGTGAGCGCTGTCTCAAGGTATGCGTCCGCATCCCGGCCGTCGTGGCCCAGAATGATCCGCATCTTGCCGAGGTGCAGCCGGGCCAGTGCTCGTACCCAGGGGTCCTCTTCAGTGAGCAGTGATTCGAACGCGGGCAGGGCCTCGTCCGGCGCGTTCACCATGCGTTCCAGCGGGACGATGAACCCCAGCGCCGGGTGACGGCCCTGAACACGCCGGCTGATTTCGTAAGCCTGGTGGATCCAATCCGCCGCTTGGAACTGATCACTGTGCTGCCCGGAGGCCATGAACGACACGAGGAACACGTACGCCACGGCCCGAAGCTCGTCGGCCACCTCGCCGGGCACGGTAGCGGCTGCCGTGATCAGCTCGTTGCCCTCAACCTTGTGCCCGCCGAGCCACCAGTACCAGCCGGCGGACGCAGCGAGCCGCATCGCCCCTTGCGCCTCGCCCGCCGCGATCGCACCGCGCATCGCGGCAACGATGTTGTCGTGCTCGATCCCAAGCGCGGCAAGCCATTCGAGTTGCTCGGCGCGGCGGAAATGCGGCTCCGCGGTTTCGGCGAGCTCGGTGAAATACGCGAGATGCGCACGGCGTACCAGATCCGATTCCCATGCTTCGGTGAGGCGGTGGGCGGCATACTCCTTGATGGTGCCGAGGATCCGGTAGCGCGGCGCCAGATCGCCCTCGGCGAGCACCAGCGACTTTTCGGTCAGCGCGGTCAGCAAATCCAGCACCTGCCCCGCCTCGACCGCATCGCCCGCGCAGACCCGCTCGGCCGCTTCCAGGCTCGCGCCACCGGAGAACACCGAGAGCCTGCGCAGCACGATCCGTTCGGCGTCGGTGAGCAGTTCCCAGCTCCAGTCGATCACCGCACGCAGCGTCCTGTGCCGCGGCAGCGCGGTCCGGCTGCCGCCGGTCAGCAGGCGGAACCGGTCGTCGAGCCGATTGGCGAGCTGATCCAGGGGCATGGTGCGCAGCCTTGCCGCGGCGAGCTCGATCGCCAGCGGCATCCCGTCCAGCGCCCGGCAAACGCGCGCCATGGTCCCCAATGTGTCGGCGTCAATCGCGAGATCCTTGCGCACCGCGCCGGCACGGTCCCGCAGCAGCCGGACGGCCGGCGAGGACTCGATCTCGCCGGGGTCGGCGTCGTCTGCGGGCAGGCTCAACGGCGCGACCGGCCACAGCGCCTCACCGATGATGCCGAGCGGTTCCCGGCTCGTCGCGAGGATTCGCAGCCTCCGGCACTCCCCGAGCACCCGATGGGCGAATGCCGCCGCGGACTCGATCACATGCTCGCAGTTGTCCAGAATCAGCAACATCGCCCGCTCACGGACCGCGGCAATGACCCGAGCCGTCGGCTCCGCGTCCGGTGCCTCGCCGAGCAGCGCGTCCCGCAGGCCGAGCGCGGCGAGCGTCGAATGCGCCACGTCACCGTCCGCGCCGATGGCGGCGAGCTCCACCAGCCAGACCCCGTCCGGCAGGTCGCCGAGCAGCGTGCGCGCGGTCTCGGTGGCCAGTCTGGTCTTTCCCGAGCCGCCCGGCCCGATCAGGGTGGTGAGCCGATGTTCGGCGATGAGTTCGCGGACGGCGGCGACATCGGCGTCCTTGCCGACGAAACTGGTCAGCTCGGCCCGCAGGTTGGACTTCCGGTCCTCCTCCCGCCGTCCCAACTCGCCCCGCAGCAGCGCGACGTGCAGTGCGGACAGCTCCGGTGAGGGGTCGACGCCCAACGTGTCGGCCAGGGCTTCCCTGGTGCGCTGATACACGAGCAGCGCTTCGGTGTCGCGACCGGTCGCGGCGAGGGCACGCATCAGCGCAGCGATCAGCCGTTCCCGTACCGGATGGGCGGCGACCAGATCGGTCAGTTCCGTGACCAGCTTCGCACCGTGGCCGAGGCTGATTTCCGCATCGAACCGATCCTCCATGGCGGTCAGGCGTAGCCCGTCGAGCCGGGTGACCGCCGCGTCAAACGCCGCACTGTCCTGCAGACCGACGTCTTGCATGGCCGCACCGCGCCACAACGCGAGGGCCTCGCGCAGCCGCCGGAGCCGCAGCGGATCGTCGTCATCGCGGGCCTGGGCGATGAGGCGTTCGAACCGCACGGCGTCGACGGCGTCTGGCTCCACCGTGAGCCGGTAGCCGTTCGTGTGGCCCTCGACCAACCCGTCCGGCAGCGCCTTGCGCAGCCGGGAAACCAAGCGTTGCAAGGCATTCGCCGCGTCGGAGGGCGGGTGCTCACCCCAGATCCAGTCGACGAGCGCCGTCTTCGAGACGACGTGGCCCGGTTCGAGCGCGAGGGCGATCAGCAGTCCACGCAACCGGGCGCCCGGCACGTCGGCTAGGACGCCGTCGTCCGTACGAACCTCGAATGGGCCAAGCATCCCGATCTGCACCCGGCCGATTTTGTCATGCGGTCACGCGACCCCATGACGGCACGAGCTGGCCGGCCAGGCTGGGGCGGTCAGTCCGCGGCCGCCGCGAAGAACGCGTCGACGACCTCTCGGGCGCGGCATGGGCATCGGCCGCCGCCCCTGCCCGCAGTTCATGCTGCGGCGATCATCCTGCCCAGCCGCCTTGTCGTGCCTTCTGGCAACTGCGGGACGGCAAACCCGGAGGCCGTGCCAGGGTTGCCACCCAGCTGTCCCAAGCTGGGCCGCGCTGGTGAGTGGTTGTTTGTGCAGGTAGGCGGTGTGACGGGTGTCCCATGGTGTCCCACGGACGGTGCGGGGGTTGCCGGGCCGGTGGTCAGATGGCTCCTGTCAGGAAGACAGCGATGAAGGAGACATGACATGGCCACGACGAAGACCGCCGAGACCTATGACGGGTTCACCGACGCGGAGCGCAGTGCGATGAAGGAGCGCGCCAAGGAGCTGAAGGCGGCTGCCCGGCGCCCGCGCGGTGCCAAGGTGGACACCGAGGCTGAGGTGCTGGCGAAGCTGGCTGAGATGCCGGAGTCGGACCGGGCCATCGGTGAGCGGCTGCACGCCATCATCAAGGCCAGTGCACCGTCGCTGACGGCGAAGCTGTGGTATGGGATGCCCGCGTATGCGAAGGACGGCAAGATTGTGTGCCACTTCCAGCCCGCGGACAAATTCAAGACGCGGTACGCGACGCTCTGTTTCAGTGATGTGGCCAAGCTCGATGACGGTGCCATGTGGGCCACTTCGTTCGCCCTGCCGGCGTTGACCGCGGCCGGCGAGAAGAAGGTCGCCGCCCTCGTGAAGCAGGCGGTGCGCTGAACCCCTAGGTGGCGGACTCTTCGGGGGAGCCGGCTTTGGCCGGCTCTCGCCCGAGCTTTTGTGCCAGCGAGAGGGCGCGCTCGTGCGATGCGAGTGCCTCATCGTGACGACCCGCCGCGCGGCACGTCTCGGCATAGGCATGCAGAAACTCGAACTCAAGTTGCGCCTCGGCAAGTGGCTCCAGCAACTCGAAGGCCTGTCGATGGTGTTCGAGTGCCTCGCCGAGCGAGCCCATGATGCGAAGCGCCACCGCGAGATTGTTGTGGCACCAGGCCTTGTTGTGCGGCAGCTCTGCCAGTTGCAAAGCCTCGTGCAGCGTTCTCAGCGACTCTGCCGGGTCTTCCGACGCCAGCGTGACACCGAGTGTGCCCAGCCCGGTTATCCGGGCGGGCCCATCGGCCAGCGCCACTGAGGCACGGGCGAGTTCGGCGGCTTCCTGCGGCCGGCCGAGGTGCAGGGTCACCCATCCGTCGAAGGCCAGCGCCTGGGACCGCCCACCGCGATTTCCCGTCTTCTCGAACAAACCTTGTGCCAGCCGGAATTGAGCCTGTGCGGCTTCGAGGTCGCCGAGATCACGCAGTACGAAGCCGGTGCGCAGGGCGAGCGCGGCGGCGAGTTGGTCGTCGTCCAAACCGGACTGTCCGGCCAGTTCGTAGGCGGCGAGTGCCTCCGCGAGACGTCCGGCCGCGGCGCGGGCGAAGCCGAGGTCCATGAGCAGCGAGGCCCGCTGCTGGTCGCGGCCGAGGCGTGCGGCTGCGGCCGCGGCTGCGTCCAGCAGGCGCAGCTGGTCGTCGGTGCCGCGGTGCCGGAAGAACCAGGCTCGCATGGTCTGCGGCAGCTCGGCCACCACCTCGTCCGCGCCGAGCCGCACCGCCGTGTCGAAGCAGGCGATCAGGTTGGGATATTCGAGGTCGAACCACGCCATGGCCTTGGCCGGGTCGCCAGGTGAGGTCTCCTTGCGCTGCTGGAGCGGCAGCATCCGATCGCGGGCGACGGCCTGCGCCAGATAGTGGTTCAGCACCCGCTGCAGGGCGGCGTCGGGGTCTGGCTCCTCCTCGGCGGCGAGGTCGGCCGCGTAGCGCCGGATCAGGTCGTGCAGCCGGTATCGGCCGGGGGATGGCTCTTGTACCAAATGCGCGTCCACCAATTCTTCGAGTGCGGCGTTGACGCGGTCGGGGGTCAGGTCAGTGAGCGCGCAGGCCGCCGCCGCGTCGAAATCGGTACCGGGAAAAATTCCGAGTAACCGGAAAACACGGCGCTGCACGGCATCGAGCTGGTGCAGCGACATGCCGAACACGGAGTCGAACCGGCCGGCGTTGTCGCGCAACCGCTCGGCAAGCACCGCGATTGTCCAACCCGGACGGTGGCGAAGCCTGGCCCCCGCCATCCGCAGCGCCAGCGGAAGCCCGCCGCACTGCCGCAGCACCTGAGTGACCGCCTCCGGTTCGGTCAGGTCGACCCCGGACGCCCGGCCGAACAGCGACGCCGCGTCCTCATTGGGCAGTGGCTCCAGCGAGACCGGCGCGAGTGCGTCGAGGTCGACCAACCGGTTTCGGCTGGTGACCAGAACCGCGGACTTCCCCGCTCCTGGGAGGAGCGGACGCACGTGCTCCGCGTCCACCGCGTTGTCGAGCACGACCAGCGCCCGCCGACGGGACAGTTCCGAGCGCCAGAGTGCGGCACGCTCGGTCGCGTCGGCCGGGGGATGTGAGACACCGAGCGCGCCCAGCAACCGCCCCAGTGCGGCCGACGGCTCCAGTGGCTCCTGGCCGGGCGTGAAGCCTTGGAGGTCAAGGCAAATCGCACCGTCTGGAAAGGACGGAGCGAGCCGGTGCGCGACATGCACGGCGAGGCTTGTCTTTCCCACGCCCGCCATGCCGTCGATCACGACCGCGCCGGTGGTGCGCAGCAGCTGCGCCACCCGCGCCGACTCCGCCTCGCGTCCGGTGAAGTCCAACAGGTCGGCCGGAAGGTCATTCCTGCGCGGGGCCGGTGCCGCTCCCGCCTTGGACGCCTCAGCCCACAACGCCCGCAGCGGGCGGGGATCGCGGCCCACGACCCGGCACAGCGCCACCACGGCTTCCCACGGCGGCACCAGTTGGCCGGTCAGGTAGCGAGACAGGGACGAACTGCTCAGGCCCGACTGGCGCGCGAGGTTGCGCAGGCTGAGCCCGCTCAGCTCCTTCAGCTTGGTGAGCTGGGCGACCAGGCGATCTTGGACCCTCGACACCTGCAACACGGTACCCCGTCCCAGCCCACGATGACCGCGCTCAGCCGCGTTTCCGCTGCTAGACCTTGTCTCGTCTGTCCCACGGTGTCCCATGGAGGGAGCGCGCCGGGGCCTGCTGGTGGTCGGATGACTCTCGTCACCACGCACGCACGGCTAAGGAGCAAGCCATGTCAATCGAGCGCATGCCGAACCCCGCGATCCTGATCCCCGAGGCGATGCAGGCACTGATCGCCGTGAACCACGCCGTTCAAGGCTGCGGCGTGGACGGCAAACTGCTGGCGCTGAGCCATCTGCGGGCCAGCCAGATCAACGGCTGCAGCCCGTGCGTGGCCGGGGGCGCCCAGCAGTTGCGCATGCACGGCGCCACCGACGAACAGGTCGACACCGTCGCCGCATGGCGCGAGACACCCTGGTTCAGCGACGAGGAACGCGCGGCGCTGGCCCTGACCGAGGCGGTCACCCGGCTCGCCGACAGGCCCGACGCCGTACCAGATGAGGTCTGGGATATGGCCGCCAAGTACTTCGACCAGAGGGAGCTCGCAGGGCTGCTGCTCAACATCGCCGTCACCAACGCCTTCAACCGCCTCAACGCACCCACACGCCAGCAGGCGCGCGGCAGCCGGCAGGCGGCCGGTCGGTGATGGGGAAGGTCGCGATGACGCTGCACCGGCCGCCGCTTGTTCGGGCTGAGTCCCAACAGCTCAAAACCGTCGGCCACCCCGACTTCAACGGGCCCACGCAATAGCCGATGCGAGCTTGAGAGCAACCATGGGAAGCTGCGTGCCGTGACTGACGACCCCGCAGCGGCGCTGACTCGTGTGACGGTCATCCGCGACCACAGAGTGCGTGCCGAAGGACGCCGGCTCGACGATGTGATCGTCTATGACTGGGGATTCGAGCTGAACGGAACACACTACCGACAGCGCAGCTTCGTCCTGCTCGACGACGGGTTCCAGATCAACCAGCCGGTCATCTTCCCCGCTGAGCAACAAGGCTGGTGGTACTGCGATCTGGTCAGGGTGACCGAAGCGAATGACGAGGTGATCGTCGAAGACCTGTGGATCGACGTCATCGTCGGACCTCCTGACCACCCCTACCGCGTCCTCGACCTCGATGAATACGCGGCAGCAGCCGCACGCGGCGCAATGACACCCGCCGAAGCCACCGACGGGCTCATCCGCACACAACGCTTCCTCGACCGCAGGCTCAACCGGCGGCATGAAGCGCTGCGCACCTGGCCCGACTTCCCACCCCAAGCCGTCACGTGGCTGGCGGACATCGGATTCCCGCAGAACTGGTCGTTCATCGCCTCGGGTTTCTGAACGCAAAACCAATGCGCAAGCACATCAAGCCCACCACCGCTCCAGTTCGACGTAGGGATCGCTTCAGTAATCCCGAACCCAAGAACTCTGGGGTGTCCACAGTGGAGTCGTGGCGTGCCGCGTTGACCGGCCAATGAGGTTGATCATGAAGTTAGTGCCGCGGGAGGACGGGGACGAGGGTGGGGGTAAGGGTGAGGTGGTGTTCGTGAGGGCTGTGGGTGTGGTCGTGCCAGCGGACTATGACGCTGGTGTCGGTGGTGGCGCTGAGCACGAGGCTGGTCGGGGCGCCGTCGGACCAGGTGAGGTCGACGATGGTGATCCCACCGCGGGCGCGCAGGCCGGTGACGCGACCGGACGGCCATTGGGCGGGCAGGGCGGGCAGGATGTCGATGACCGGGAGGCCGTCGTCGATGCCGTGGCTTTGCACAAGCATTTCGGCGATCGCCGCCGTGACACCGAAGTTGCCGTCGATCTGGAACGGCGGATGTGCGCAGAGCAGGGACGGATAAACACCGCCGTGGCCGGACGAGTCGTATTCGACGGGGGTCAGGTATTCGCCGATCAGCCGGTGTGCGGCATCACCGTCGCCGAGCCGGGCCCAGAGGCCGATTTTCCAAGCGATGGACCATCCGGTGCCGGCGTCTCGGCGTAGTTCGAGTGAGCGGCGTGCTGCCGCGTGGAGTTTTGGGTCGGCCGTAGCGACGCGTCCAGGGTAGATGCCCACGAGGTGGGAGACGTGGCGGTGGCGCGGTTCGACCTCGGGGTATTCGGCTGACCATTCCAGGATTTGGCCCTGTGCGCCGATCTGGAGGGGAGCGAGGCGGGGGAGGGCCTCGCGGGCCTCTTTGATGGCGGCCTTCGTGTCGGGTGGCACCAAGCGTCCGGCGGATTCGAGCGCTGTTTCGGCCTCGATGAGGAACTCGAACAGTTCCCGGGCCAGCGTGCGGTCCATTGCCGTACCGATATCGACACTGGCCGGGCCATCGTCGGTGTGGAACTGGTTTTCCGGGCTGGTCGAGGGCGACGTGACCAGCTGACCGTCCGCGTTTTCGACGAGGAGGTCGAGCACGAACAGCGCCGCGCCGGTCGCGATCGGGAGAGCCTCGGCGAGGAAGCCGAGATCGCGGCCGAAGCGCCAGTGCTCGGCCAGATGGGTGACGAGCCAGGCGCCGCCCATCGGCCACTGTGACCACATTGGATCGCCGAGTCCCCGGCCGACCGGCACGGTGATCCGCCAGAGGTCCGTGTTGTGGTGGCAGGTCCAGCCCCTGGCGCCGTAGATGGCCCGCGCGGTCTCCTGTCCGGCCTGTGCCAGCTCGGCCACCAAGCGCAGCAGGGGCTCGTGGCATTCGGCCAGCGCGGTGGTCTCGGCGGGCCAGTAGTTCATCTCGGTGTTGATGTTGACGGTGTAGTCGCAGTTCCAGGGCGGGGTCACCCAGCGGTTCCACAGGCCCTGCAGGTGTGTCGCCTGTGTGCCAGGGCGGGACGAGGCGGCCAGCAGGTAGCGCCCAAACGCGAACGCGAGCACGGCGAGTTGCTCGTCTGGCTCACCGTTGGCGCGCCGCCGCAGCCGCATGTCGGTCGGCAGATCCGTGCGATCCTCCGGCGTGTCGAGGGTGAGCGTGACCCGGTCCATCAGCGCGCGATGCTCGGCAACGTGCGCCGAACGAATCGCGTGCCAGCCAGCCGTGCGAGCAGCCGACACGTCTTGTGCGCACAGCGCGAGGCATGCTTCGGAGTCGCGAACGGGCGGTCTGTCCCAGCCTTCGAAACCTGTGCGGACGGCGATGTAGACGGTGATGCCGGTGGCGCCGCGGACGATGACGGTGCCGTCTTCGACCACCGTGTCGCCGTCGGAGTCCACATGCAACAGTGCTGCGGCCCGGATGGAGTGCCGGTCGTCGTCGAAGACGACTCCGGCATTGGGCACGATGTGCCGGGGCGCCGCGAGGAGCAGGGCGAGGCCGTCGGATCCGATCGCGCGGATGCTCGCGCGCTGCTGTGGTGTGACCCAGCGCAGCTTGACGTGCAGGCCGGCCGGATCGTCGGTCTCCAGCCGGACCGCCACCACCTGATGGTCAACGCTGCTGAGCACCTGCTGATGTAGTCGATCCCGGTCGACGTGTGCGACACCGTCGCGCAGATTCAGCGATCGGCGATAGGAGACCGCGGGCTCATCCGGTACCAGATGCAGAATTTCGAGATCGCCCACCGGTTGGAAAGCCTCGGCGTCGCCGCCCTGGGTCTGCCGGAGCAGGTCGCCGGCCGCGACCGCTCGCCCGGACCGCACCAGCTCGCGCACCTGTTCGAGCAGGCCGGCGCGGATGACCGGCGGCTCGGTGTCGGCCGGTCCCGACCAGAACGTGTCCTCGTTGAGGCCGATCCGTTCGAGCGGGAAGCCGCCGTGCACCATCGCACCGAGGCGGCCGTTGCCGACCGGCGACGCCTCGTCCCAGGTGGCCGCCGGGGTCATGAAGGTCAGTTCCGACACGCACGCCAGCATAGAGGGAGGCTTTTTCCAACCCTTTGACGAAGTCCTTGACACCGCTCCAATGACGTCTGACGATGTGGTGTGTTTCGATCGTGTTGACAGGAGGAGTCGTGGTTACACGGAGAACCGTCCTCGCGGCGGCAGGAGCGGGTGCTGTAGGCAGCGCGCTGGCGGACGGCGCGGCGCGTGCCGACGCCACCATCGCCATCAACCCCGGCGCGGACTTCGGCGCGTGGCAGGGTTGGGGGACCTCGCTAGCCTGGTGGGCCAACGTGTTCGGCGATCGCGACGACTTCGCCGACATCTTCTTCACCACCAACACGGTGTCCTACAACGGCACCAACCTGCCGGGCCTCGGCCTGAACATCGCGCGCTACAACCTCGGCGCCTGCAGCTGGAACAGCGTCAACGGCGAAACCATGGTGGCCTCGCCGAACATCCCACGGTTCAAGCAGATCGAGGGCTTCTGGCAGGACTGGCGCAACGAGGACCCCAACTCGACGGCGTGGAACTGGAACGTCGACGTCAAGCAGCGCGCCATGCTGGTCAAGGCCACCCAGCGGGGTGCTATGAGCGAGCTGTTCGCCAACTCCCCGATGTGGTGGATGTGCTTGAACCACAACCCGTCCGGCGCTGCCAACGGCGGGCTCAACCTGCAATCGTGGAACCATCGCCAGCACGCCCTGCACCTGGCGGTCACGGCACGCCGGGCGCGCGACAACTGGGGCGTGACCTTCCGGACCGTCGACCCGTTCAACGAGCCGTCCGCGAACTGGTGGCGGGCCGACGGGACCCAGGAGGGTTGCCACATCGACCCGACCACGCAGCGCAGCGTGCTGGCACACATGCGCACCGAGCTGGACCGGCAGGGCCTGTCCGCAGTGTTGATCTCCGCCTCCGACGAGTCCCTCTACGACCAGGCCGTCAGCACCTGGAACAGCTTCGACACCGCCACCAGGGCCCTCGTGCGCCAGATCAACGTGCACGGGTACCAGGGCGCGGGCGGCCGCCGCGACCTGGTCTACAACCAGGCCCGGTCGGCTGGCAAGATCCTCTGGAACTCCGAGCACGGCGACAGCGACGGCACCGGCATCACCACCGCTCGCAACCTGTGCCTGGACTGGCGCTGGCTGCACCCGACCGCGTGGTGCTACTGGCAGGTGATGGATCCGACCGCGGGCTGGGGCGCCATCCGATACGACGCCAACACCTTGCGCGCGGGCGCGGTAGAGACGAAATATTATGTGCTGGCCCAATTCACGCGGCACATCAAGCCGGGCATGCGGGTCATCGACACGGGTGTGGGCTACGCGGCCGCGGCCTACGACCCGGCGGCACGCCGCCTGGTCATCGTCGCGGTCAACACGGGCGCCGCGCAGACCCTCACCTTCGACCTGTCCCGCTTCAGCCAGGTGAGCGGCGGCACCAACGGTGTCGTGCCCCGGTGGTCGACCGTGCCGGCGAGCTCGGACCGGTACACCGCGCGGTCGGACATGCGGGTCAGCAACAAGCGCGTGGTCGTGCCGTTCGCGGCCGCGTCCGTCCAAACGCTACAGATCGACGGCGTGGTGGTTTAGGCCTCCGGCCGGCAGCGCAACGCCGACCAGACCTCGTCGAGCGCGACCCGTGTGACCGCGCGCAGGGCCGCGCTCGGCGAGGATCGGACAAGGGGGCGCGCCCGGCGGCAACGGCTCAAGCAGGTGCTGCCGCCCGGCGTCGGAGCACCACGCGGCCATCGCGGGTTGATCTGGAGCTTCTGCGCGGTCGTCCTGGTTGCCGCGGACCGATGCTGTCACCCGGTCAGTGGCAGAGTCACGGCCACCACGAGGCCGCCGCCCTCGCGTGGGGTGGCGGTGACCGCGCCGCCGTGGGCACGCGCCACCGAGCGCACGATGGACAGGCCCAACCCGGCGCCGCCCGTCGTGACGAGCCGGTCGGTGTCGAGCCGCCGGAACGGCTCGAACAGCGTGGGGATGTCGTATGGCGCGATGACCGGCCCGCTGTTGCGCACTTCGAGCTCGGCCGAGCCGCCGCGAACCCGCGTCATCACCCGGACATAGCCGTTGGAAGGCGTGTTGTGCCGGATAGCGTTGTCGATAAGATTTTGTACCAACCGTTCCAGCAACACCGGGTCGCCCGCGGTCGGCGCGGCCGCGAGCTCCTCCCGCACCGTGATCCCGGCCCGATCCGCTTGCGCCACAACGTGTGTCACCACGTCGGCGAGGTCCACCGGCACCCGCTCGACGATCTCGTTTTCGGTGCGTGCGAGCAGCAGCAGCCCGTTGATCAGCCGCTCGTGCCGGGTGTTGATTTCCAGCAGCGACTCGCCCAGCTGCTTGACGTCCGCCGAGGCCGATTTGCGATGCATGGCGAGCTCGACGAGTGCCCGGTTGAGGGTCAGCGGCGTGCGCAACTCGTGCGAGGCGTTGGCCACGAACCGGCGCTGGCCATCGAACGACTGGTCCAGCCGGTGCACCATGCTGTCGAACGCGTCCGCCAGCTCCTTGACCTCGTCGTCGGGCCCGTCCAGGGCGATCCGCTCGTGCAGGCTGCGGTCGGCGATCTGCGCATTGGCGATGCGCCGGGCGGTGTCGGTGACCCGGTGCAGCGGCCCGAGCACCCGGCCTGCCACGAGCCAGCCGAACGCGATGGACACGCTGCCGATGACCAGCATGGCGATCCCGCCCTGGGTCAGCAGCAGGGACAGCGACTCCTCACGCAGCTGGGCCTGCTCGTCGCTGAAGTAGCGCACGGCCTCGGTCGCATTGAGCACCTCGCCGTCGGCCGTCCTGAGCACGGGCCGCGACTGCTCGCCCGTCGTGGTGAGGATCTTGACACCGCGCGGCAGTTTCGAGTCGACCAGGACGTAGGTCACTCCTAACAGGACGATCCATGCGGCGAAGAACAGCCCGCCGTAGACGAGCGTCAGACGCAGCCGCAGCGTCGGGCGTGGGCGCCTCATGGGATCCGGTATCCAACGCCCGCAACGGTTTCCACGACCGGCGGATCACCGAGCTTGCGCCGCAGCTTGAGCACGGTGATGCGGACCACCGAGGTGAACGGGTCGGTGTGCTCGTCCCACACCTTCTCCAGCAACTGCTCGGCCGAGACGACCGCGCCGTCGGCGCGCATCAGCTCCGCCAGCACCCCGAACTCCTTTTTGGACAGTGGGAGGTATCGGCCATCGCGCGCGACCTGACGCCGCCCCGGATCGAGCACGATCCCGGCACGGCGCAGCACGGGCGGGACCGCCGGGCGGGATCGGCGGCCCAGCGCGAGCACGCGGGCGGCCAGCTCCGGGAACGCGAAGGGCTTGGGCATGTAATCGTCGGCGCCCAGGTGCAGCCCGGCCACCCGATCACCGATCTCGGCGGCGGCGGTGAGCATGAGCACCCGCGCGGGCGACTGCGCCTCGACCAGCGCCCGGCACACGTCGTCGCCGTGCACCCGGGGCAGGTCCCGGTCGAGCACTACCACGTCGTAGTCGTTGACGCCGAGGCGTTGCAGCGCGGCGTCGCCGTCGAGCGCGATGTCGACCGCGTGAGCGTCGTCGCGCAGCCATTCGGCGATCGCCTCGGCGAGCACGCGCTCGTCTTCGACCACTAGAACCCGCATGGGTACACCTTCCTGCCCGGGCTTGTTTCTTCGGCGTTAACGGGTGCGATAACGCCGGGGAAACCGGGCCCCACCAAGACTGCCAGCCATGAAACGGAAGGTCATAACGATCGCGCTGCTGTTCGCGGTCACAGGCTGCGGTGGTGAGCAAGGCAACAACAACGGGGTCGCCTCGGTTGGCGGGAGCACGTCCCCGCACCCGGTTGCGAGCAGTGCGCTCAGCCAGCAGGAGAAGGCGCTCAAGTGGGTGCAGTGCATGCGCGAGAAGGGCGTGGAGGTGCCTGACCCCGATCCGGCCACCGGGCGGGTGCAGATGCGCTTCGGCCCCGGTACGGACCAGGCCAAGGTGCAGGCGGCGATGCAGGCGTGCAAGGAGTTCCAGCCGTTCGGCGAGGGCGGCCAGGGCGGCAACCCGCAGCAGCAGGAGGCGCAGCGCAAGTTCGCCCAGTGCATGCGCGACAACGGGGTGGCGAGCTTCCCCGACCCGCAGGACGGTGCGATCCGCATCGACCCGTCCCTCGCGTCGGATCCGGACTTCCCCGCGGCGCGCGAGAAGTGCCAGTCGCTGCTGCAGGCGGGCACGCGGTGAGGCGCTGGATCGTCCCGCTCGCGCTGGCGGTGCTCGTGGCCGGGGCCGCTGGATTTGTAGTCGCCAATCGGCCCACGGCCGGTGCCGCATCATGGGAAAAGCAGCTCCCGCCGAACACGGCGAAGGTCACGAGGCAGGATCTGCGCGCGACCGAGGAGGTGACCGGGGACCTGGGCCACGGCCCCGCCAGCTCGCTGATCAACCGGATTCCGGGGACCGTCACCAGCCTGCCCGTCGCGGGGTCGGTGATCCAGCAGGGGCAGGTGCTGTACGAGGTGGACAGCCACCCGGTGGTGCTGCTCTATGGCGCGGAGCCAGCCTATCGACCGCTCGGGACGGGCACCGAGGGCGCGGACGTCAGGCAGCTCGAAACGGCCCTGCGGGCATTGGGCTACACGGGGTTCAGCGTGGACGAGGAGTTCACGTCGGGCACGGCCGATGCGGTGCGCGAGTGGCAGGAGGACCTGGGACTGCCGGAGACGGGCCGGGTGGAGCTGGGCCGGGTCGTGTTCGTGTCGGAGGCGATCCGGGTGGAGACGCTGCGCTTGGAGTTGGGCCAGCCGGCCCAGGCGGGGCAGGCGCTGCTGACGCACACGGGCATCACCCGCCTGGTCACCGCGCGGCTGGACGTGGCCGATCAGCGCATGGCTGTGCCGGGTACCCACGTGAAAATTGAAATGCCAAGCGGCGCAAGCGTTTCGGGCAAGGTGGAGAAGGTCTACAGCGTGATTGAGGCGCCGTCCGGTCAGGGGCAGCAGTCGCAGACGCGGCTGGAGGCCATCATCTCGCTGGCCGATCCTAAAGCGGCCGAGGGCTTCGACGCCGCCGCGGTCGACATCGAGTTCACGGTGAATGAACGCCGGGGCGTCCTGGCCGTGCCGGTCGCGGCGCTTGTGGCGCTCGCCGAAGGCGGATATGGCGTGGAGGTCGTCGACGGCGCGGCGAGCCGCTATGTGCGCGTGGAGACCGGCCTGTTCGCGGGCGGGCACGTCGAGGTCTCGGGCCCGGATGTGGCCGAAGGCATGACCGTCGGGATGCCAAAATGATCGAGGTATCGGACGTGACCAAGGTGTACCCGGGCGGCGTCACCGCGCTCGCCGGGGTCAGCCTGAAGATCGGCACGGGCGAGCTGGCCGCGATCGTGGGTCCTTCGGGGTCGGGCAAGTCGACGATGCTGCACGTGCTGGGCACGCTCGACCGCCCGACCGACGGCCGGGTGCTCATCGACGGGCATGACGTCGCGCGGTTGTCCGACCGGCAGCTGTCCGCGCTGCGCGCGACCCGGATCGGCTTTGTGTTCCAACAGTTTCACCTCGCGCCACGGGTGCCGGTCGTGGACAACGTCGCCGATGGGTTGCTCTACTCGGGCACTCCTTTGAAACAGCGGCGCAGGCGGGCGATGGAGGCGCTGGAGCGGGTGGGGCTGGGCCATCGCTGGGATCACGAACCGCACGAGTTGTCGGGAGGCGAACGGCAGCGCGTGGCCATCGCCCGCGCGGTGATCGGGCGCCCGCCACTGCTGCTGGCCGACGAACCGACCGGCAATCTCGACTCCGCCTCGGGTGAGGGCGTGATGCTGTTGTTGCGTGAGCTCAACGACGCCGGAACGACGGTCATCGTCATCACGCATGACCAGCAGATCGCCTCTTCGCTGCCGCGGCGGGTCCACATGCTCGATGGGCGGGTGGTGCAGTGAAGCCCGCACGCATGCGTTTAGGGGACGTCATCCGCGTCGGTGGGTCAGGTCTGCGGACCAGACCGTTGCGGGCGTTCCTGTCCGCGCTGGGCATCGCGATCGGGATCGCGGCGATGGTCGCTGTCGTGGGGATCTCGTCATCGTCGCGGGCCGAACTCGACCGGCAGCTGGCCGCGCTGGGCACCAACCTGTTGACGGCCTCGCCGGGGCGCACGTTCTTCGGCGACAACGCGAGATTGCCGGTGGAGGCCGAAACGATGATCGGGCGGATCGGTCCGGTGTCGGCGGTGTCGGCGGTCGGGCGGATCCCGGACGCCAAGGTCTATCGCTCCGACCGGATCCCGGCGCCGCAGACCAACGGACTGTCCGCATTGGCGGCTCGGATAACGTTGCCCGAAACCATTGGCGCGAGTGTCCGAAGTGGAACGTGGCTCAATCCCGCCATTGAGCGGTACCCCGCTGCGGTGCTCGGATCCACTGCGGCGCAACGGCTGGGCATCGGGCACGCCTCGCCCGAGGTGCGCATCCTGATCGGCGGTGAGTGGTTCGTCGTCGTCGGCATTCTCGACCCCATCCCGCTCGCGCCGGAGTTGGACACGGCTGCCCTCATCGGCTGGCCCGCGGCGCAGGACCATCTTGACTTCGACGGCCACGCGACGACCGTCTACACCCGTTGCGACGACGACCAGGTGACCGCTGTGCGGGACGTGCTCGCCGCCACGGCCAACCCGGGCGCGGCCAACGAGGTCGACGTGTCGCGCCCGTCCGAGGCGCTCGCGGCGAAGCAGGCGACCGGCAAGACGTTCACCGGTCTGCTGCTGGGCCTGGGTGCGGTCGCGCTGCTGGTCGGCGGGGTCGGGGTGGCCAACACCATGGTGATCTCGGTGCTCGAACGGCGTGCGGAAATCGGTCTGCGCCGGTCGCTGGGGGCGACCCGGGGCCAGGTGCGCACGCAGTTCCTCGCCGAATCGCTGCTGCTTTCGTTGCTCGGCGGGCTGGGCGGTGTGCTGCTCGGTGCCGCGGTGACCACGGGTTATGCGCTGTATCAGGGCTGGCCGGCGGTGATCCCCGCTTGGGCGGCGGCCGGGGGCATCGGCGCGACCGTCGTCATTGGAGGGATTGCCGGCCTGTATCCGGCCATCCGTGCCTCCCGCCTATCGCCGACCGAGGCTTTGGCGGCTCCCTAGCATGGGCCCCGTGGCGGCCGGATGGACTGCGTGTTCCGGCTCATTGCGCACCGGACCACCGGTCGCTAGCGCAAGAGCAACCGAATCACCGGTCGTGCCGCCGCCGCGGGGTCGTCGCCGATGTCGGTGAGGGCGCCGGAGAGCCAGAGTGTGGCGAAGCCGTGCACGATCGACCATGCCGCGAGGCGGGCCTCGCGGCGCTTCGGGGCGCGCGCCGCGAGCGCCTCACCCGCGCGCTCGCGTGGGGCGGCGACCTCCGGCGAGTCGGCGTGGTAGAGCGCGGGGGTGAACATGACCTCGAAGTGGGCCTTATGCGAGGTCGCGAACCTCACATAGGCCACGCCCGCGTCGAGCAGGTCGTCGCCCGCGCTCTCCAGGGATCGCGCGAGCAGTTCGAAACCCTCGGCGGCGATCGCGGTCAGGAGCCCTGCCTTGTCTCCGAAGTGGTGTTGTGGAGCGGCATGTGACACCCCCGTCCGGCGCGCGAGATCGCGCAGGCTCACCGCATGCGGACCCGACTCGCCGATCACCGTGACCGCCTCGGTGAGCAGCGCCCGCCGCAGATCCCCGTGATGGTATGGCTGTTGTCGCACGTCACACCCCAAACTTGGCACTGACAAGATAGCATGCCTGACATGGCCCCACTGATCGCCCTCGTTTCCGGATTCGCCGTGTCGAAGTTGTTCGGCCTCCCCTGGGCGGAGTCGCTGCGCGGTGGGCTCGCACTCATGTTCCTCGTGACCGCCTCTGCCCACTTCGTGCCCAAGATGCGGGCCGACCTGATCGCCATGGTCCCGCCGAGCCTGCCCCGGCCCGATCTCCTCGTCACCATCACGGGTGTGCTGGAGATAGCCGGCGCGGTCGGCCTGCTGATCCCGGCCACGGCTCCATGGGCGGCCGGCTGTTTGGCACTGCTCATGGTGGCGATGTTCCCGGCCAACGTGTCGGCCGCGCGGCGCAAGGTCCCGTTCGGCGGGCGGCCGGCCACCCCGCTGGTGCCGCGGATCCTCGAGCAGATCCTGTTCGTGGCCGCCGCGATCGCCGCGATCTAAAACGACGCGGCCAGGAATCCCACGGTGACGAGGAAGGGGCCGGCCATGCTCACGCCGAACGCGGCCCATCGCTCGCGCCGGTCGGTCAGCCACCGCACCCCCGTGACCATCGCGATCGCCAGCCCGCACAGCATCACGAGGGTCAATCCCGGCAGCCAGCGCAGCACGAACCCGCCACCCCCGGCGTAGGCGCGCTGGCTGCGCTCGCTGACCATGTGCGCCCGTGCCGTCGTGCCCGGCGTCGCGTCGACCAGGCCGAGCACGCTGATCCCGGTGACGGCGAACTCGCGCGCGGTGAAATCGCCGAGGCAGCGCCGGGTCATCCCCTCGCCGACGCAGCGGGTGACCGTGGCCGTGCCCGAGGTGCCGTGGCCGACCGCGAGCCAGAGCGGTTCCGCGCTCACCCAGCTGAAGAACGCGCTGAGCAGTCCAAAGAGGATGATGAACGGGAGCGCGAAGGCCAGCGAGCGCGGCCGCCTGGCCGGCTTCGGGGCCGGCCGCTCCTGCGGGCGCGCGGGGAACCACAGGTCGCGCGGGACCTCCTGCGCCGGGAGGGTGAAAGGCTCCTCGGATTGAGGCGCGTTCGAGGGCTCTCCGAGCCAGGCAGGAGGAGACCATGGGTTGTTTTCCGGCATAAAGACCAATTTGACCCTAGTGAGTCGGGTTTAACCCAGTGGGCGCGCCGAGAGCACTGTGTTCGAGGGTGCAGCGGTCTCGCCTCGGCGCTGCGCGGTTGGCCCCGGTCGCCTTTGCAAAGCGGCCCTAACCGGGAGGAAGTTGGTTTACCTCCGAGTTGCGCCTGGCTCAAGGCCGCGCCGCCTCCTCTTGCCGCCGCTCGGCCGCCTACTAGGCTCATTGCTTATGAGTCACGTTCTCTCGGCTGTCGCCTGGCCGTACGCCAACGGCCCGCGACACATCGGCCATGTTTCCGGTTTTGGAGTCCCTTCCGACGTCTTCAGCCGTTACATGCGGATGGCCGGGCACAACGTGCTCATGGTCAGCGGCACCGACGAGCACGGCACACCGATCCTCGTCGAGGCGGAGAAGGAGGGCGTCACCCCGCGCGAACTGGCCGACCGCTACAACCGCGTGATCGTCGAGGATCTCGCGGCGCTCGGGCTGAGCTACGACCTGTTCACCCGCACCACGACCCGCAACCACTACATCGTGGCGCAGGAGCTGTTCAAGGTCGTGCACCGCAATGGATACATGATCGAAAAAACCACGCACGGCGCGATCTCGCCGTCTACCGGGCGGACCCTGCCCGACCGCTACATCGAGGGCACCTGCCCGATCTGCGGCTACAACGGCGCGCGTGGCGACCAGTGCGACAACTGCGGCAACCAGCTCGACCCGCAGGATCTGATCAATCCGCGTTCCCGGATCAACGGTGAGACGCCGGAGTTCGTCGAGACCAAGCACTTCTTCCTCGACCTGCCGGCCCTGGCCGAGCAGCTCGGCGAGTGGCTGCGCAGCCGCGAGGGCTGGCGGCCCAACGTGCTGAAGTTCTCGCTCAACCTGCTCGACGACATCCGGCCGCGCGCGATGACCCGCGACATCGACTGGGGCATTCCGGTGCCGCTGCCCGGCTGGGAAGACAACCCCAACAAGCGGCTGTATGTGTGGTTCGACGCGGTGATCGGCTACCTGTCGGCGTCGATCGAGTGGGGCCGGCGGACCGGCAATGATTGGCACGCCTGGTGGAACGAGGCCGCGCGCTCCTACTACTTCATGGGCAAGGACAACATCACGTTCCACTCGCAGATCTGGCCCGCCGAGCTGCTCGCCTACAACGCCGACCCGGGGGATTACGGGACGCTCGCGCTGCCGACCGAGGTCGTGTCGTCGGAATACCTGACCGTGGAGGGGCGCAAGTTCTCGTCGTCCCGGCGGGTGGTCATCTATGTGCGTGACTTCCTGGAGCGCTATGGACCCGACGCGCTGCGCTTCTACATCGCCGTGGCCGGGCCGGAGACCACCGACACCGACTTCACGTGGTCGGAGTTCTTGCGGCGAAACAACGACGAGCTCGTGGCCGGCTGGGGCAACCTGGTCAACCGCTCGCTCGCGCTGACCTCCAAGAACTTTGGACAGGTCCCGGCCGTCGGGCCCCTGACAGACGCCGACAAGGAGTTGCTGGCGGAGGTCAAGGGCGCGTTCAAGACCGTCGGCGAGCTGATCGAGGCGCACCGGCAGAAGGCGGCCATCACCGAGGCGATGCGGGTCGTGGGCGCGGCCAACAAATACCTGTCCGACCAGGCCCCGTGGAAGATCAAGGACGACCCGGAGCGGCTGGGCACGATCCTGCACACCGTGCTGCAGGCCATCAACGACTGCAACACGCTGCTGACACCGTTCCTGCCACACGCTTCCCAAAAGATTCACAATCTTTTGGGAGGTACGGGGGTGAAGGCCCCGATGCCGCAGATAGTCGAGGTGTCCGACCTGGACGGTGGCCCCGGTTACCCGATCCTGACCGGTGATTACGTGTCGGAGGCGAGCGTGTGGGAGTCCACGCCGATCACGGTCGGCACGCCCATCGCACCGCCCACGCCGGTGTTCAAGAAGCTGGATCCGTCCATTGTGGACGATGAGCTGGCTAGACTGAGTAGTTGAGGTTAGCGGTGTGGGTGTCCACCTCATTGGTGGGCGCCCACACCTCATAGACGCCGCGCTCATAGCACTGGGCGCCGAGCGCGGCCACGTTGGCCGGGTCGGGCCGGCACAGGCGCAGCCGCGTCCACGACGACTCCTGCGTGAGCACGGTGGCCAGTGCCCCGCGCCAGCGGGCATAGCGGGTGCGCCGCAGCAGCGACTCGACCGGATAGCGCGCGGCCCGGTTCATCGCCAGCACGCGGAACTCGTCGGGCGGGTCGGCCACCGCGTCGTATTCCTCCCCGCGAAACATGCCCACGAGGCGGGAGCTCTGCTCGCCCGGGGGAATCGGCACGTATTCGCGGTCGTCGGGTGCCAGGTGCCGCCATTGCGGACCGACCATCCGCACCCAGCCACGCTGCTCGGGCTGGAAGGCGTACAACACAATCTCCGTCCCGTCGGCCGCATAGGCGACCAGAGCGGCGTTTGCCGGCAGCGGCAGGTTGGCAAAGTCCGCCGTGATCCACTCGGGGATCAGCTCGGCGGCGCTCGGCGTGAAGCCGGTGCCCAGCACGGGCGCGCCGACCCGGTCGTGTGGTGGCATGGCCACCAGGCCCGCGATCGCCGGGCCGGTCGGGACGTGGTAGTCGCTCGGATCGATGGCCCGCCAGCGCAGCAGGTAGGCCGCCTCGCCGGCCGCGTCGCCGGTCAGGATGGACTGTTCCAGCGGTGTGCGCAGGTGGGCGACGTCCCACTCGCGGTAGCAAAACCCATGCGGCAGGTGGCCTTTGAGCACGGCCGTCACACCGCGCGCGGTGAGCGGCTTGACCATGCGGGTGCCGCGCCGCACGGTGGCGGTCGCGCGCACGCCCGCGACCAACTCGGCGCTCGCGGCGTCGCGCGGCGGGCTCTGGCTCAGCCTGTGGATAGACTCCCAGCTCATGCCCCGGCGCACCGGTGCGCGCAGGACGGTCTCGACGCCCGTCTCCTCTGACGGGACGAAGCGGTGATAGGGCCAGCGGCCGGGTGCCAGCATGCGCAGGAAACCGGGCGCGGGCACCTCGCTGAACACCTCGTATGCCGCGCCCCCCGCGACGGGCTCGGCCGGATACGACACCCCGTCGACGACCACCGTCGTGGTCACGATCTCATTGATGAGCGTCACGCTGTGTAACGGTAAGCCGACAATGTGAACATCCGCTGAACACGCGGCGTCCGATGCCCGCCGGCAACCGTGCCGTTTTCCGCCGACAGTTGAGCGCGTGCCATCGTCCCGGGCCTGAAGGTCCTCTGATCGTGCCGCCGGCGGCGGGAACGTCCACCCGTCACGGCTCGCGGGCGGCTGGAACATGCCCGCGCTCGCTACCCGATGAACACGCTGACCCCCGAGTTGGGGCCGGGTGGGATGCCGAGCTTCGATCCGCTGCCGGGGTTGCCGCGGAGATCTTCAAGCAGTGCGGCCGGATCGACAGTGGTGCCGATGAGGGCCTCGGACGAGGATCGGGGCACGGGGACGGCCTTGGCCCGGTAAACCGTGACCTTGCGGCCTTCCGCTATGGCGCGCATGCAGACCCCACGGATATAGAATCTGTTGTATTCACCTTCCGCCAGGGTAAGCGCGGCCGATTCGGGGACGTCGCTGATGAAGACGCGACCGTTGCGGCGCTTGGATTCCGACGTGTGTAACAACCCTTCGGCGCGCAGGGCGGCGGCCAATGATGCCGGGGTGCCTTGGGAAAGTGCCTCGTGCAGCAGGGCCGGCCAGCGTGCGGCTCCGGTCTCGGTGAGCCGGCGGCTCAGATAGACGCGACCGGCCGCGATGTCCGCGTCGAGCTCCTGGACCATGCATGCGCGGACCGGATCGTCCAGCGAGCGGAAGTGCACGGGTTCTCCCGAATGAGGGTACGGTGCCTGATCTTCACCTTGCACAGGTCGAACGGCGGGAAAGTCTACATTGCTCCGAATCGGCGATCGCGCTGAGCCGGATCGGTCCCGTCGTCCGCGTCGGTGGTGGGATCATGTGGGGGTGATACCCGAGGGATTGCCGCCTGAGCCGGAGGCGTTGCCGTCGCCGGTGCTCGACAGCCACACGCACCTGGACATCGTGGAGTGGGATGTGGCGCGGCAGATCGAGGCGGCCGCGAAGGTGGGGGTGGACCGGCTCGTGCAGGTGGGCGTCGACGTGGGGTCGTCGCAGTGGGCCGTTTCGCTTGCCACCGCGCACAAGGCGGTGGTCGCGACCGTTGCGCTGCATCCGAACGACGCACCGAGACAGTCCGATGTGGACGCCGCGCTGGGCCGGATCGCCGAGCTGGCGGGGCACGAGCGGGTGCGCGGGATCGGCGAGACGGGGCTGGACCATTTTCGCACCCAGCCGGACGGGCGAGCAGCGCAGGAGCACAGCTTCCGCGCGCACATCGCACTCGCCAAGCGGGTGGGCAAGCCATTGGTCGTGCACGATCGGGACGCACACGCCGACATCTTGCGCGTCATCGACGACGAAGGCGCACCGGGCGATGTCGTCATGCACTGCTTCTCGGGCGACGCCGACTTCGCCGCCGAGTGCGTGCGGCGCGGTTTCACGCTGAGCTTCGCCGGGACGGTCACGTTCAAGAACGCTCCCCAGTTGCGCGAGGCCGCACTGCGTACCCCCCTGGAAAATATTCTCGTGGAGACCGATGCGCCGTATCTGACCCCGATGCCTTATCGCGGGCGGCCCAACGCCTCCTATCTGATCCCGGTGACGGTGCGCGCGCTCGCCGGGGTCAAGGGCGTGCCGCTCGACGAGATGTGCCAGGCGATCTCGTCGAACGGAGAGCGGCTGTTCGGCCCATGGTGACGCCTCGTTCACCCCGAGACGGTAAGCCGGTAGGTATCGCGTTTGGACAGCCCGTGCTGCTCCGCCACGCGCAGGGCGGCGTCGCGTTTGGACACTCCCTCCTCCAGGAGTGCCGCGATCTCGGCCCGCAGCTGGTCGTCGTCGGGGCGCCGGGGGGACGCTCCGGCGACGACCAGCGTGATCTCTCCCTTGACTTCGCGCGGCAGTTCGCTGAGCGCACCCCGGACGACCTCCTCGTACGTCTTCGTGAGCTCCCGGCACAGGGCCGCCCGCCGGTCGGGCCCGAAGGCCGCGGCCATGTCGTCGAGCGTGTCCGCGATCCGATGCGTCGCCTCGAAGAACACCATCGTGCGGGGCTCGCTTGCCAGGCCCTGCAAATGAGCCCGGCGAGCACCCGGCTTGCGCGGCAGGAAGCCCTCGAAGATGAAGCGATCAGGCGGCAGGCCCGACAGCGCGAGCGCGGTCGTCACCGCGCTGGGGCCGGGCACGGACGTCACCGGGATGCCCGCCTCGACGGCGGCCGCGACGAGTCGGAATCCGGGGTCGCTCACACTGGGCATGCCACCATCCGTGATCAACGCTACGGTGGTGCCGTCCTTGAGCGCTTCCACTAAACCCCCGGTTCGCGCCTGCTCGTTGCCCTCGAAATACGACACGACCCGCCCGGTGATGGTGATGTCGAGGTCGTGGGCGAGCCGGGTCAGCCGGCGCGTGTCCTCGGCGGCCACGATGCCGGCCGTGGCGAGCACCTCGCGCAGCCGGGCGGACGCGTCGGCCGGGTTTCCGAGCGGCGCGCCGCAGAGTACGAGCATGAAGACTCCCACATAGATGTGTCACCTAGCTTCGCAGACTACGATCCAAGCCGTGACGACTACGGCGACCCCAGTGAAGTCGAGCGTGATGGCCGCGGTTCAGGAGCGGCTGGCACCCCTCGATCGGCGCTTCGACCCGTATTCGTGGCTGTGGGCCCTGCTTGTCACATTCATCGCAAGTGCGCTTCGCCTGATTAACATCCGCCACCCCAATCAGGAGATATTCGACGAGGTCTATTACGCCAACGACGCGTATGACATGCTCACCCACCTCGTCGAGTGGGACGAGAAGAACAACTCCCCGGGTTATGTGGTGCACCCGCCGCTGGGCAAGTGGATGATCGCGTTCGGCATCAAGGCGTTCGGCTACGACACGCTGGGCTGGCGGATCGGCGCGGCCGTCGCGGGCATCCTGTCTGTGCTCATGATCACGCGGATCGCCCGGCGGCTGTTCGGCTCGACCGTGCTCGGCTGTGCCGCCGGCCTGCTGATGACGTTCGACGGCGCGCACTTCGTGCTGTCGCGCAGCGCGCTGCTCGACATCTTCCTCATGTTCTTCATCCTGGCCGCGTTCGGCGCGCTGCTGCTCGACCGCGATCAGCGCAGGCGGCGCTGGGCCATGTTCATCGCGTCCGGCGGCGATCCGGCCAAGCGGGGCCGCTCGCACCGGCCCCCGTTTGCCGTGCCGTGGTGGCGCCTGGCGTCGGCCGCGCTGCTCGGCTGCGCCACGGGCGTGAAGTGGAGCGCGCTGTTCGTCGTGCCGGCGTTCCTGATCCTCATCGTGTGGTGGGAGATCGGCGCCCGCCGCACGGCCGGGGTGCGCGAGCCCGTGATCGACACCATCCTCGACGAGCTCGGCTGGCTGGTCCTGTTCCCAGTGATCATCATCGGGGTGTACCTGGCGACGTGGACCGGCTGGTTCCTCTCCGACACCGGCTACTTCCGGCACTGGACCCGCGACACGGGCGGCAACGAAGTCCCGATCCTGGGCGCGCTGCAGAATCTCTGGCACTACCACGAGGAAGCGTTCAAGTTCCACAATGGGCTCGACGCCACCCATCCCTACCAGTCGCGCCCCTGGCAGTGGCTGCTGCTGGGCCGTCCTGTCGTGTTCTTCTTCGTCAACACGCTGCCGTGCGGCGCGGCCGCCTGCTCGGCCGAGGTCGTGCTGCTGGGCACGCCGCTGCTGTGGTGGAGCTTCATTCCGGCGATCGTGGCGACGATCTGGTTCGGCGTCGCCCGGCGCGACTGGCGGGCGGGCGCCATCCTGCTCATGATCGCGTTCACGTACCTGCCGTGGTTCTACTTCGACAACCGCACGATGTTCTACTTCTACGCCATCCCGATCGAGCCGTTCCTCATCCTCGCCGTGGTCTATGTGCTGGGCGCGATCATGACCTCGCCCCGAGGCGCGCTGCACGACGAGTCGCGGCTGATGACGGGCACGGTCATCCTGGGCCTGTTCGTGTTGCTGGTGGCGCTCAACTTCGCCTACTTCTATCCGATCTTCGCGGGCGAGTCGATCCCAACCACGGACTGGAGCCGGCGCATGTGGCTGGGCCGGCTGTGGATCTGACTTCATGACCAAGCTGCTCGGCCCCGCCGAGATCCGGGAACTGGCCGAGCGGCTGGGCGTCGCGCCGACAAAGAAGCGCGGGCAGAACTTCCTGCACGACCCGAACACGATCCGCCGCATCGTGTCCGCGGCCTCGTTGCGCGAAGACGATGTCGTGGTCGAGGTGGGTCCGGGCCTGGGCTCGCTCACGCTGGGGCTGTTGCCGGTCGCGCGGCATGTGCACGCGGTGGAGATCGACGCCAAGCTGGCCACGGCATTGGGTGAGACGTGCGGCCATCCGGCCAATCTGACCGTGCACAACGTCGACGCGCTCAAGGTGGACGGCCTCGATCCCGCGCCCACCGCGCTCGTGTCCAACCTGCCCTACAACGTGGCGGTGCCGGTGATCCTGCACCTGCTGGCCGCGCTGCCGACGATCCGCCAAGGCCTGGTGATGGTCCAGAAAGAGGTCGCCGACCGGCTGACCGCCAAGCCTGGTTCCCGAATTTATGGTGTACCGAGCGTGAAGCTCGCCTGGCACGCCGACGCCCGCCTGGCCGGGCGCGTCCCGCCCGCGGTGTTCTGGCCGGTGCCCAATGTGGACAGTGGATTGGTCGCGTTCGCCCGGCGGGAGCCGCCTGCTTCGGACGTGCCGCGCAAGGCGGTGTTCGAGGTGATCGACGCGGCGTTCGCCCAGCGGCGCAAGACCCTGCGCGCCGCGCTGGCCGGGTGGGCGGGCGGCGCGGCCGAGGCCGAACGGCTGCTGCGCCAGGCGGGCATCGATCCCGGTGCGCGCGGCGAACAGCTGGACGTGGCTGACTTCACTGATCTTGCCAGGGTTAGGCTTTTGCGGTGACAGAGGCGTGGGCACTCGACCAGGACGGGCAGCTGGCCGTCGGTCCGGTGCGGGTGCGCGTGCCCGCGAAGATCAATCTGCATCTGGGCGTCGGGCCGCTGCGCCCGGACGGATACCACGAACTGCATACGGTCTATCACGCCGTCTCGCTGTACGACGAGATCACCGCCCGCGCGGGCGACGCGCTCACGCTCACCATGCAGGGCGAGGGCGTCGGTGAGATCGAGCTCGACGACCGCAACCTGGTGATCCGGGCGGCGCGGGCGCTCGCCGCGGCCGCCAAGGTCGAGCCCAAGGCGCGGCTGCACCTGCGCAAGCAGATCCCGATCGCGGCCGGTCTCGCGGGCGGTTCCGCCGATGCCGCCGCCACCCTGGTCGCGT
This sequence comes from Allorhizocola rhizosphaerae, assembly GCF_003426775.1. Classification (GTDB taxonomy): domain Bacteria; phylum Actinomycetota; class Actinomycetes; order Mycobacteriales; family Micromonosporaceae; genus Allorhizocola; species Allorhizocola rhizosphaerae. The sequence continues at coordinate 9,437 of NZ_QJUG01000058.1, read as the reverse complement.
GCGATTCCTTGTGGGATACCGGTTTCAGCCGCGCCGACCTGGCCGACATCGCCGCGACGCTCGGCTCCGACGTGCCGTTCCTGCTCTACGGCGGCACCGCGCTGGGCACGGGCCGGGGCGAGACGGTCAATCCCGTTCTCGCGCGGGCCACCAGGTGGCACTGGGTGATCGCGTTCTCGGCCGGCGGGCTGTCCACTCCGGACGTTTACCGGGAGCTCGACCGGCTGCGGGCATCCGGCAAGGGCGGCGCGCCGCTGGGGAGCACCGACGGGTTGCTCGCTGCGCTGCGCCAGCGCGATCCGGCGGCGCTGGGCGCGGTACTAGGAAATGATCTTCAAGCGGCGGCCGTCTCCCTCATGCCGCAGCTGGAAACGACGCTTCAGTCCGGCAGGGATGCCGGGGCGCACGCCGCGCTGGTCTCCGGCAGTGGCCCGACGTGCGTCTTCCTCGCCGATGACGAGGCGCACGCGGGCGAGATCGCCGACGCGGTGCGCGAGCATGGCGACTGCCGCGAAGTGCAGCTCGCCCACGGCCCGGTCCCAGGCGCGCGCGTAGGCTAGCTCCCGATATGGCAAACATCGTGAATCTCGACCGGGTCGCCAAGGGTTACGGCCCGGTGGGCCAGCTGCTGACCGAGGTCTCCGCCGGGCTGGATGAGGCCGACCGGGTGGGCGTCGTCGGCCTCAACGGCGCGGGCAAGTCCACCCTGCTGCGAATGCTGGCCCGCGTGGAGGAGCCCGACTCGGGCCGGGTCACCCATCGGCGCGACCTTCGCGTCTCGATGCTCGCGCAGAGCGTTGACTTCGATCCGGCCTTGACCGTGCGTTCGCTTGTGCTGGGCACGTTTGACAAGGAGCACGAGTGGGCCGGGCAGTTCGACATCCGCGAGATCCTTGACGGGCTTGGCATGCGCGGGCTCGGGCTCGACCAGCCCGTGGGCCCGATGTCGGGTGGCGAGCGGCGGCGGATCGCGCTCGCCTCGCTGCTCGTGCACCCGTCCGACCTGCTGATCCTGGACGAACCGACCAACCATCTGGACATCGCGGGGGTCAACTGGCTGGCCGAGTGGCTCAACAAGAGCTGGCGCGGGGCGCTCGCCGTGGTCACGCACGACCGGTGGTTCCTCGACGCGGTGTGCGACCACATCTGGGAGGTCGCCGACCAGCAGGTGCGGGCATATGAGGGCGGTTTCGCGGCGTGGACCCTGGCCCGTGCGGAACGCGAGCGCGTGGCGTTTGTCAAAGAGTCGCGAAGGCAAAACCTGCTGCGCAAGGAGATCGCGTGGCTGCGGCGCGGAGCTCCCGCGCGCACGTCCAAGCCCAAGTTCCGCATTGACGCGGCCAACGCGCTCATCGCCGACGTGCCGCCGCCCCGCGACGAGGTCACGCTCGCGAAGCTCGCCACGGCCCGGCTGGGGCGGCAGGTGTACGACCTCGAAGACGTGACCGTGCACGCCGGGCCGAAGCTGATCCTGGACAACGTGACCTGGCACGTCGGTCCGGGCGATCGGATCGCGATCCTCGGGGCCAATGGAGCCGGCAAGTCGACGCTGCTGCGCCTGCTGGTCAGGGGTCACACCGATGGTCTCACTGTCGGTAAGACGGTCAAGCCCGCGTTTCTGTCGCAGGAGCTGGGCGAGCTGCCCTTGTCCAAGAGACTCCTGGAAGCCGTGGAGGAGGTCGCGAAGCGGGTGCGGCTCGGCGATCGGGAGCTGTCGGCGGCCCAGCTGGCGGAGGTTTTCGGGTTCACCGAACGTCGCGTGTGGACACCCGTCGCGGATCTCTCGGGTGGCGAGCGCCGACGGCTACAACTGTTGCGGCTCTTGGCAACCGAGCCCAATGTGCTGATCCTGGACGAGCCCACCAACGATCTCGACACCGACACGCTCGCGTCGCTGGAGGACCTGCTCGACACCTGGCCGGGCACGATGATCGTCGCCTCGCACGACCGGTACCTGGTGGAGCGCGTGTGCGACCAGGTCTACGCGCTGCTGGGCGACGGGAAACTGCGCCACCTGCCGGGCGGAGTGGACGAATATCTGTCCCTTGTGGACACTCCGGTCGAGCCCGTCGCGAAGCCCGCCAAACGGGGCGTTGATTCACGGCAGGCGAAGAAGGATCTGGCTCGCGTGGAGCGGTCGCTATCCAAACTGGCGGACCGCGAGGCCCGCTTGCACGCCGAGATGGCCGAAAACGCCACCGACTACGGCAAGGTGGCCTCGCTCGACGCGGCCCTGCGGGACCTCGCGCAGGAGAGAGCCGCGCTTGAGGAGGAGTGGCTGACCCTCGCCGAGGATATTGGCGCGTGACGGGCACCACGCGCGGGCAAGGAGCGCCTTGCGCGGTTGTCCACGCTGCCCCGCCTGCACCGCGACCGCGTCGTGGCGGCTGATAACCTGCCCCGCATGTCCCTCCATTTCCCGGTGAATCACCACCTCCGCCCGCTTTATCGCGCGCTCGGCCTGCTCGCCGGGCTCTACGTGCTGATCTTCGGTGTGGTCGGGGTGATCGCGACCCAGGGCGACCCGTTCTATGGTGCGGGCGACGAGACCGCGCTGGGCCTGAAGACCAATCCCGCGTTCAGCTATCTGTCGGTCGTCGCCGGCGCGGTGATCGTGCTGGCCACCGTGATCGGGCGCAACGTGGACCGCATCGCCTATCTGTGGGTGGGCGCCGGGTTTCTGATGGCCGGCACGGTCATGTTGCTGCTCATCGGCGACGCGAAGACCAACTACCTGAACTTCACGATCGTGACGTGCGTGGTGTCCTATGTGATCGGGTCGGTGCTCGGCACCGCGGGGATGTATGTGAAATCCCACCGAGCCTGAGCTTCAGCTGCCAGACTGGATAGATGCACCTACCGATCAATCACCGGCTCGCCGGGTTCTATCGGTTCCTCGCCGGCCTGGTGGGCTTTTATATCCTGATCTTCGGCATCGTCGGTGCCGTGCTCACATGGGGCGACCCGCTGTTCGACGAGGACGGGGCGACGGCGCTGGGTTTGCTCACCAACCTGGCGTTCGCGCTGCTGTCCATCGTGGTCGGGGCGATCGTCGTGCTGGGCGCGCTGCGCGGCGGCAATGCGGCGCACTACCTCAACATGTATGGCGGGGGCGTGTTCTGGCTCGCCGGACTGGCCATGCTGGTCCTGCTGCAGACCGACGCCAACCTGCTCAACTTCCAGGTGTCGACGTGCATCGTGTCGTTCCTCATCGGCACGGTGCTGGTGCTTGCCGGGCTCTACGGCAGGCGCGGCACGAAGGAAGAGGAGGAGGCCGAGGACGTGTTCCGGCACAGTGGCCGTGGCCCCATCGCGGGGAAGGTGACCACCAAGCACGACGTCATTCACGCTCACCCCGGCGTGGAACACAAGGAGCAATGACCAGGCCCCCGTGAATGCGAACTCCTGGTTTCAGACGATGATCCAGAGGTCGGACAGATCGGTGTTGGGGGCCCACTGGCACTTGAACGTGGTGATGCTGCCGTTGGCCACCAGCGCCTGTCCCGTGTCAAAGCACGGGTTGTTGAAGAAGATGTCGTCGTTGTATCCACCGCTGTGGAAGGTCCACGGGCCGTAGACGATGTAGAGATCGGTCAGTTGGGTCGAGGGGTTGTGTCGGCACTGGTAGTCGGCGATGACGCCGGCGGTCACCAGTTCGTACCCCTTGTCCAGGCACGGGTATTCGACGAAGACCTCGTCGGTGTATCCGCCGCTGTGGAAGATCCAACCGGACGCGGCCGAGGCCGGCGCCGCGCTCAAGGCGCTCATGGCCAGCATCGCGACCACGGCGGCGAATAGGAATCGTATGCGCATACGTCGAATCGTATAATCGATATACGTCTAAGTCACTTGGCCTTGCGGGTACGCAATTCCGGCTTGGTGTCCAGGTGGGACAGACCATTCCAGGCGAGGTTGACCAGGTGCGCGGCCACGACGTCCTTGCGTGGCTTGCGCACCTCCAGCCACCAGCGGCCGGTGAGCGCCACCATCCCGACCAGCGCCTGTGAATACAGCTCGGCGAGCTTCGGGTCGTAGCCGCGCCGCTTGAACTCCGCCCCCAGGATGTGCTCCACCTGATGGGCCACGTCGTTGAGCACGGACGAGAAGTTGCCGGTGGCCGACATGACCGGCGACTCGCGCACCAGCACGCGGAACCCGTTGGTCTCCTGCTCGATGTAGTCCAGCAGGGCCAGCGCCGCCTGCTCCAACAGCTCGCGCGGATGGCCCGCGGTCAGCGCGCCCGTGATCCGCTCCAGCAGTGCGTTGACCTCGCGGTCGACCACGACGGCGTAGATGCCCTCCTTGCCGCCGAAGTGCTCGTAAACCACCGGCTTGGAGACCTTGGCCCGCCCGGCGATCTCCTCGATGGACGTGCCGTCGAAGCCCTTCTCCGCAAACAGCTGGCGTCCAACGGAGATGAGCTGCTCCCGTCGCTGGGAGAAGCTCATCCGCACCCGGCCGCGTTTGGTGATGTCAGGTGGATCCTCGGGCGGCGTCACGGGCGCAATTTTGCCTGGATCCGTTCCGGCTTGGGCCACCGCACGTTGGATGCCCAGCCCAGCTTCTCGAAGATCCAGATGAGCCGCGCCGAGATGTCGACCTGGCCGCGCAGCACGCCGTGGCGGGCGCTGGTCGGGTCGGCGTGGTGCAGGTTGTGCCAGCTCTCGCCGAACGACAGGATGGCCAGCGGCCAGAAGTTGGAGGCGCGGTCGCCCTCGCGCATCGCGAACGGGCGCTCGCCGTAGACGTGGCAGACCGAGTTGATCGCCCAGGTGACGTGGTGCAGCAGGCCGATGCGCACGAGCCCGGCCCAGAAGAACGCGGTCAGCGCACCCTGCCACGACATCGTCACCAGCCCACCAACGACCGCCGGGGACGTGACCGAGATCAGCACAAGCCACGGGAACAGCCGGTCGACCTTCTCGATGTCCTTGTCGGCGACAAGGTCGGGGGCGAAGCGGGCACGGTTGGACAGGTCGCGGGCGAACAGCCAGCCCACGTGCGCGTGGAACAGCCCCTTGGTCAGCCCCCACATCGACTCACCGAAGCGCCACGGCGAGTGCGGGTCGCCCTCCAGGTCGGAGAACTGGTGGTGGCGCCGGTGGTCGGCCACCCACTGCGTCGGCGAGCCCTGGATGGCCATGCTGCCCGCGACGGCCAGCGTCACGCGGAGCCAGCGAGTGGCTTTGAAAGAGCTGTGGGTCAGGTATCGATGGAAGCCCACGGTGATGCCGAGACCCGACATGAAATACAGCGGGATGAACAGCGCGACATCCGTCCAGCCCAGCCAGCCGCCCCACGCGATCGGGATCGCCGCGACGAGGGCGACCAAGGGGAGCACGACGAACGACCACAGGCCGATCAGGATGCCGAGGCTCTGCTTGCCCTCGGTGAGCGGCTTGGGCCCTTGGCCGGCTTCCACAGCTGGGGTGGTGGTGACCGAGGTCTGAAGGGTTTCGGTGGTCATCGCGCCTCGCTGATATCCGGGAGCTTCACTTACGCTACCGTAACCTACGGAACCGTCGGTTTGACAGGGTAAACGGCTATCAGTTTTCACGCAGCATCCGATACCCGCTAAGCTGGCTGCGCACACGATCGGGCGTGGTGTAATCGGCAACACGTGGGCCTTTGGAGCCCATTTTCCAGGTTCGAGTCCTGGCGCCCGAGCATGACGAGCGCGGTGATCGTCCTGGCCGCGGGCGAGGGCAAGCGAATGAAGTCGGCCCAGCCCAAGGTGCTCCATCAGCTCCTCGGGCGATCGCTCGTGGGGCATGTGCTTGCCGCGGCCGCGCCGCTGGGCGCCGAGCAGACGATCGTCGTGGTCGGCCACCGCGCCGACCTGGTCACCGCGCACCTGGCCGAGATCGCGCCGCAGGCCGTGCCCATGCTGCAGGAGCAGCAGCTGGGCACGGGGCACGCGGTGCGCGTGGCCCTCCCCGACGGGATCAAGGGCACGGTGATCGTGCTCAACGGCGACGTGCCGCTGCTGCGCCCACAGACCCTGCGGGAGCTGGTCGAGCGGCACGAGCGCTCGGGCGCGGCGGCGACCGTGCTGGCCGCGTCGGTGGGCAACCCGGCGGGCCTGGGCCGGATCGTGCGCGATGAGCACGGCAGGCTGGCGCGCATTGTGGAGGAGCGCGACGCGAGCCCGGCCGAGCGGGAGATCCGCGAGATCAACGCCGGGATCTACGCCTTCGACGCGTCTTACCTTGAGCCCGCGCTCGGCCGGCTCGGGTCCCACAACGATCAGGGCGAGGAATACCTGACCGACGTGTTCGGTCTGCTCGTGCAGGACGGCGCGGCGGTCGCGGTGCACGTGGCCGACGATCCGGCCGAGACGTTGGGCGCCAACGACCGCGCCGAGCTGGCCGTGCTGCGCGGGCTGATGCGTGACCGGGTCAACCTGGCCCTGATGCGCGAGGGCGTGACCATCATCGACCCGCAGACGGCGTGGATCGACGTGACCGCGTCGGTCGCGCGCGACGCCGTGATCGAGCCCAACGTGCAGCTGCGCGGGGCCACCCAGGTCGGCGAGGGCGCGACGATCGGCCCCGACGTGACGCTGGTCGACACGACCGTGAGCGAGGGCGCGTCGGTGGTGCGGGCCCACGCGGTGGGCGCGCAGATCGGCCCGTCGGTGAGCGTCGGGCCCTACGCCTCGCTGCGGCCCGGCACGGTGCTGCTGCACAAGGCCAAGGTCGGCACGTTCGTCGAGGTCAAAAACTCGACCCTGGGCGAGGGCACCAAGGCCAACCACCTGTCCTATCTGGGCGATGCCACGATCGGCGAGCACACCAACATCGGCGCGGGCAACATCTTCGCCAACTACAGCGGCGCGACCAAGAGCCCCACGGGCATCGGCGACCACGTCAAGACCGGCTCCGGCACGATCTTCGTCGCGCCGGTCGAGGTCGGTGACGGCGCCTACACCGGTGCCGGCTCGGTGATCACCAAGGACGTGCCGCCCGGCGCGCTGGGCGTCGCCCGTGCCTTCCAGAAAAACATCGAGGGCTGGGTGGCCCGCGCGCGTCCGGGCACGGCCGCCGAGGAGGCCGCGAAAAAGGCGCAGCAGCAAGGGGATTAACCCACGGGTGCGACCTGTTGCGCGATCCGCAGGGCCTCCACGAGCCGGCGATAGAGGTCGTCGCTTTCCAGCAGTTCGTCGTGTGTGCCCTGAGCGCGAATGCGCCCGTCCTCCATCACGATGATCCGGTCGGCGTCGAGCACGGTCGACAGCCGGTGCGCGATCGTGATCACCGCGCCGGTGGCGGCCCGCTCGCGGATGCAGTCGTGCAGCGCGGCCTCGGTGAGCCCGTCGACCTGCGCGGTCGCCTCGTCGAGCAGCAGGATGTCGGGCGTGCGCAGCATGGCGCGGGCGAGCGCGATGCGCTGGCGTTCGCCGCCCGAGACCTCGGTCGAGGCGAGCGAGGTGTCCAGCCCCTCGGGCAGCGCGGCAACCTTCAGGTCCAGGCGCACCGCCTCCAGCACGGCGAACAGCTCGGCGTCGGTCGCGTCGGGATGGGTGAAGCGCAGGTTGTCGCGGATCGTGCCGGGCACGACCGGCGTCTCCTGCTCCACATAGGCCAGCCGGGCGCGCACCTGCTCGTGCGAGTAGGTCTCGTACGGGCGGCCATCGAGCCGGATCCGCCCGCTCTGCGGCTGCAGGAAGCGCAGGATCAGTGAGAACAGCGTGGTCTTGCCGGAGCCCGACGGGCCGACGATGGCCGTGTGGCCGATCCGCGGGATGGCGAGGTTGATGTCGCGCACCGCGAGCGGAGTGTCCGCCGCATACCTCGCGGAAACCCCTTCAAAAACCAAAATCTCATCTGGTACGCCTTGCGGCAACACTGTTTTGGCCGACTCCGCCGCTTCGACCGGAATCGCCTCCACCTCGCGGATGCGCCCGGCGGCCGCGATTCCGGACTGCAGCGCGGTGAAGTTCTGTGTCAGCTCGCTGATCGGCCCCATCAGCTGGAACGCGTAGAGCAGGAACGCGATCAGGCTGGACACCTCCAGCAGGCCGGCGTGGGCGCGCCACGCTCCAATCCCGAGGATCGCGATGACGGCCAGCTGTATGCCGGTCCACGCGATGGTCCACACCGTGGCGGTGACGCGGGCGGCCGTCACGCTGTGCGCGGCGGCGTCGCGGGCGTCGGCGATGATCCGGGAGCTCTGCCGGACCTCGGCCCGGCTGGCCTTGACCGTGCGGATGGCGCGCAGCGCGCCCTCGAGCGCGCCGCCCAGTTTGCCGATCGAGTCCTGCGCGGCCGCTTCCGCCTTCGCGATGCGGGGCATGAGCAGGCCCATAAGCGTGCCGACGATGACGACCGCGGCGACCGTGTAGCCCAGCAGGACCAGGTCGAGCACGCCCATGAGGACCAGCGTGCCCACGAACGAGATGGACGCGTTGATCAGCCCGATCACGCTGCTGGAAGCGGCGTGCACCAGCCCGGTGTCGGATGTGGCCCGCGTGACCAGCTCGCCGGTGGGCCGTTTCTGCAGGTCGAGCACCTCGGCGCGGAAGAAGCGGTCGATGACGCGGGCGCGGGCGTCCAGGACGATGCGCTCGGCCAGCGCGCCGAGCATGCGCCACTGCCACAGCGTGATGGCCGCACCGATCACGACCAGCGCCAGCAACGCGCCGAGCGGGCGGCCCATCGTGTTGCCGGCGGCGAGCGTGTCGAGCACCCATTTGGTGACCATTGGCGTGGCCAGGCCCGCTGCGTTGGCGAGCAGGCCCAGCACCAGGCCCAGGAGCATCGCCCGGCGATGCGGGAGGAGGAATACCAACAGAAAGCGCATGCCTCTATGGAACATTGATGTTCCGTTTTGGTCAAGTGATATTCCGAACTGGGGTGTTGGTACTCTCCGTACGTGACCCAGGCACAGGCGTCCGGCGCGCGGGCGCGCACCCGGCAGGCGATCCTCAACGCCGCGATCGAGGTGCTGGCGCGTAATCAGGGCGCGTCCCTCGGAGACATCGCCACGGCGGCCGAGGTGGGCCGGACCACGCTGCACCGCTACTTCGCCGATCGGGCCGAACTGATCGCGGCCGTGGGTGAGGAAACATTGGCGCGGCTCAATCGTGCCACCGAGCGGGCGCGCCTGGGCGAGGGCACGGGTGGCGACGCGATCCGCCGGCTGTGCCAGGAATACTTCGAGCTCGGTGATCTGCTCTCGCTGATGTTCGCCGAGCCGGGCCTGCTCACCGGTCCAGAGTGGACAGAAATGGGCACCTGCGACCCGGAGTTCGTGGCCGTCGTCGAGCGGGGCTACCACGACGGCACCATCGACCCGGAACTGCCCGCCGAGTGGATCCAAAACATCATCTGGGCACAGCTCTACAGCGGTTGGTCCTACCAACGCGAAACGGCCGCCCCCCGCTACGAGGTCCTCCGCCTCATCCTCCGCACCATCACCCCCACCCTCCCCCCACC
>NZ_QJUG01000057.1 GCF_003426775.1 Allorhizocola rhizosphaerae | reverse complement strand
CGCCCGAGCACCAGGTCGGCCCGGCCGGCGAGCACCGGGCCGGACACGCGCGGCAGTTGGGCCGGGTCGAGCGAACCATCGGCGTCCACGATGCACACCAGGTCGCTGGTCGCGGCCTCCAGGCCGGCGTGCACGGCCGCGCCGAAGCCACGCCGCGGCACGTGCACCACGACCGCGCCGCGCTCGGCCGCGATCTCGGCCGAACCATCGGTCGAGCCGTTGTCGGCGACGATGGCCCGGTACCCGGAAGGAAGGCGGGAAAGCACCCACGGCAGGGCGGCGGCCTCGTCCAGGCACGGCAGGACCACATCGATCACGTCCTCAAACTACGCGCAAGGACGGCTTTGCGGTCATTAACACTCTCTTACGAGTCACGCGGCTGAGGCGGTTCGGCGCATAGGCTGGCCGGGTGAGAGTGCTTGTCACCGGGGCCGCCGGGTTCATCGGCGCGCATATTGCCGAAGCGCTGCGCGCGGGCGGCCATGACGTGGTGGGGTTGGACATGCTGCATCCGGCGGCCCATCGCACCAACGCATCCAGCGACCCGGACGTGATCGTGGGCGATGTGCGGGACGCGGGAGTCGTGCGTGCGGCTCTGGCCGGGGTCGGCGCGGTGTGCCACCAGGCGGCGATGGTGGGCATGGGCGTCGACCTGAACGACGCGCCGGAATACGCCTCGTGCAACGATTTTGGCACGGCCGTCGTGCTGGCCGAGATGGCGCGGGCCAATGTGGACCGGCTGGTGTTGGCGAGCTCGATGGTGGTCTACGGCGAGGGCGGGTATTCGTGCCGGGCCCACGGCGCGGTGCCGGCCCCGCCCCGCGCGGAGACCGATCTGGCGCAGGGCCGGTTCGACCCGCGCTGCACGCACTGCGGGTCCACCTTGGACAGCGAGCTCGTGGACGAGTCGGCCCGGCTGGAGCCGCGCAGTGTGTACGCCGCGACCAAACTCGCCCAGGAGCATCTCGCGGGCGCGTGGGCGCGAACCACCGGCGGCACGGCGATAGCCCTGCGATACCACAATGTGTATGGCCCACACATGCCGCGGGACACGCCCTACGCCGGTGTCGCCGCCATCTTTCGGTCCTCATTGGAGCGTGGGCAGCCACCGCAGGTGTTCGAGGACGGTGGGCAGATGCGTGACTTCGTGCACGTGACCGATGTGGCCGCGGCAAACGTGCTCGCGCTGGGTCACACTGACCCCGGCACGATAACGGCATACAACATCGCGTCCGGCGAGCCGCACACCGTGCTGGACATGGCACGCGCGCTAGCCGAGGCGATGGGCGGGCCGCAGCCCGAGGTCAACGGGCGGTTCCGGGCCGGCGACGTGCGGCACATCGTCGCCTCGCCGCGCCGGGCCCGCAAGGAGCTCGGGTTCACCGCGCGAGTCTCATTCGCCGAAGGGATGACCGATTTCGCCAAAGCGCCGTTGCGACAATGATGACCGCGGCGGCGCCGTACCCGTAACGCTGCGCTTCCCTGCCTGTGAGGTCCACATTAGACGCGTACTGCGCCAGGTATCCGGCCACCACGACCGTCAGATATTCCAGTCTGCCGCTGAACCCGACCAGCATCACGAGCAGCAGCGCATACCACGAGTATCCCGGCGTCGCGAGCAGCAACGCGGTGCCGACGAGCACCACGGCCCCGGCCCACGGGCGGTCGGGGTCGGTGCGCCACCACACCGCCACCGCCACGGCCGCGAGGATGAACGCGGCCACAAAGGTGGCGGCCTCGCTCGGTACCAGTAAAGTCAGTAGAGAAAATCGACTGCCACTGGTGTAACCCTCGTCGTTCAGATAGGTCGGCAGGAAGCCGAGCACCTTGGGCCCGACCGCGAGCACGTGCGGCAGATAGACGACCACAATCGCGCCGATAGCGCCGACCGCGACCGCCAAAGGCTTGCGGCGCAACAGCGCCGGCCCAAGCAGTGCCGGCGTGAGTTTGGTGGCGAACCCGAGCCCGAGAAACACTCCGGCCACCACGGCACGCTTGCGCGCGGCCGCAATCAACGCGACCGCACCCAAAAACGCGGCCAGCACATCGACATGCGCGTTGTTGCCGGTCTCCAAGGCAACAAACGGGCACCATGCCCAGGCCACCGCCATGCGCGGATCGAGCCCGAGCCGGGGCAGCATCACCACCAGCAGCACGGTGAGCGCAACGGCGAAGAACGCCGCGGCGAACTGGATCGGTCCCTCACGCGCACCGGCGGGCGAAAGCGCATGCACGGCAACGAAATACGCCTGAGCCACGGGCGGATAGATGGTGTTCACGGTCGGCCGGTTGATCAGCGAGCAGCCGTCGGACGGCACGCACCAGTTGGTCTCGTGCGGTGGCCACAGGAAGTCGTCGCGCAGCGGACGCAGCTGCGGGCTCGCCGGCGCATAGCTGTACGGGTCGATCCCGGCGGCCTGCACGCGGCCGTCCCAGATGTAGCGGTAAAGGTCGTCGCTGCTGCGCGGCGGCGCGAACCCGGCGGCGAGCGGCAAGCCTATGCCCGCCAACAGGATCAGCACGACGGCGAAGCGCTGCGGCAGGCGCAGCACGAGCCACACGCCCACGGCGAACAGGATCCACGCCGCCACCATGAGCGCCATCCAGCCCGCAACGTCCATCCACGACGGTGTGTGCGTCAGCCACCAGACCGCCAGCCCCAGCAGGCCGAGGCACACGCACGCGGCGACCCTCCTCACGGCAGCTCAAACGGGAGGGTCATGCCGTCAAGCGCGTTGCCACACCCGCAATTCCTCATGGGAGAAGCGGCGGCGACGGTTGCCAACAACAGTTCACGCATGCGCTCGGTGTTGCGGGCGAACACCGCGAACACCTCGTCCTGCGTGACACCGTGGTCGCCCTCCGCCCCAGCGTCCAAATCGGTCACGAGCGCGATTGTCGCGTAGCACAGCGCGAGTTCGCGGGCGAGCGCCGCCTCCGGCGCGGCGGTCATGTTGATGATCGTGCCGCCGGATGCGGCGTGCCAACGGGACTCCGTGCGGGTCGAGAAGCGCGGGCCATCGATGACCACGATGGTCCCGCCGTCGTGCAACGGCTGGCCGTGCGCCGCTGCCGTGCGCACGACCGCCGCACGCAACTCGGGACAGTATGGGTCGGCGAAGTTCACGTGCACCGCACCCTGGTCGTAGAACGTGCGCTCGCGGTTGGTCGTGCGGTCGATGAGCTGATCGGGCAGCACGAAACTGCCCGCGCCGAGCTCTCGTTTCAGCCCGCCGACCGCGCACGGCGCGAGGATGCGCCGGCAGCCCACCGCCCGTAACGCCCACAGATTGGCCCGGTAGGGGATGCGGTGCGCCGGGAACCGATGGCCCGCCCCGTGCCTGGCCAGGAACGCCACCTGCCGCCCGGCCACCTCGGCGACCGTCACCGGACTGGACGGCTCGCCGAAGGGCGTGCTCACCTTCTCCTGCCGCGCGTGTTCGAACAGCTCGTACAGCCCCGAACCGCCGATAATGCCAATCATCTGGGTACCTCTCCTACTTCAGCGAACGCGCGTTCGTGCACTGTCCACATGCGCAGCACCCGACCGCCGGCCCGATCCGCCACCGCCGCGAGGTCGTCGGCGTCGACGGCGGCCCACCAGAACAACGGGCTGCGCGCGGCGCCGTGGCGCAGCCGCACCTGGCCGCGCCACGATCCCGTGCCGGGCGGGCCGGTCTCCACGACCACCGTGCCGTCGTCTGCCGTCAACTCCAGGCAGCGGCGCAGCAGGCGCACCGGGTCACCGCCGATGCCGATGTTGCCGTCGGCCAGCAGCACGTGCTGCCACGTCCCGCCGCCCGGCACCGGCTCGAACACGTCGCACACCACGGCTGGTGCGCCCCGCTCCCGCGCCTGCCCGACCGCGACCTCGCTGATGTCGATGCCCAGCGCGGGCACCTGCCGCCGGTGCAACTCCGCCACCAGCCGACCCGGGCCGCAACCCACGTCCAGCGTGGCGCCCGTGCACGCATCCAGCATCGCATCGTCGCCCGCCAATGGGTCCGACCAGTCGGCGACATCCATGCGGGCCAGTGTGACACCGGCCGGAGTCAGCAGATCGATCGGTGCCGCCCTCCCCAGCGCCGCTTGGCGCAGTGCCCGGCCAAACGTCGGCAGCGCCGCCCTCAACGCAGCTCCAACCGGCGCACCGCCTGCGCGAACCGGTTGCCCGGTTGGCACTGCGCCGCGACCTCCGCCAGGTCATCGGCCGTGTCCACGTCGCGCAGGGCCGGCGCCATGGCCACCGACAACCCGGCGCAGCGAAGCGCTTCAAGCGTGCGGACTCCGGTGTCGGGTCGCGACATCGGCACGTCGGCGAGCAGGCCGCCGTGCGCGGGCTCGCGCAGCGCGAGCGCCCACCAGCCCCCGTCGACCGCTGGGCCCAGCACAGCGTCCACATCGGACAGCCGGTTGCACAGGTCGCGCAGCAGCGCCGCAGTGACCTGCGGCGTGTCCATCCCGATCAGCAGGGCCGGCTTGCCCCCGCCGGGATCGCGCGCCGCGTCGGCGAAGCCGTTGGCGAGCCGGTCGCCCAGGCCGTCGCCGCGCTGCGCGACCACGTCCCAGCCGTCGGGCGCGTCAAACTGCCCATCCAGCAACAGAATCCGCCGACCGGCGGGCGTCGCCGAGACAGTGTCCAGTGTGTCTTCAAGCGCCGCCAACGCCAGGCCCGACGCCTGCTCGGGGGTGCACGGCGGGCACAGCCGCGTCTTGACCTTGCCGGGCACGGGCTGCTTTGCCACGACCAGGAACTGAATTCGCGGCGGGTCTGCGGAATGCACCCCTACACGCTATGTCCCCTACCCGGGCATAGGTTCTTAACACACTCTTACGGATTGCTCCTGTATTGCTGCGTCGTCGCCGCGGTGCGACTGCGGCGGGCACTGCGTGGCGCCGGCAGTAGGCCCAGGGCCACCATGCCGAGCGCGAGCGCGAAGTGCAGCCAGTTGTCGGCGTTGTTCATCGGGACGAAGTTGGCGGCCGAGTCCTTGTCCACAATCAACCCGTAAATCCACAGGATGGCGTAGATGATGCCGCCGCCGATGAGGAAGCTTCGCGCGCCCGCGACGGTGCGGGCCATGGCGAGGCCGATGAGGCCGAACAGCAGATGGACGATGTTGTGCAGGATCGATACTTGGAAGATCCCCAGCAGTTTCGCCTGTGACTCGTGGCCCGCGAACCTCATTTCGCCATAGTCAGTGGTGATTCCCGGAATGAACCCGAGCACCCCGATGAGCAGAAACAGGAGGCTGACCAGGAGCGCGGCCGTTTTGACCGGCGAACGGGCATCCGACGTGTCCAGCTCGTGAGCTGCGGACATGATGTACTCCTTCCCCCGTGCAGGAGACCTGTATGCCCTGTTCAGCCGGGGTTAAACCCTGGCCGGATGCTCCGCGATGTGGGCGATGTGCGCGGCGATGATGGCGGCGACCCGTTGCGGCGCCTCAAGCTGCGGCAGGTGCCCCGTGCCGCGGACGACCGCCAGGCGCGCGCCCGGGATGAGCCTGGCCAGCCGGCGGGCGTGCCGCACGGGCACGGTCGCGTCACCCTCGCCCCAGATGATCGCCGTGGGCACCGTGATGCGCCTGGCCACGCGCCGCAGCGACGAACCGCCCGGGAAGTGGAAGCGCATCAGCGTGGCCGCGAGCGCCCGGAAGCTGCGCGACTCGGCCGTGATGCGCGCGGGATTCCGCAAGGCCTCACGCACATCGGCCACCGCCACATCGAAAACTGTCGCATCGATGCCTGACGAATCCATGCAGCATTCTTTCAGTACGGCGTCGGTGAGCGCCCGAGCGTCCTTTCCCGACAGTTGGCGACGCAGACCCGCGCCCCCGGCGCACAACCGGTACAGCACTGTCAGGCACTTGCGCATGGTCAGCCCGGCCGGAGACAGTGAGACGGCCGGGCTGATCAGCGTGAGCGAGCGCACGAGCTCGGGGTGCGTGGCGGCGAGCCACAGCGCGATCGTGCCACCGTAGGAGTTCCCGATGACGTGCACCGGCTCGTCGCTGATGGCCTCGGCCACCGCGGCGACGGTGTCGCCCATGGCGGTCGTGGAGTAGCACGCGGGCGGCGGCGTACGGCCAAAGCCGGGCAGGTCCATCGCCACGCATTCGAGCTGACCCGACAGCAACGCGGTCAGCCCGGACCACGTGCGCGACGAACCGAAGTGGCCGTGGACGAACAGCGCCAACGGTTTGCGGTCGTCGCCCGCACCGCTGTAGCGCACATGCACCGGGAGCCCCGCCGCCCTCACGAAAGCGCCTTCACGCCGGGGCGAGGGTACGAACCACCGCACAGCCGAGATTCCGACGTCCATGCGGCGAGAATTCCCATCCGATCTGCCGTTGAAACGAGTCGCTCGCGGGCGCCACGTCAGGTGGCTGGGCGGGTTTCGAGCACGCCGACGACGGTCAGCACGGTCCGGACCATGTCCCGGGCGTTGGTGACCCAGTAGGCCACGCCGTGTTCCTCGGCCAACCGGCGCCCGATCACCAGGGCACGTATGCCGGTGGAGTCGAGAAAGCCGACCGCGCCGAGATCGATGATCAGCTCGGCGGCGTTGCACGTGACGATCGCGTCGTGGATGGCCTCCGCGACCTCGTCGCAGGTGGTGAGGTCGACGTCGCCGGCCAGCTGCAGGCGCAGCACCCCGTCGTTGACCACATGGCGCGTCAATGTGAAGTCCACCGCATCCTCCCCGGGCGGGCACGACGTGGGCATGAGGTACCCGCTATTTGATCTGTGAAACCGGCTCGCGCGCTGGGTATCCCCTGGAAATGGCGAACCGGCTCGGCGTCGCCGCTCCCGCTCGCGGTCGTGCCCCTGCTCGCCGCCAGCCGGCACGCTGAGCAACGGCGGCTCAAGCGCATCGCGAAGCAGTCGCCCGCGTGGTGGAACCGGCGCCTGCAAACGGGCAGAAGGTCTCGTCTACTTTGGAGGACCGGCAGAAGCCGGCCGCGCTGCTGCGCGAGCGCGGATAGATCCGAAGTCTCCGTAGCGGCCCGGTGCGCCGGCCAGGAATTGGTCGCGGTTATTGCGGGTATGGAGGTGAGGTGTTGAACGAGTACGAGCGCTGCCGCCTCGGCGAGATCGAGGAGGCGCTCCGGGCGAGCGATCCTCGGCTGGATCGGGCTCTGCGCACGCTGCGGCCTCCCCGCCGGCGCACGCTGGGCTGGCTTTCGGCCGGCTGGCTGAGCGCCGTCGGCGCCGGTCTGGCCGGCTGGTGGATCATCGTCGTGGTCATGCTCGGCCCGCTGCTGGCCGCCACCCTCCTCGTCCTCAAGCCAGGCTTAACCGTCGCCGACATGGGTAGCTATACGGGCGAGGGACCCCAGTCGTGGCCTCGATGGTAAAGCAGGTGAGGGCCATGGATACGGATGACGGCGACCGTCAGGACAGCGTGGATCTGGTGGCCCTGGCCCGCCGGCAGGCGGAGCCCTATGTCGGCCCGACCGAGACCGTGGACGAGCTCGTCGCCGGCATCACCGAACTGGCCGGCACGGAACCCAGCCGGGCCCGGCAGTTGGTCGAATCGATCGCAGCCGCCGCGGACGACGCCACTCACGGCAAGCACACCGAACAACTCGACAGCGTGGAACAGCTGGTGCTGGACACCCTCGGCCTACAGGCCGAAAGCCTTGCGCACCCGCAACGCACCCCTCCGTGCACCCCTCCGTCCGATCCGGACAGCGGCGCCGAGGTGATCGACGAGGTCGATTGAAGAAGGCACATCCGTGGTGCGTCCCGGCACGGTACGCACCGCCGCGGCCGGTGTCCACTCCGCAAGCGGCAGCGTGGCATCATCGGCCGGCGGACCCTTGTGGGTGCGCGGTGACGGGACACCCTGCCGGGCAGGGCCAGCCCCATAGCCGCTCGGATTGGCCGAAAACGCGCCGCCGCAAGCGACTATGGTGCTGTACTGGAGCCATGGCCCGGCGGATGGGTTGGTACGCGGCCGCTTGCGCCGCCCTGGTGGCTCTTGCCGCAGCCCAGGGTTGCGTCAGGGCGCCCGGCCCGGAGGCCGAGCCGACCGTCACCGCCACGGAGACCTCGCCAGGCGCGTCCCCGTCGCCCGGAACCACGCCGGCACCGCCCGCGCCACCTGCCCCACCGGCCCCACCAGCTCCGCCCGGCGACGAGGGGTTCGCCTGGATCCCGTTCGGGCCCGCCGACCCGGACAGCCCCGGCGGCTGGTACCGCGGCCTGGAAGACGGCGAATGCGAGAAGGTGTCCAAGAACGAAGACGACACGCTGGTGAATGCGCTGGCCGCAGTCTGTCAGGTCGTGTTCAATCGGGACTCGTCCAAGTGGGCGAAGGCTCAGGAGCAGGCAGCGCTGCCACGTCCACAGCAAACCGACAGCCCGGAGTGCCTGCTGCAGGCGGCAGAGGAATTGCTGGCACGGGCGCTGGCCTGGCATGCGCGCCACCCCAACGGCATTCCCCGTGTGGCGAAGCCGACCAGCGCCACAGGCGTGGCCTGCAGCTTCGAGCTCGAAGGCGTGAACCCGGCGCAAGGCTCGGTCAAGGGCGGGGACACGGTCGAGCTCACCGGCAGCGGATTCAGCAACATCACCGTGTTCTTCGGCGACAACGCGGTTCAGGGGGAGATCCGATACCTCGGCAAGACCGGTGTCGGCACCAACGCCGTCGCGGTGGTCACCCCCGCGGCCACGCAGGCCGGAAAGGTCGACGTGAAGGTGCGCGGCCGTGCGGGCGAGCGGGTGTTGCGCTCGGCGTTCACCTACACCGGAGAGTCCACAACGGACAGTCCGTCGCCGTCCGGTCCACCATCGCCCAGGACTCAGTCGCCGCCACCGCCCCAGTCGCCACCGCCACCACCGCCGCCCCCGCCTGACGGCCCACCGCCGCCAGTCGAACCGTCATGACCCAACCGAGGCGGCGCGGGGCCGGGCAGCCGCCCGAGTCGGCGGTCAAGGCCCTGCTGTCGGTGTTCGCCTCGGTCGGCCTTCCGGTGACCGTGGTGTCCGCGCTGATGCTCTACTTCGGCTGGGCACGGACCAACGAGCAGGCCCGCTACATGGGCCTGCACGTGAGCCTGTTCGGATACACGGGCCAGGATTACATCCTGAGCAGCGTCAGCACCCTTTTCGTGCCGTTGATGGCGTTGGGCGTGCTCGGGTTGGGCTGGCTGGGCCTGCATCAGGGCATCCTGGGCTGGCTGGCGGTACCGCGAAAGCGCCCGGCACTGCGCACCGCGGGCCGCATCGCATTCGTGGCCGGGCTGGCGACCGCGGCGTGCGCTCTGCTCATAGCCGTCGTCAAGCGGCCAGCCACGCCGATGTTCATCCCGCTGGCGCTGGCGGTCGGCACGGCGATCGCCGGATACGGGCTGTGGCTCGCGCGTGCCGCGTCGCCGCCGTCGGCAGATCGCCCGCTGCCGGTGGGACACCGCGCGTTGCGGGCCCTGTTCATCGCCGGGATCATCGCGCTGGCACTGTTCTGGGAGCTGTCCAGTTTGGCCGCGGTGGTCGGCCGGGGCCACGCCCTGCGGCTGGCCTCGGGTGTGGGGTCGATGCCGCGGGCCACGGCGTTCAGCGGCGTGCCGCTGGGCATCGACGTGCCCGGCGTGCGCGAGGAGCGGATCGACGTGGATCCGCCTCGGTGGCGCACGACGGGCCTGCGCCTGCTCGCCCGCTCGGGTGGGCGCATCTTCCTGCTGCACGACGGCTGGACCCCGGTGCGCGGCACGGTCGTCGTCGTGCCCGACGGCGAAGGCGTGAGCTGGCAGTTCTCCCGCTGACCACATTGGACAGTTCGGTGGATGGCGCGCCGCCGTACCATCGCATAGATTCGAATTCATGATTCGTCGGGTTCTCATGGCGGCCGCATTGGCCGGCGCGGCCATCGTCGTGCCGGCCAGTCCGGCCCAGGCGCTCTATCCCTGCGCCGCCGGCAACTACTGCCTGCACACGTGGTACACGGACTCCAGCCGGACCCAGGTGCGCGGCACTTACAGCATCAACTGCGAAGGCACCGCATACCGGTGGGGCGTCCAGCAGGGCTACCTGGTGTACTCCGCCCGCCCGTGCAACGACCCGCCTCCGGAGGTGTGATCGCACCCGAAACTTCCGCCCCGCAACAGGTTAGAAGGCCCGCGAAGTTGGGTAGCGCGGCATTCGCCGCTGACGTGCTTCGTAACCTGTGAGGAGGCCCGGATGATCGCCGAGATCGTGGACCGTGTCCGGCTCGGCGATCACGTGTGCGCGTTTGCGGCCGGCGCCGACGATCTGGTCGACGCCGCCGCGGCGATGATCGGTGCCGGGCTGCGCTCGGGTGAGCAGGTGCTGGTGTTCACCGGCTCGCTCGTGCCGGCCGAGCTGCGCGCCGGGTTGCAGGCCCGGGGGCTCGACGTCGACGCGGCCGCGCGCGCCGGGAGCGTCCGGCTGATCCCCGCCCAGCAGGCGTTCCTGCCCGACGGGCGGTTCGACCCGCGGCGCACGCTCGACCGCGTCGGCCGTTACGTCGACGATGCCGCCGCGGGCGGATACACAGGGCTGCGCATGCTGCGTGACATCGCCTGGACGCCGTACACGCCGGCGGACGCCGAGCAGCTCACATGGTTCGAGGCCCAGCTCAACACCATCTACATGGAGGCACGCGCGCTGGGCGTGTGCCTGTACGACCCGAGCCGGCTGGACCGGGGCGTGCTGCAACGCGTGATCAGTGCCCACCCGACGACATCTCGTGCTCCGGCCAACGGCGCGGGATGGTCCCCGCTGTTGCAGATCCGCCGCACCATGGAGCCGCACGGGCTCCAGCTGATCGGCGAATGCGATTTCAGCAACCGGCGGGCGGTGCGCGCCGCCGTCGACGCGGCGCTGCGCGACCGGCCCGCACCAAGCGTGCCCATCGTCATCGATGTCTCGCAGCTGACCTTCGCCGACGCCGCCACGGGTGCGCTCCTGCTCGGGCATGCCTGGCACTCCCCGCCCAACGCGGCCATCGTCGGGGTCACGGGCACCCTGGCCACCGTGATCAGGTTGCTCGGCGGGCCCAACCCGCCGAATGTCCAGTTCGGATCATAGGGCCTGAGCTAGTAGCCGTTTGGCCCGGTGGGCTTCATGGGTATCAATGCGCCGCCCATGAGAGAAAGGACCCCACATGAGACACAACGGTGTGACCCTCGTGGCGGTGAACCTCGTCGCGGTGCTCGTCGCCGCCGCAGGCTGCGGTTCGGGTGACAACGGCGGCGGGCCCGAAGGCCCGGACTTCTCCGCCACACCGGCAGGCACGCTGCGGGCGTGGGGTTTCAACAGCACCGACGACGTCGGCCGGGCACGGCTCGCGCACGCCCAGGGCCTGCTCGGCGGGGTCACCATCGAGATCGACCAGACCGGCTTCGACGCGCAGAAGTTCACCACGCGCATCGCCAGCGGCAACCTGCCCGACGTGGTACAGATGGACCGGCAGTATGTGGCGACCTATGCCGCGCAGCGGCTCATCCTCCCGATGGACAGGTGTTACTCGGCCAAGAACGTCGATCCGAAGGCGCGCTTCTATCCGGCCGTGATCGGCGATGTGACGTATGAGAATCAGGTGTGGGCGGTGCCGCAGTTCTTCCAGCCGCCGACAATCCTGATCAACAAGAAGCTCACGGGCGCGGCCGGAGTTGCCGACGCCGAGTTCGACACGTCCAACCCGACCGCACTGCTCGGGGCGATTGCCAAGCTGTACAAGGAAAGCGGCGGTGTCCCGGCGACGCTGGGCTTCCATCCGGTGGCCACGGGGCAGACCAACCTGTGGATGCTGGGCCTCGGCGGCAGGCTGATCGATGAGAAGGGCGCACCGACACTCGACGACCCGGCCAACGTCTATCCACTTGAGACACTCAAGCGGATCCTCGACGCGCAGGGCGGTTTCGCGAAGGTCAAGAGCTTCGGCGATTCGTTCGACGTGTTCGGGCAGAGCAACCAGTTCGTCACGGACAAGGTTGCGGCCGAAGTGAACTTCCAGTGGTACGTTAACGTCCTCGCGCCCTATAAGGATCGGCTGGAGCTCAGCGCGGTACCCTTCAAAGGCAAAGATGGCAAGCCCGTAGCGATAGCCGCCGGCGCAACAGCGTTTGTCATTCCGGCCGGCGCGAAAAATCCAAGTGCCGCATGTGCTTGGGCGCTCGCGCTCACCAGCCAGGACAACTGGATGGCGGCAGCCGAGGCCCGAGCGGCAACGGTGCAGCAGCGCAACAGCATCTTTACCGGGCTGTTCACCGGTTCGCCGGACGCCGACCGGGCCATCCGCGAAAAATACGTCAAGCCAAGCGGCAACGCCGGATTCGACCAGGTGATCGCCACGTACTACGACGTCGTCGGCGCCGGGCGCAGCTTCGGCGCGTCGCCCGCCGGGCAGCAGATCCAGCAGGAGCTGATCAACGCGATCACGGCCACCAGCCTGGGTTCGAAGTCGGCTCAGCAGGCGCTCGCCGACGCGCAGGCGGCCGCCAAACGGGCCTACGACACCGTCGTACGCGGCTGAGATTGACATGAAGCGCCGGGAGGCGGGCGGCTTGGCGGGCGCCGCGGAAGGCCACACAGCCTCGCGGCAGGCCGCGGCGGGTGGGAGGCCGAGGGGAACCGCCCGCGGCCATGAGGCACTGGCCGGCTATCTGTTCATCTCGCCGTGGATCGTGGGGTTCCTGGTCTTCGTCGCGGGCACGATGGTCTACAGCCTGGTCATCTCGTTCAGCCACTACAACCTGGCAACGGGCGACCTGCGCCCCGCCGGCACGGCCAATTACGAGCAGCTGCTTGCCGATCCGCGGGTGGCGACATCGCTGGGCAACACGCTGTTCTACGCCGTGCTGGCCGTTCCGGTGGAAATCTGCTTCGCGCTCATGCTCGCCCTGCTCCTCCATGCCAACCGGCGTGGCACCGGCTTCTTCCGCACGGTCTACTACCTGCCCAGAATGACCCCGCTGGTGGCCACGGCATCGATGTTCCTGTTGCTGCTCAACGGAAACACCGGAGCCATCAACCAGGCCCTGCGGCTGGTCGGGATCGAAGGCCCGCAGTGGTTGGTGGATCCTACGTGGGTCAAACCGTCCATTGTGCTCATGACACTGTGGGCGGTCAGCGGCACGATGGTCATCTTCCTGGCCGCGCTGCAGACCGTGCCGCGCGAGCTTTACGAGGTCGCGGAGCTGGACGGCGCCGGGCCGGTGCGCAAGTTCTTCTCCATCACGCTGCCCATGATTTCCGGCGCGATGTTCTTCAACGTCATCGTGCTGACGATCGCCGCGTTCCAGGTGTTCGACCAGGCATACCTGCTGTTTTGGCGGGACCAGTCCAACACCGCGCCGGAGGCGTCGCTTTTCTACGCGGTCTACCTGTTCCAGCAGGCGTTCCGGCAGTTCGACTTCGGCTTCGCCGCCGCGATGGCCTGGCTGCTGTTCGTCATCCTACTGGTCCTGACCACCATCCAGGCCAAAATCGCCACGCGCCACGTCTACTACGAGGGTGCGCGATGAAGACCAAAATTCTTCTGACCGGCTTCGCCGTCCTTTTCCTGTACCCCCTGGCGTGGCTCATTGCCGCGAGCCTCAAGCCCAGCGGCCAGGTGTTCGACAACGCCCTCATCCCGCGCACCGTCCAGTGGCGCAACTACGTTCAGGTCTGGCAGGAGCTACCGCTGGTCAGCTGGCTGGTCAACAGCGTGGCGATCGCTTTGCTCGCCGCCGCCGCGGTGTCGGTGTCGAGCTCGCTGGTCGCCTTCGGCTTCGCCTACTTCCGGTTCCCCGGCCGGACGTTCCTGTTTGGACTCGTGTTGGCGACGATGATGCTGCCCGCCTCGATCACGATGATTCCCACCTACCTCATCTGGAAGCAGCTCGGTGTGCTCGGCACGTGGGTGCCGCTGTTCGGCGCCAACCTGTTCGGCTCCGCGTTCTACATTTTCCTGCAGCGGCAGTTCTTCCTGGGCCTGCCGCGGGAGCTGTTCGAGGCGGCGCGCATCGACGGCGCGGGCTACTGGAAAATGTTCTGGCGCATCGCGATGCCGCTGTCGATCCCGTCGTTCGTCATCGTGTTCCTGTTCGAGTTCCAGGCGAGCTGGAACAACTTCCAGGGGGCGCTCATCTATCTCAACAGCGAGGGCGTGGAAGACTTCACCGCGCCGCTGGGGATCGCCTACGCCATGACCAAATACAGCCCCACGGCCGGCGGGCAGGGCGACTACCAGTACGTCATGGTCGCATCCTTGCTCGTACCCTGCCCATGCTGGTCCTGTTCAGCTTCGGCCAACGCTATTTCATCAAAGGCGCCACCGCCCAATCCCCCCTCTCCCGCTGATACGATCTCCGCGTCGCCCCTCTTCGCGTTGATCATGAAGTTGGTGTCGTGACACGCCATCGCACATGGACTAAGTTCATGATCGACGCGGAGGGAGAGGTGGGTGGGCTAGGCGGATGATGGCTTCGGCACTGCGGGTGATGTCGGCTTCGGTGGTGGTGGCGTTGGATACTGAGATGCGCATGAGGCGGCGGCCTCGCCATGTGGTCGGGCCCATCCAGCAGGTGCCGTCGTCCTGCACGGCGGCGATGACCCGTTCGGTGCTCGCGTCGTCGCCGAAGCTCACCAGCACCTGGTTGAGCACGACGTCGTTGGCGATTTCGAACCCGGCCGCGCGCAGCTGCTCGGCGAACTGGCGTGCCAGGCGGCAGCAGCGCTCCACCAACTCCGCCACGCCATCGCGGCCCAGTTCGCGCAGCGCGGCCCATACGGCGAAGCCGCGTGCGCGCCGCGACGACTCAAGCGTGAAGTCCGCCGCACGATGCACGACTCCCGACCCGGTCAGATAGGGCGCCACATAGGACACTGCGGAAGCGTGTGTCACCGGATGCGCGCAGAAGGCAAACCCGCTGTCGTAGGGCACATTGAGCCACTTGTGCCCGTCGCACCCCCACGAGTCGGCCAACTCCACGCCGTCGACGAGATGCCGGATCGCCGGGCTCGCGGCCGCCCACAGTCCAAACGCACCGTCCACATGCACCCATCCGCCCCGCGCGTGGACGAGCTCGCACACCGTGCGCATGTCGTCGCACGCGCCGGTGTTGACGTTGCCCGCTTGCAGGCAGACGATCAATGGCCCATCCGTTTCCTCATCCAGTACCCGGCGAAGCTCCGCCACGTCGATGGCCCCATTCGCGTCGGCCCGCACGGCGCGCAGTGACTCGGTACCCAATCCAAGAAGGCGCAAGGACCGGTCGACAGTGGCATGCCGCTCCTCCCCGGCAACCACTTTGATCGGCGGCGCACCGATCAGGCCGCGGGTTTCCACATCCCACCCCGCCGCCGCAAGCACATGATGGCGGCCCGCCGCCAGCCCGACCGTGTTGGCCGCCTGCCCGCCGGTCACGAAGCCGACCGAGGCGGTGCCGGGCAGGCCGAGCAGTTCCTTGAGCCAGCCACCCGCGGCCTCCTCGGCGGCGATCGCGGCGGGAGAGAGCGTGGCGTTGAAGGCGTTCTGATCCCAGGCCGCGGCGAGCATGTCGGCGGCGGTGGCCGAGGGCAGCGATCCGCCAACGACGAAGCCGAAGTACCTCGGTCCGGCCGACGAGACGAGCCCGTGCGCGGCCGCCTCGGCCAGCTCCTCGATCACCCGGGCCGCCGGCGTCCCCTCCCGCCCGAGCTCGACCCCGAACAGTTTGCGCAGCTCCTCCTCGCCGGCCGCGGCCCGCACCGGACGTTCGTTGAGCGACCGGCGATAGGCTGCCCCGAGCTCGGCCGCGCGTAAAAAGAGATCATCCATAACTGGACCATAAGCCTGACTCGAGGCCGATCCGAGTGCCACCCCCGAGATCGTGGCCCTAGCCGGCCTTCCCGAGGACCCGCCCGTGCGGGAACGCGAACCGGCACGGCGCGAGCTCCATCGCGGGCAGCCCAGCGACAGAGCTGGTCGGCCCAGCGCCGGAGCTGGCCGGCCCAGCAGTCCCAGCCAGCGCGGGCAGGCGATCCGACCAGCCCATGATGTCGACCCGAGCCGGGGCAGGCCGCGCCACGCACCGGCCGCGAAGGTATGTGCGCTGGTCGTCGATCTGGCCGAACCCGGCCGCCGGAATCGGCATCGGTGGCAGCCGCCACCGCGCGGGCCGCAGCACGAGCTCCGCGATCAGGTCGTGTCCACTATGGACGGACACGCGATCGTTGTCGTGCCAGTCAAACCGCGCCATGAGTTTGGGGATGCCCCACAGGCGCCGCCCGCCCCACAGCGACGCGGGGTCGTCCACCCAGATGTGCTCGGTGAGCACCCCGACCCGGGCTCCGCGCCGCACCAGCGGGCCCACGGCAAACTCGTCATAGCGCAGCGTCCCAGCCTCGTACCGCACCAAGGCCACAGCGAGACGACGCCGCCCGCCCACGGGCGCGAGATCGGCGGGCACCGCGACGTCGGCGGCCGTGCGCACGAAGGCCATCCACAGCCGCCCGGTCATGCGCCATGGCGGGCTCGGATATGCCACCTCGGGCGGAAGCGCGTCATCGGTCATGCACGTCACACTATCGCAAGCACACATGTCTGCGTTACCTTCGCATCCTATACAATTATGTTCGAGTTAAGGAGCGTGGGTTGAGACGACGCTGGTGGGCACTGGTGCTGCTGTGCCTGGCACAGTTCATGGTGATCCTCGATGCGACGGTGGTAAACGTAGCGCTGCCGGTGATCGGCGAGCAGCTCGCGCTGAGCCGGGCCACCGCTACCTGGGTGGTGGCGGGTTACACGCTGTGCTTCGGCGGCCTGATGCTGCTCGGCGGGCGCCTGGCCGGCGCGCTCGGCCGGCGCCGCACGTTCCTGATTGGACTGTCCGTGTTCACGGCCGCCTCACTGGTCTCCGGGCTTGCCGCGAGCGCTGAGATCTTGATCAGCGAGCGGGCGGCGCAGGGCGCGGCGCTGCTCTCCCCCGCCGCGCTTTCCCTTATCACCACGGCCTTCCATGGCCGCGACCGCCACCGCGCGCTCGGGTCGGCGACGATCACCGCGCTGACCCCCGTCGACCCGCACGACGCCGGCGTGGCGTCGGGAACCATCAACACGAGCCACGAGCTTGGCGCATCCCTAGGTGTGGCAATGGTTTCGACCATCGCGGGCCGCGAACGGTTTCCACAACGCCTTCCTGGCCTTGTCCGTCGCCGCGCTCGCGATAGCCGTGGCGACCGCGATACTGCTGCCACCAGCCCACCACGGCCCCATCATGGCGCACTGATTGGAGCATCAACATGAGTCCCGCACAGCGAACCAAGCGCGCCGACGCCGAGCGCAGCATCGCCGCGATCCTCGACGCCGCGCTCGCCGAGTTCGTCGTCAATCCGGATGTGTCGATGAGCGACATCGCCCGCGCGGCGGGCGTCGGCAGGGTCACGCTCTACGGGCATTTCCCGTCGCGCGAGGCGGTGCTGGAGGCGGTCTTCACCCGCACCATCGAGCAGGCCGAGCAGGCGCTGGCCGAGCTCGACCTCGATTCCCTGCCCGCCGACCGGGCGATGGCGCACCTGATCCGGTCCTCGTGGCGGATCATCGATCAGCACCGGAGGCTGCTGGTCGCGGTCAACCGCCACCTCGGGCCCGAGGTGCTGCGCGCGCACCACGAGGCGCCGATGCGGCGCGTGCACGGCCTGATCGAGCGCGGTCGGGACGAGGGCGTGTTCCGCACCGACCTGCCGGTCGAATGGCTGGTAACGGTGTTCCACAGCTTGGCGCACACAGCCGCGATCGAGGCCGACTCGGGCCGCCTGCACCCCGTGTTCGTGGCCGACTACCTCGAGATCACGCTCGTGGGCCTGTTCAAGAGCCCGCGCGGCTTGTAGACCGACAGGACCACGGTAGTCAGCAACACGAGCAGCCCGCCGACCGAATGCGGCAGTGTGCTGGGCAACGTGCGGGGATCAGGAGTCAAGACCGCCAGGTCGGCCAGATAGGCGACCGTCCGTGCCTCGCTCAGCAACACGAGCGCGGCGATGACCGTGAGCACGAGCTTCGCCACGACCCAGTAGTGCCGCACCAGGCCCCATGTGGTGCCCAGCGCGTTGACGATCCCGATGAGCACGGCGGCCAGAGCGAGCGGCACGATCGCGCCCCGGACGATGACCCCCATGGCGATGTAGGCCCCGCGCACGGCCGTGACGTCATCGCTCGCCACGGTCGTCACATCAAGCGCCAGATAGGCGAGCACCGCACCGAGCCACCCGACAGACGTCGTCACATGCAACGTCAGGATGGCCTTGCGCAGCCTTGGCGGCATGATCATCGGTGCATGCCCGGCCCGTGTTCGACCCCGAAGAACCTGAGCGCCAAGCCGATCGCGATCAGGACACCGAGCACGATCGCCGGCCATTTCACCCACCGGGGCATCTCGTTCATGGGTTCAGTGCACACTACGGCGCGTTAGATGGCGGTTAGGACCGATCCTCACGGCGTTCCAACACCGCGAGCGGACATGATGGGACCGTGCGTGTGCTGGTGGTGGAGGACAAGCGGCTGCTGGCCGACACGATCGCGGGCGGGCTGCGCCGCCGGGCCATGGCCGTGGACGTCGCCTACGATGGGGACGCCGCGCTGCAGCGCCTGTCGGTCAACGACTACGACGTCGTGGTGCTCGACCGCGACCTGCCCGTCGTGCATGGCGACCAGGTCTGCGCGACGCTGGTCGAGTCCGGTTCACCCGCGCGCATCCTGATGCTCACGGCCGCGGCCGCCGTCGCGCAGCGGGTGGCCGGGCTCGGCCTGGGCGCCGACGACTACTTGACCAAACCGTCCGCGTTCGCCGAACTCGTGGCGCGCGTGCAGGCGCTGGGCCGTCGTGCCCGCCCGGCCGCGCCGCCCGTGCTGGAGCGCGCCGGCATCCGGCTCGACCCGACGGCGAGCGCATCAGCGGCCAGGGCGTTGGGCTGGGTCTGTCCATCGTGGCCGCTATCGCCCGCGCGCATGGCGGTGACGTGAAGGCGTGGCCGCGTGAGGGTGGCGGCCTGGTCGTGAAGGTGCGGCTGCCCTCCGCGTAGTTTGCCGGTACCGGGCCCGTACGCGGACTGGCATGGACCCAAGCCCGCAGAAGGTCTCTCACCGGTCGGGGCAATGCCTCAGGTCGGCGTTGCCGGGTGCTTCCATGGCCGTCATCTCGAATTTGCCGGCTGTTCATCGGCGGTCCGTGAGTTTTTGCCCAACTGTGGAACGATGGAAATCCATCGACCCGGAGGCAGTTCGTGACCGACTATACCCCCGCTGAGCAGGGCGAGATCAGGGCCGACATCGAGACGATGTACCGCTCGGGCAGGATCCTGCTGCCTGAGCGCGCCGAGGCCCTCGCCGCCGTCGCCGAACGGA
Source organism: Allorhizocola rhizosphaerae (assembly GCF_003426775.1). Taxonomy (GTDB): domain Bacteria; phylum Actinomycetota; class Actinomycetes; order Mycobacteriales; family Micromonosporaceae; genus Allorhizocola; species Allorhizocola rhizosphaerae. The sequence continues at coordinate 22,463 of NZ_QJUG01000057.1, read as the reverse complement.
TGACCGACGTGATCGGGACCGTGAACTCCCGCTCGGCGCAGATGGGTGACCACCGGGTGCTGATCGACGTGCTGGACATGGCAATCGACTGCCAGGCCGGCGTCGCCCGGTCGGTACTGTCCCTCAACAACCTCGGCGCCGCCGTGGTCGCGATCGCCGACAGCTTCGTCGCCCGCGACGAGTTCGCCGCCAGCGTGTTCAACAGGCTGAGCGATGAGCTCAGGACGGGTGAGCCCCCACAGACACCCGTGCCGGACGCCCCGAACAAGGACAGCGTGCTCAACGAGGGCGACGGCTCCGAATACGAGGAGAACCCCGACGTGCAGCCGCCAGATGAGGAGCGGGAGGACCGCGACCGGGAGCTCGAGGACCGCCAGGACAACGTGCCCCTCCCGGAGGCGTGACCATGGGCGACTTCGACTACGGCGACTTCCTGACGCTCACCGCCGAGATCGAGCGGTACCTCGGCTATCTGAAAGGCAACGAGACCGTCGCCAAATACTTCCAGGACCACACGGCACACGTCGAGACAAACCTGCAATCGTGGGGTATCGATGCGGCGTGGAGCGGGACGATCGACTATCGGACGCCCGCCGCCGACGGCTTGTCCGTGGACTTCAGCATGTGGCACTGGGTGACCTACCCCTACGAGCCGTTCGACGCGCGGCGGTCGGCGTGGGCGGACCAGCTGCGCGCCGGAGCGAGCCAGAGCTGGGAGAACGGGAACGCCTGGGCCAACGATATCGGCGGCTACCTGCGCAACCTGCTGGCCGACATCACCCGTCCCGACGCCGGGTCGCTGCGCGAGTCAATCCAGGAGTTCTCCGAGGCGCGGATCGCGCTCGAGGGCGCCATGCCGGTGGACTGGACCGACCTTGACTTCAACAGCTGGATCGGCCAGTCGAGTGACGAGTGCCAGGATGTGGTCACCGAGCTCCACTCGTTCATCCGCGACCAGTACCTGACCTACTTCGCGCACGCCGAGACCCTCTTCGCCGGTGCCGGTGCGCTCATCGTGCAGACCCAGAACGGCCTCAACCCGATGCTGCGCGAGATCCGTGACGATCTGCGCGCGCAGCTCGAGGAGTGGGCCGCGACCGGCCGCGAGCCGCAGGACTACGCTGGAATGAACCCGTTGGTGCCGGACATCTTCAACATCGGCTCGCAGGTCGTCGACCTGGTCCCGGTCGTCGGCGACATCAAGGGCAAGGTCGAGGACGTCGGCGGCATCGTGCTGGACATCCTGGATCTCTTCGACGCTGCGCCACGGTTCCAGCCGCGGGAGGCGTTCGACGCCAAGAGCGCCGAGCAGATCTACAACGAGCTGACGACGCTGCTCAAGGACGGTTACCTCACGCCGTTCGAGGAAGCGATGCAGCGCCTGCAGAACGAGCGCTCGCGGCCGATACATGCCGCGCAGAACGGGGTCCACCCGTGGTTCCTGCCCACCCTGGACGGCGTCGCGAAGGAACCGTGGCAGCACGAGGCCGAGAGATGACCCCCTGCACCGGACTACCCGGCGGGGTGCAAACCGCGATCACAGGCCCGGCCGTCATCGGCCGGGCCTCGTCGAACACCGGATTGACGGGAACGCCGTCGAAAGCCAAATCGCTTTAGGCTCAGACGAACCGCCAGAGGTGGTCGTTGGTGCCGTTGTCGTCCCAGATGAGCACCTGTGCGCCCTGCGCGGTCGAGGCTCCGCTCACGCCCAGGACCCGGCCACCGTTGGCCGCCTGGATGCGGAAGTAGCCGTCGCGGCCATAGCGCAGACGCCAGCGGCGGTCGTTGGAGCCCGTGTCGGGCAGCTGCACGACCCGCGCACCGTTGGCCGTGCCCGAGTTTTCGACACCGAGCACCTTGCCGCTGTGGGCATTGCGCAACCGCAGATATCCGCCCGAGTCCACGACTGCGGTCCACAGGTGGTCGGCGGTGCCGTTGTCGCCCCACTGCACCACGAGCGCGTTGTCCGCTGTGGACATGTCGGTCACGCCGAGCACGAGTCCACTGTGGAGGCATTGGATCCGCCTGGCCCCGTTGGGGATGAACCGCCACTGGTTGTCGCGCGTGCCGTTGTCGGGGTCCTGCACGGCTCGGGCGCCCTCGGCGGTGGAACCGTTGAGGATGCCCAATAGCTTGCTGCTGTGCGCGTTGCGCAGCTTGTGCGTCCCGTCGCCGGAGTCGACAACGGTCCAGCGGTGATCGGCGGTGCCGTTGTCGGCCCACTGCACGATCTGCGCATTGTCCGCTGTGGACATGTTCGTCACCCCGAGCACCTTGCGGCTGTGGACGTTGCGCAGGCGGATCGACGACCCATCAAGGATTATTTCCCAATCGTGGTCGGCGGTGCCGTTGTCGGTCCATTGTAGAGCGATCCCACCGTCTGCCGTGGACATGTCCTGGATTCCGAGTACCAGTCCGGAAGCCGCGTTTGCCAGGCGGAAGCTCGCGGGGCCGGTGCTGCCGCCGGTCGCCCAGTAGACGGTGTAGTTGTGCCCGTGGGCGTCGTAGAACGGGCCCAGGTTGACGTTGGATCCGTTGGCGATAGCGGTGAACGTGAGCGCCGTGGCGCTGCTGCGGGTGACGGAGGCGGTGTTGAGCGCGGGCAGCGACGAGAGCGCGGTGCTGCCGTAGTTGCCCGACAGCACGACCGGGCCGTACGTGACCGCGGCGACGTTCGCGTTATCGTTGGCGGGCCTGATGTTCACCTGCATCGGCAGGCGCACGGTGATGGTGTCGCCCGATGCCCAGGTGCGGGTGAGCGAGGCGTAGGTGCCCGGCGTCGTCGCGATGTTCTGCGCGGTCCCGTTCACACTGATGGTCGCGCCCGTGGTCCAGGCCGGGATGCGCAGGCGCATGGTCCACGAGCCGGTGGGGTTTCCGGTCACGGTGACAGTGACGGTGTCGCTCGCCGGATAGGAGGTGGTCTGGGTGACGGTGATGCCGCGCTGGGTCCAGTCGAGCACCGACGGCAGGTAGAGGTTCACTGACAGAGTGGTGCCGTTGTAGAAGTAGATGGAGTCCATCAACGCGGTGTTGGACTCGATGGCGGTACCAAGGCAGCACCAGAATGTTGAGTAGTCGTTGCTCCATGTCCCGCCGCCCCAGGCCGGGCCCACGCCACGGCGGCCGCCCGGCCGCAGCGGCGTGAAGTAGGTGATGTGCCCGTGGCCGTCGGCCGGGTTCTGCGCGCCGATGAGATGGTTGAGCAGCGCCTGCTCGTAGAAGTCGAAATAGGCTGCGCGGTTTGGGTCCAGCACCCACAGCTCGCGGGTCAGTCTCAGCATGTTGTAAGTGTTGCAGTGCTCGCAGGTGTCGTTGGTCAGGTGAGCGGCGATCGCGTTCGGGGCGCGGAAATGCTCGGCCTGGCTGTTGCCGCCGATGGCGTAGGTGTGCGCGTTGACGGTGAAGTTCCAGGCGTTGGCGCCGATGTCGCGGTAGCGGGTCGTGCCGGTCGCCTTGTATTCGCGGATAGCTCCGATCCACTTGGGCACCTGGGTGTTGGCATGCAGCCCGTTGAGCTGGTCTTGATTGGCTGCGAGCGGGTCGAACACGGCGGCGTGGTCGAAGCGCCGGGCCGCGGTCAGCCAGCGCGAGTCTCCGGTGTATTGGTAGAGGTCGGTCAGCACGGCGTTCATCCCGCCGAACTCCACGCGCAGCACGGTCTGCATCTGGCTGTAGCTCAAGCGGGCCGTGCGCCAGTCGACCCATCCGGCGAAGCGCAACAGCACATCACGGGCTTGCGTGTTGCCGATGTAACGCCACACGTCAAGCAATCCGGCGAGTGTCTTGTGCAGGGCGTAGTAGGGCACGTTGCCGTTGGAAAGCGAGCCGGACTCCAGTGCGCTGAATTCGGATTCCGGAAAGCCGGAGAGGTACCCCGTATTGAATCCGGCCGCGGAGTTGTTCGCTTGGCACTTGGCCAATTCCGCCACCATGTAGTTGGCCTTGTCGCGGCATGTCGTGTCGCCGAGCACGGCGAAGGCTTGCGCCCAGGCCGTGAGGAAGTGCCCCTGCACGTGCGTGCGGAACGGGAACGTCGGGGCGTCCCAGCCTCCGCCGGCCGCAGCGCCCTGCGTGGACAGGCGGTGGTTGGCGCGGAAGTTGTACAGCAGCCGGTCCACGTTGATGAAGCGAAGGTACGACAGCGTGCGGTTTTGGTTGTCCATCCAGCGGCTCGCGGTCAGCCGCACCTGGCCCGGGTCGAACGCGTATGCCGACACGCCGATGTCGGCGCGCACCGGCGGCACAATCGCCGCGGCGGCCGGGCCACCGATCGCGGCACCGACCGTGGAGGCCACGGCGGCGGCACCACCGGCCTGCAGCAAATGGCGACGGCTCATGGATGAGGACGACATCAGGACCTCCTGGCAAGTCTCCGGGCAGCGTCTATCGGGTTTGGACGCGCGTCGCCGGCGACGCAAGACACTCACAGCCATCACTGTGAGCGCTAACATCGATCTTCGCGATCCATCCTTGGGACGAAAGGGGTCGGATTTTCGCGAACACGCGACGGCGCGCGGTTTGTGCGGTGGATAAACAAACTAATCGACGATCGAGGGTCGCCACAAGGGGACGACCCAAACCTTGGCCAATCCGGGTGGACGTTAGTTCAGCGTTCGCTGTATTGTTTTGGCGTGGTGACGTTGGCTCCCGCGCGGCGGGCGTTGTTGAATCGGCGCAGTCTGCTGCTTGCCTATGCGACTGCGGGCTACAACCTGCTGGAAGGCGTCGTGGCGGTGGCTGCGGGCGCGGTGGCGTCGTCGGCCGCGCTGATCGGGTTTGGACTCGACTCGTTCATCGAGGTCTCGTCGGCGCTCGTGGTGATCTGGCAGTTCCGCTCGCGCCTGCCCGAAACGCGGGAACGCTTGGCGCTCAAGCTTATCGCGCTCTCCTTCTTCGCCCTCGCCGCCTGGGTCACCGTCGACTCGGTGCGGCATCTGCTCGGCTCGCAGCAGGCGGAGCCGTCGCCCGTGGGCATCGGCCTGGCCGCCGTGTCCGTGGTGGTCATGCCGCTGCTGGTGTGGGCCAAGCGGCGCACCGGGCGGGAGCTCGGGTCGGCCACCGTGGTCGCCGACAGCATGCAAACCATGCTCTGCACCTACCTTTCTGCGGTGTTGCTGGTTGGCCTGCTGCTGAACTGGGCGTTCGGCTGGAGCTGGGCCGACCCGATCGCCGCGCTGGCGATTGCCGGTGTGGCGGTCAAGGAGGGCGTGCAAGCCTGGCGCGGCGACCATTGCGACGATTGCGGTCCGGCGGCCTTGGGCTCCGCCGGCCAAGACGACGACGATTGCGCGGACGGCTGCTGTGCCGGCTGACCCGAGTCAGGTGTTCAGCGGCATGACGCGGGCGATCCGGATCGAGGTGTTGGTGCTGCCTGCCGCCGGGTACGCGACACTGCCATCCGGGTATGCCTTGAACGCCAGATAGTTGTGGTCCCGCACGCCAACGGTGAACTGGCTGCCGACGGTGTCGCCGCTGCCCGCGTCGTATGCCTGCGCGGCCATCGACGAGCCGGACTCCCACGCCAGCAGCATGAGCCCGGAGCTGTAGCTCACCAGGTGCGGATGGCTCGACCGGGCCCCGGTCCGGATGGTGCCGTCCGACGCGCCGGTGGTGAAGTGTTCGAGGCGCACCTGTCCGCCCTGGCTCCACGCGGTCCAGTATCCGGAAGACTTGGCCAGCACGAGGTCGCCACCGAACAGTGTGCCGTCACAGGTACCGGAAGCAACTGTCCTATATGGACGAGGCTGCGCGATGCGGCAGTTGTTGTCCGTGGCGCAGACCATCGCGAACCGGCTGGTGCGCGGATCCCACACGATGCGCGTGGTCCAGCTGTGACTGCAGCCCACGTCGAAGCTGTCGCGAAGCCCGGAGACCAGCGATCCATTCGCGCTCACCACCTGCATCCTGTCGCCTTGGTGAATGTCGACGCAGCTTCCATTTTGGACGGTGATAGCGACACCGAAGTATGCCGCGTAGTTGCTGCCGTCGGAGGCGAGCCGGCCGTGGTGCTGGTACCACCAGATGAACCGCGCGCCATTGTCGTACCCCGCCCGGCTGCCGCTCAGATTGGTGACCTGCCGTTCCCACACCTGCTGACCGGAGTCGTCGAACCGGATCATGTGCATGGTGTTACATGGGCTGGACGAGCCGCCGCACAACTGGCCGTTGCCGCAATTGCCCCGGCGCGTGAGCAGCACGACGCCACCGGTGTCGTCGGCCTGGACGTCTTGCAGGTCGATGCCGTCGAAGCTGGTGGGCGTGCCGACCAGCTGGTCGTTGCAGTCCAGCCTGCCCAGGTAGACCCGGTTGTTGGTGCCCAGCCACGCCAGCCACGAGCCGCCGTCGGGCCTTGATGCGATCGCCATGGGCAGCGGCTCGGTGTCCGACTCCCGCCCGTACCCGGTCACGCGCACGCCGACGTTGACATCGGTGACCCGGACCTCGGGCGAAGCACTGCCGGGCCGGGAGCACTTGCCGTCCGGGGGCGACGATGTCGCGGGTGAAGCGCTGGGCGTGGCTTCCGTGCTCGGCGTGGCTTCCGGGGCGGTGCTGCTGGAACTGGACAGGCTGCCCGCTTGCACGCCCGACCGTGGGCTCAGGACATCGGTCGTGAACGCGGCAGCCGTGAGCGCCGCGACAGCGACGGTGCCCACGATGACCGCGATGGCGATGCGCCGCCGGGCCGGCGAGCTCTGTGCGCGGTGACTGATAGGAGTTGGCGGACCCTCACTCATTGCCTCATGCCTCACATGTCGTTCATATGGATCCATATGTCGTCATGGATGCGGTGCCCGGTTCCGCGTCCGACCGACTCTACCGAAGCGAGAGCTTGCGCGGCGGATGCGGTACCGGCGCCAAGGCAGGAACGACGGAATTGCGGGACTCAATCTCCTTGGTAGCGCGCCGAATAGCAGACCCGGGCGGGATCGCAGCCGCCACCACGATGAGTCCAATTCGGACGGCAGCACCGCGGTGGTCGTGCTGCTAAAACATTTGGTACCGGGCACAGCCCGCACGCACCGGGCCCCGGCAAGCGAGCACGGCGTTTGGATTACCCGCCACGCCTCAACAGCGTCAGGGCGCGGCCTCGTGACTCGGCCGCCCGCTCTGCCGCGACCAGAATGGCATCGATTTTTTGCGCTCGCGGGGCTCGGCCGTCAAGGCCCCACCGGGTGAGGAAAAACGCAGCGCGGGACCGGCTTAGGACACGCGGCAGGCAGGCTGGATTAACGGTCAGCCAGGGCCCGATGGCGGGACGCGGTGAGCGCGAGCTCGATCCGCGACCCTACTTCAAGCTTGCTCAAAATGTTGGACACGTGCGTCTGGACGGTACGCCGCGAGAGGAACAGCCGGTGGGCGATCTCCAGATTGGACCGGCCCTCCGCGACCAAGCCTGCGACCCGGTGCTCGGTCTCGGTGAGCGCCTCCCACCCCCGCTTGGGCCGGCTGCGCGGGCCGCGCACGCCAAGCCGGACTCCGGCCTGCCGCAGCCTTGCCGTGCCACGCACGATGTCCCATGCCGCATCGAGCCCGCCGTACAGCACCACCGCCTTGCCCAGCGCCACACGCGCCTCACCGCTGTGACCGACCCGGGCAAGCGCCTCGGCCGCGTCCTCGTAGGCCTGCCCCTCGTACAGCGGCCAACCCACCTCATGGAACGCCTCGGCCGCCGCGAGCAGGAGGTCCGGCTCCGACCGCGCCAACCCTCGGCACAGCTGCGCGACAGCGGCGAGGCTTGGCGTCGGCTGGGCCAGGACGAGCTCCTCGGTCGTGTCGACCAGCTCCTCGCTGCGATTCGTGTCGCCGACGGCCGCGGCCAGCCGCGCCAGGTCGGGGCAGATGCGGTAGATGATGCGGCGATTGTCCAATCCCCACGCCTGCAACCAAGCCGGGTACAGCAACTCCAGCGCCCGCCGCTGGTCGCCCTGGCTGACCAATAGCAGAGCCTGCGCCCACCGCATCAAATAGCCGTACTTGCGCCCGCCCAAGCTGGTGTCCGGTTCCGGAATCCGTTGCGCCCCATCGCCTTGCGCATATGTCCCACGATGGATCGCGATCAGCGCCGCCAGCGCCTGCAAACCGGGCGCCTGCATCAGCGCGTCCGGGCTGTCCAGTCCGGTGTTGATTTCTGCCAGCGCGTCGTCCCAGCGCCCGTCCAAAAAGCGCAACCGGGCCCGCAGCGCGTAGCACAGCGTCAGGTAGACCCCACCCGTGTCCTGATTGTGCTTGACCGCCATGGCGAGCGTCTCGTCCGCTTCGCTCAAGCGATCCAATTCCAGCATGCAATACCCGCGCATCGCATATGGATCCGCTTGCACATCCGGCTGGATTCCGTGCTCGAACGCCGGTACCGCCAAATCAGAAAATCGTAATGCCTCGACCACGTCGCCGTGCGCGAACCGGGCCGCAGCAAGGGCCAGATGCCCGAGCGCGCTCGCCTGCGGCTCCCCGTGTTCCTGCCCGATCGCGATGGCCTCTCGCGCCCACCGTTCACCCTTTTCGAGCCGCTCCAAATAGAACAGACACGTAGCCCCGAACCCGTGCAACCGGCCCGCATCAACGGGGCTCAGGTCCGGCGAGGCCAGCGCCTCGTCGATCGCCTCGACGGTGTCGGCGAGCCGGCCCTGCCGGTAGAGCGCCTGCACCAACAGCCACCGCAGCCCGCCCGCCCATGCGGGATCACGCAATGCCGCCAACGCATTGCGCGCCTCCTGCTCCGCCTCGGTCAGTTTGCTCAACCACAGCAACGCCCGCACGAGGTGGTACCGCAACGCATCGCGCGCCGTTTCGCCGGCGAGCGCGAGCACCCGCTCCAGCATGCTCACCGCGATCTCCGGCGCCCGCACGATCAGGTCATCGGCGTTGTCGAGCACCCACTGCACGCACCCCGGGTCGAGCTCGGCCCCGGCGAGCAGATGCTCGGCCGTCCGCTCGACCGGCGCCCCGGTCGTGCCGGCGAGCATCTGGCCCGCCCGCAGGTGCAGCGCAGCTCGTACCGAATAGGGAACCTGGTCGGCAAGCACCTCGCGGATGAGATCGTGCCGGAAAAGCAGCCGCTGTCCGGTATCGGCCAGCAGGTCCGCCTCGATGGCCCGGGACAGGATGCCGGTCAGCTCGAACATCGGCAGGTCGAGGACCCGGTGTAGCTCGGTGACGTCGATTTCGGGCCCCAGCACCGCCGCCATCTGCAGCACGTCCCGGGCCTCGCGCGGCAGGCCGTGCAGCCGCTGCTGGATCACATCCACGAGCGAGCGCGGCACCTCGACCGAAGACTGGTGCACCTCGGCCCGCCCACCGGCCGTGTGGATGGCGCCTTCCCGCGACAGCACCGTCACGAGTTCGTTGATGTAGAACGGATTGCCGCCCGCCCGCGAAACCAACCCCAGCAGGTCTTCGTCGACCGACGCCGCGAGCAGCCGCTCGACCAGTCCGGCCACCGCCGGATCGGGGAGCGGTTCGAGCCTGAGCAGTTCCGCGCCTCGCGCGAGCAGGGTGTTGGCGAGCCCCGCGGTCGCCTCCTCGTGGGTCAGCGAGGGGGCCGCGATGACGAGCACGAGCGGCTGCTGCACGGTCTCACGGGCCAGCCGGTGCAGGGCCAGCAGGCTGGACGGGTCGGCCCACTGGGCGTCGTCGAGCAGAAGCGCCACCGGGCCCGCCGCGCACCAGCTGTCGATGAGGTCGCCGATGGCCTCGATGACGGCGAATTCGTGGTTGGCGGCGGCGATGCTCTGCCCGAGCACGCTTGCGCCGCCGAGCAGTCCGGCCAGCCGGGCCAGTTGCGGGTCACCGGAGCCCGCGTCCGGGCCCAGGCAGTTGGCGATCGCCGTGAACGGCAGGCGCCGCTCGAAGTCTTGTGCGCTGCCGAGCCGGGTCTTGATCCCGAGCCGCTCGCATTCGGCGGCCATCGCGCGCAGCAGTGTGGTTTTGCCGATTCCCGGTTCGCCGTCGACGAGCACGGTCGCGCCGCGGCCGCCGACCGCCTCGCGGGCGATGCTCTGGAGTCGCTGGACTTCGGCTTCGCGTCCCACTGGCGACGCGTCGGCCGCCCTCATGGGTTTCAGCCTACTGCCCGGGCGTCATTGCCTGGCGTAGGCCTCCTGGATCGCCTCGCGCGCCCAGCGCATCCGCAGCACCGCGGTCTCGGGGTGGTCGCCGAACTCCTGCGCCACGCGGGCGGCGCAATCGTTGACGCCGAGGTTTTGCAGGGTGCGGCGCACCGCTGCCCGCACCGCCGGGGCGGCCGGATGCTGCGACGACTGCAGGTTCGACACGAACAGCGCCTCGCAGCGGGTGTCCATGGTCAGCGTGCTCATGATCGCCTCCTGATCTATTATCCCGTATTCCGCTGGCTCCTTGTGTGGGAGCGATCCCCCGGGGGTGTAGGGATCACTCCCACGCACCAACAACGATCCCGCCGCCGCGCGGCCGAAACATCCGCCACCGCACGTAATTGGCCCCCGCAAAAGTGGGGTCAACGGGACGATGAGCCCAGAGGTCGCAGCGGGGCCAGCGGGGTCTAGACCGGCCACCGGCATCGATCGGGCTTAAACGTCCACCTGAGCCCGGACACCACGGATGACCGCGGCCCGCGAACCCTTCACCCGGTCGGCCAGGAACCCCATTGCCGCGACTGCTTCCGCCCGCCGAGCATCGGGCGCCAAGCGTAACGCGGCAGTCAGAAGATAAGCGACATCACCGGACAGATATGGCGTGGGCGCCCCGGAAAGCTCCGGCTCGCGCATCCTGCGGGCGCAGGCGAGCACCTCGTCCAGCGCCCAATCGGCGTGCCCGGCGCACACCGCCGCGACCGCCTCCGGCCAGCCACCCGGAGCGATCGCGTCATCGCCCAGCAGGCCCAGGGCAAGCGTCCGGGTGATCGACGGCGCGGCGGCCCGCACGGCCGGAAGCGTCGCATCCACGAGCGCCGGAAACCATGACACGAGCCAGATCGCGGCCTCGGCGGTCACCGGGTCCGCGTGCCCGGCCAGCGGCACCAGGCTCGGCACCTCCGCCTGAACGGCTTCGTATGCCGCGATGTCAGCACCACTGCCCAGACCCTGCGCCTCGAAGCTTCGCGGGAAGGTGTGCACATCGTCGTCGCCGATCGCCAGGTAGCCCAGCGACATCAGCACGGGCATGACCAGCGACGGTCGCCGCGCGAGCCCGGCCAGATAGGGCACGGCCGCGGCGCTGGCCGAAAACCGCCGACCCTGATGGCAAAGCGCGCCGAGCAGATCGCCGAACGACTCGTCGTCGTCGTCGAGCGCGCGCAACAGGTCCGGCACATCGGCCGCGTCGCCGTAGGCGTGCTCCAGCCCCGCCCAGTCCACCAGGCCGAGTTCAGCCAGCTCCCGCACCCGGGCCCTAGCCAACCGTGGTCTTCAGGATGCTGCGCCCGAACGTGGCCGCAAACAGCGTGCCGGTCGGCGCGTGATAGTGGATGTCGGTGACCGGCACGGCCGGGAAGCTCTTGCCCACCTTGAGCCACGTGCGGCCCAGGTTGGGGGTGAAGAACACGCCCATGTCGGTGCCGATGTAGAGCCACTTGCGGTGCTTGGGGTGCCGGATGACGTCGTTGACCGGGGCCTGCGGCAGGTTGCCGGAGATGTCGGTCCAATGTGCTCCGCCGTCGGTGGTCATCAGCACGTGCGGCTGGGTCTCGCTCTCCCACTTGAACCCGGAATACGTCACCCACGCGGTGTTGGCGTCGTCCGGGTCGACGGTCACCCGGGTGACCCACCGCTGCGGCAGACCCGGATCGGTGAGCTGGGTCCAGGCGCCGCCGCCGTCGCGGGTCACCCACAGCCTGCCGTCGTCGGTGCCCACATAAACCGTTTCCTTGTCGCTGGGCGCGATGCCGATGGTCGTGATGGTGCCGAACGTGCCGCGCGGCGACGGGCCGCCGGTCAGGTCGGGGCTCACCGCGCGCCAGGTGACGCCGCGATCGTCGGAGCGGTTGAGGATGTTCGATCCAAAGTAGACCGTGCTGGGGTCGCCCGCCGCGATTTCCAAGGGAGAGGCCCAATTGAATCTGGTACCGGCGAAGCGCGGCCGGATGTTGGTAATGGTGTTACCGCCGTCGTCGGAGCGGACGCACGCTCCGTTTTGCGCGCACGCGAAGACGTTGTTGTGGTCCACCGGGTTGATCCGGTTGAACATCCCGTCGCCGCCGCGATAGGCGTTCCAGTCGGTGCCGCCCCACGAGCGCAGCGAGTTGTTGTCCTGCGTGCCGCCCGAAACCCGGGTCACGTCCTGCACGCTGACGTCCATGGCGTAGAACTGCATGTAGGGCTGGTAGCTCGCGGCGGTCCACGTGCCCGTCACGTCACCGTTTTGGTCCGACCAATACAGGCCGCCATCGTTGCCGATGTAGACCCGGCCGGGGTGGTGCGGGTCCCACGCCATCGCGTGCTGGTCGACGTGGAACCGGCCACCCGGGCTGGCCACCCAGTTGGCCCCGCCGTTGCGCGACTCCATCATCGGCACGCCCGCCGAGAACAGGTGATCGGCGTCGTTGGGGTCGACCCACAGCCGCGCGAACCACCACGCGAACCCGCCGTCGCCGCTGTCGAGGGCGGGCTCGCCGGTCATGGGCCGGATCCAGGTGGCACCCGCGTCGTTGGAGACGAAGAACCCGGTGAGGTTGCCGATGCGGTCGTTGGTGATGGCGTATGCCCGGTTGGGGTCGCTCTGCGCGAACGCGACACCGATGCGGCCCGGCTCGGTCTCCGGCGCGGGCAGCGGCGCGCCGATGCGGGCCCACGTCTGGCCGCCGTCGGTGGATCGGTAGACGCCCGAGCCCGGGCCGCCATATTCGCGCCCGTCGGGGAAGCGCAGCTTGTCCCACATCGCCGCGAGCACGATGTCGGGGTTGGCCGGGTTGATGGCCAGATCGATCGCGCCGGTCGAGCTGTTCAGGCCGTCGAGCACCTTGCGCCAGCTCTTGCCGCCATTTTCCGACAGGTACACACCGCGCTCCCCGCCGGTGTCGAAGAGCCTGCCCTGTGCGGCCACGAAGATGCGGCGCGGGTCGGCCGGGTCGATGCGGATGCGCCCGATCGCGCCCGTGTCGGAAAGTCCGAGGCTGTGCCAGTGCGCGCCGCCGTCGGTCGAGCGGTAGACACCGGTGCCGTAATAGGACCCGCCGCCACCGTGGTCGGGCTCGCCCGTGCCGGCGTAGAGTGTGCCGTCGGGCGCGATGGCAAGCGCCCCAAGGGATTGCGGGAGCCGGTCGGGCCACACGCTGCTCATGGTGACGCCGCCGTCAGTGCTCTTCCACACGCCTCCGGTGCCGGCTGCCACGTACACAATCCCGGGGGTTTTGGGGTCCAAAACGAGATCGATGAGCCGGCCGCCGATGTTGCTGGGGCCCAGCAGTTGCCATCGCGCGCCCGAAAGCTGTGGGCCGACCGCGTCGGTCTCGGCCTCAATCCGCTCGACCTGGGCGAGCGCGTCACGATAGGCCGTCGGCGGGATCGAGCCGTCGGCATTGGCCCGCTGCAGCCACATCCACTCATAGGGCTCGGCCGGGTTTTCCACCTCCGGCGCAACCGCATTGTGCGGCGCAACCGGGCTTCCCGCAAGGGATAGCAGGCTTGCCACCAGTGTCACGACGGCGGCGCCCGCGAGCACGCCGACCAAACGAATCCGCAACCGCCTCGACCGAACCCACCGATTCATCCGCATAGCGTAACCGTGCATCGATCGACTTGGAAGGTGCCGATTGAGCCACCCCCTTTGCGTTGATCATGAGCTTAAGTCCATGTTCGACGGTGTGTCACGGCATCAACTCCATGGTCAAAACCCGGCGTAGGAATGCAGGCCGGAGACGAAGATGTTGACGACGAACACGTTGATGAGCATGCTGGCCCATGCAGCACAGGCGATGACCGCTGCCGGACGGCCGCGCCAGCCCGCCGTGGAGCGGGCGTGCAGATAGCTGGCATAAAGGGTCCAGCTGATGAAGGCCCACGTCTCCTTGGGATCCCAGCCCCAGTACCGTCCCCAGGCCGCCTCCGCCCACACCGCGCCGGTGGCGACGGCGAATGTCCAGATCGGAAACGCGATCTGGTGCATGCGCGCGGCCAGCCGGTCCAGAGTGGACAATTCAGGAAGGTGATTGGCTCCGCGCAGGCGGGCAAGATACAGGGCAGTGGCGACGAACCCGACCAGGAACAGGCCCGTCGCCAGGGCGGCGGTGGCGACGTGCACGCGCAGCCAGGGCGACTGCAGCGGGGGTGGGAGCGCATTGGCCCGCACATAGACGCGGCCCGCAGCGCCCAGCGCGAGAGCCAGGGTGAGTGTCACGAACAGGCCGAGCGGGCGCAGGCGGGGGCGCGTGAGCAGGACCAGCCAGGTGAGCGCGCCGGCCAGGGCGGCGGTGAGCAGGAACTCGTACATGTTGCCCCATGGGACCCGGCGGGCCTCGGCGGCGCGGGTGAGCACGCACGCGGCGTGGACGATGACGGTGAGCACGGTGGCCACGAGCGCCGCGACCCCGAGGGCTCGGGCCCGTTGCGGGACAACCACCTCGGCCGTGTGCAGGGCCATGGCGACCACGTACCCGATGATGGCCGCGATGAGCAGGGTTTCGGACATGTTCGCCTCCGCGTTCTACTACATGTTGTAGTAGAACACACCGTCACCACGGGTATGCCAGCAGGCTCCACGGAGTCGACGCCACGGTCAGCACGGCCAACGCCACGACGATCGGCGTGCGTCTGCGCACGGGCTGCGGCGCGCAGGAGGCTCGGGCAACGCGCACGGGATGGGCGCCGACGGCCGCCAGCGCCCGGTGCAGGGCCTTGTGGCCGGCGTGCCGGGAGGCCCGGTCGTCGGCACGGCACTCGACCAGCAGGGCCACAGCGGCACACGCGACGGCCGCGCCCGGCAGGCGGGCCGCACGCAGCGCGGTGAACGGCAGCAGCACGAGATCGTGCCGTTCGGCGGCGTGGGCTTGTTCGTGGGCGAGCACGGCCTCCAGGCCGCGGCTGTCCAAAATGGCCAGTGCACCGGTGCTGACAACCGTGCGCGGCGGCCTTCCCGGCACGCAATAGGCGACCGGCAACGGGTGCTCCAGCGTGATGAACCGGTCGCTCACCCGCTCACCGGCCAGGTCCAGCAGATGGCGGTGGCGGTTGCGGGCGGCCGCGGTGGCCACGGCACACCGCCCGAACACGGCGGCGAGCGCGACCGTCAGGAGCGCGGCCAAGCCGAGCACGGCCCACTGCGCCGTCGAGAGCGGGGGCCGCCTGTTGGAGAAGAGAAGCTGCCACAGGCCCGCCAGCTCCCCCGTGCCGTACCCGGCCAGGGCGATCGACAGCGCCAGTCCGACGACCGCCGAGCACACCGAGATCAGGAGCGCCTGCCATGTGGCAATGCCCAGCGCCGGGTGCCGCAGCGGCCAGCGCGCTTTGCTCAGCGGCCCGATCGCGAGCGCACAGATCGCGATCACCGCCAGATAGTGGCTGCCGTGGCTGAGCACGTGCCTCAACGGGAGTCCTTGCGCAGGGCGGCGCGCAGGGCACCCGCGTCCTCTTCCGACACCATGTGGGCGAAGTGCGCCAGCACGGCGCCCCGATCACCGGCCTGGTCGAGTGCGTCGCGCATCAGCTCGGCCAGGAACGCCTCCTTGGGCGCCGCCGCCTCGTACAGCCACGCCCGGCCCTCGCGGTGGCGCGTCACGGACCCCTTGCCCGCCAAGCGATCCAGCACGGTCATCACGGTCGTGTACGCCAGCTCGCCGCCCAGCCGCTCGGCGACCACGCGCACGGCAAGCGGCCCCTCGGCCGCCCACAGCACATCCATCACGGCTCGTTCGAGCTCACCGGTACCGCGACGTCCCACGACGTGCAGTACATCATGTAGCCGTGGACGACTACGAACGGGACCAGCACGCCGAAAGCCCGACATCGGCCATGCCGCACGCGCGCTGTCCGACGGCCACACCGCGGGTGGTCATGTGATCGACTTTGTGTGACGTAGTTGACCCACGCCGCCGGGTCCGCGATTCTATTGCCAGATGCCTATCTATCGAAAGGATCGGCATGAACGCACTACGGACGGCTTTCCTTGCCGTCACCACGATTCTCGCGCTCGTGGCCACGCCCGCCGCGCCGGCCCACGCGAGCGCC
This sequence comes from Allorhizocola rhizosphaerae, assembly GCF_003426775.1. Classification (GTDB taxonomy): domain Bacteria; phylum Actinomycetota; class Actinomycetes; order Mycobacteriales; family Micromonosporaceae; genus Allorhizocola; species Allorhizocola rhizosphaerae. The sequence goes on along the minus strand of NZ_QJUG01000057.1, from coordinate 6,327 downwards.
ACCTTCCCGTTCGCGGCCCCGTCGGGAGACAACTGCCGCTACGCCGCCGCGAAGGGATCATTGACCTGGGGCTACAGCACGACCGCCCCGATCCGGCCGACCTCGGTGGACATCCGCGGACGGCTGGTCGACCACCCGCTGCCCGACGAGTGGGGGTTCCTCTGCCGCGATGACAGGTTTTACGCGGTCACGACCTTCACCGCTTACGCGGGCAGCAGCATCCTGCGGGCAGAGGTGTTGGCAGACAACGAAGTCGCCGACATCACCATCACCATCAGGCCGACCGCGACGGCGGCCGGGATAAGCCGGCTCACGGTCCAGGTGTGCCGGCACCCGCTGCCGGTCACGCGACCACCGGCGCCCGGCTACTGCGGCCCGCCGCAGCACTACGCACCGGTGGTGTACGACCCGCCGTCCAACTGAGTGTGCGGCCGGAACACGGCCCGCAGGCACCCATCCCGCTTCTGCTCGAACATCCGGTACCCGTCCGGCCCCTCATCGAGCGGGAGCGGGTGGGTCGCCAAATAGGAAGGATCGATCTCGCCCTCGGCGACCCGCTCCAGCAGCATGGGGATGTAGCGCTGCGCATGCATCTGGCCCATCCGCAACGTCAGGGCCTTGTTCATGGCCGCGCCCAACGGGAACTTGTCCACGAACCCGCCGAACACGCCCACGATCGACACGGTCCCGCCCTTGCGGCAGGCCAGAATCGCCTCGCGCACGGCCGAAGGCCGATCGGTCTGCATGCGCAGCGCGTGCTTGGCCTTGTCGTAGGCGCCGACGGCACCCGTCTGGTGGGCCTCCATGCCGACCGCCTCGATGCACACGTCCGGCCCACGCCCTCCGCTCAGTTCGCGCAACGCCTCCTGCACGTCATCGGTCGTGTAGTCGAGTGTCTCGACACCCAGCTGGCCGGCGGCCGTGTCGAGCCGATCCGGGAACCGGTCGATGACCACGACCCGGCCCGCGCCCTGCAGCTGCGCGCTGCGGGCCGCCATCTGGCCGACCCCGCCGGCGCCCCACACGGCGACGACGTCGCCGCCCTTGATGCCGCCCATCTCCGCGGCCATCCAGCCGGTCGGTACGGCGTCGGAGACGAACACCGCCGCCATATCCTCAACACCTTCCGGTATCCGGAACGAGCCGATGTCGGCGAACGGAACGCGCACATATTCCGCATGACTGCCGGCGAACCCGCCGGCGGCTTGCGAATAGCCGATGATTCCGGCCGGGGCGTGCCCCCACAGCTTCTCGGTCATCACCGGTTGCGGATTGCTGTTGTCGCACAGCGAGAACTCCTCATTGCGGCAGTACCAGCAGCTGCCGCACGCGATCACCGAGCCGACCACGACGCGGTCTCCGGGCGAGATGCGCTTGACGTCCGGTCCGACGTCGACGACCTCGCCCATGAACTCGTGGCCCATGATGTCGCCCTCGCGCATCGCCGGTAGATATCCGTTGATCAGGTGCAGGTCCGACCCGCACACGCTGCTCGCCAGCACTTTGATGATCGCGTCCCGTCCGTCCAAAATGGAGGGCTCCGGGACGTCGTGCAGTTTCAGGTTACCGACGCCATCCCAGCACAATGCCTTCATGGCCGCCCTCCCGTCACCAGCCTGTGCTGCACCACCCGGGTGATCCGCTCCTGCAGCGGGCCGCGCCCGGTGGGCTGTCCGTCGGTCGTGGTCACGATGCCGCACTCCAGCAGCTGCTTGATCCGGCGCAGAAGGGTGCGCAACACCGAGTCGGGCTCGTCGCCCGTGATCGGCCCGCCCGGCAAGTCGTATTTCAGTGACACATGCATCTCGGTGCCCCGGCCACCGGGCGCCTCGATCAGGTCCATCCGTCCCGTATGAGGCACGATGCCGTCATCGACGCGCCACGACAGCATCCGGTCCGGCTCCTCACCGGTGATTTCCACCGTGAGCCGGCCTCCTCGCACGGCCCACCGCGACACCCTGTCGTCGACCACCTCGACCGTTGCCTCGCGGTCCAGCGCGCGGGCGAGGCCGGGCAGGTCCCGCCAGAATCCGTAGACCACCGAAGCCGGCCGGTCCACCGTCACGCTCCGCATGGTGACCCGCGGCCCGCTGAGCCGCTGCCGCGTGCGCGCGGTCACCACGACCGCTGTGGCCGCGGCGGCTGCCGTCGCCGCGGCCACCACCTTCTTGTTCACCATCAGGTGCTTCTACCCGGCCGGGTACGGTCCTACGCGTGTTCAGGAGTTGGTGTACGGGCTCAGATACATGATCGCTTTCTGGGTCGCGGTGAGGTCGGGCTGAGGCTTGCTGAGCTTGGAGTCATCCGGCCACATGAGGTTGTCGTGCCAGGGCAGGCACTGCTCAAATATGCAGTCCGGATGGCTGAGGCCGAGCACGTGCCCCAGCTCGTGCGCCATGGTCCACCGGTTCGTGGGCGTGTGCCGCATGATCAGGCCAGGCCGGCCGGCCGGGTGGTTGGCGCAGCCGAGGACCCCATCCCGGGACGCCACGATTCCCTTCACCACGTAGATGACGATTTCCGACGGGCGCACGAAGTTCCGGTGCTCGAACAGCTTGGCCTGCTCGGTGGTCAGCTCGTGCTTGCGTGCCGCGGGGCAGCTGCCGACCTCCACCTCGTCCATGCCCGGGACGTCGATGCGCTCGATCGACGCGAGCGAGATGCCGACCTCCGCCTTGAAGTAGAGCTGCTGCGCGTCCGACAGCTCCTGCACGATCGGGTTGAGGTCCGCACCGGGCTGGTTGACCACCTTCAGGTGCACGCTGATCCGCTCCGCGTCCACCAGTTCGTGCCGATCGCCCGATCCGGGCGGACCCAGAACGCGTCCAGGTGGTGCACCCGGCGGCCGACCAGGCCGACCGCGCCCGGCACGGCCTTGCCCGGACCGGTAGCCGTCAGTCCCGCCCATCCTCCGGTGAGGCGCTCGTCGAAGCCCAGCTGCTGGACGAAGCCCTCGTTGGAGATCCACGCCAGGTCCAACTGGCCGGGCGAGCGGCTGGCGGCAGCGATCGCGCCGGGTGCCGCCGCGCCGGGCCAGGCGATGGGCCACGGCGCGGGCCAATCGCGATGCGGGTTCCATGCCGTCGTACCGATGCCGCCATCAGGCCCGATCCAAAACACGTCGAGCTGGTCCGGCCGGCGCGCGATGGCGGTCAGGGCAGAGCGCCGCGGCTCCCGGGACGATCCGATCAGGACATGCCCGGCCGGCGCGATCGGGCGCCAGGGCCAGTTGGCGGCGGCATTCCACCACGCGGTGGTGACGCCCCCGTCGGGGCGCACCCAGAACAGGTCGAGCTGATCGCGCGTCCGCGAGACGACCGACAACGCACCGCCCGGGTAGTGGGCGACGCCCGGCCCGGTGATCGACCACGGCGGGAGCCAGTCGCGCCAAGGGTTCCACGCGGCCGTCCGGATCGCGCGGTCCGGCCCGATCCAGAACACATCCAGCTGATCGGGGTTGCGCGCGGCCACGGTAAGCGCACCGGGCAGGGCGTCGCGGGCCGGGGCGATGGACCGGGGCGCGGCCCAGTTCCAATGTGGAGTGCCAGCGTGCCACCACGACGTGGACACGCCACCCTCGGGCCGGATCCAGAACACGTCGAGGTGGTCGGGATTGCGGGCGATCGCGGCCAGCCCGCCGGCAAGCTTGCCGGGCTGCGCCGAGCCGGGCGGGGCGACGACCCACGCCTCCCAGCGCGGGTTTGCCTCGCTCCATGTGCTGTTCATGACCGCGCCGTCGGAGCGGATCCAAAACACGTCAAGGACTTCGGGCCTGCGCGCGAGCGAGACGACGCCGCTGCTTTCCGCGTCGGCGGGCACTGCGTAGTCCCACCCCCACGCATGCACGGGCGGGGCCGGTGAGGCAAGCACGGCCAGCGATGCCAGGACCGGGACGATTATGCGCATTGGTCTCATGCGTGTAAGTACATGAGGCGCGCGGTCGCTCATGCCATGGGGCGGAACGATCTGGAACAGGTTTGCGTTGCCGCCTACGATTCGTGCGTGACCACCATGGATCGCGACTTCGACGAGCTCGCCGCCCAGGCGGCGGTGACTGGCGACCGGCAGGCCCGAGAGCGGGCGGGCGACACTCTGGTAGGCCTCGTGCGGGCCGGCGGGCGGCGGGCCGAAGCGGCGTTCACGGCGCTGTGCGAGGCCGAGGTGGACCGGATCTTCCACTATTTCGCGTTGCGGGTCGACGACGAGCAGGACGCGCTCGACCTGTCGCGGGATCTGATCGCGCGGGTGCGGCAGGCCCACGGCCGCAACGGGTTGGAGTTCGCCCATGGTGTGCGGTCGTTCTACGCGTACGTCTACACGGCCGCGCGGCGTGACGTGCAGCGCTACGCGGAGCGTCGAGCGCGGGCGGTCCCCGCGCCGACGGCGGATTTCGATTTCGGCGCGGATCCGCGGCAGCACACGCTCGACGAGCTGGCCGGGGCGAAGGAACTCGGGCAGTGGCTGCGGCAGGCGACGCACGACATCCCCGCCGAGCTCGACCTCGTGATGCTCGCCTACACCCAGGATCTGGGGCGCGAGGACGTGGCGGCCGTGGCGGGAATCGAACCGTCCAAACTCGACAAGGCGGTGCACGCCGCCAAGGGGAAGGTCATCGATAGGCTCTTAAGCCTTTATCTGGTACGGATGAACGCGTGCGCCGAGCTCGTCGGCTCCGTGCAGTGGCAGCCGGGTGGCGCGTCCGGTTTCACGACAGCCGTTTACCGCCGGGCCAAGCGGCACATCAAGGCGTGCGAGACCTGCCGTGACCGGTACGAGGACGCGCGGCGTACTGGAATCTCCAAGGATTTTCTCGGCATCCCGATCGCGGCAGCGCCGGAAGTGTTGCGCAGGTTCGCCGATTCGCCTCCGCCCGCCATGGACACGCTGCCAAAGGGCGGCGGCGGTGGCGGGAGTGCGGTGCTGGCGCGGCTGTATTCGGCGGCCAACGCGACTCCGGGGCTCGGGCGGATAGTCGAGGTCGTGCAACAGAATCCGGCGATCGGAGCGGTGGCACTGGCCGTGACGGCGGTCGCGGCAATCGTCGTGCCGCTCGCGGTGTCCGATCCCGCACCGGGTGGGGCCGAGGCGCTGCCATCGCCGTCCGTAGTCGCCACGACGGCTGGGCCGCCGGCATCATCGACGCCCACTCCCGCGCCTGGTGCCGGTCCTACAACTGCTCCGCGGCCATCCGGAGTGCCTGCCGCACCGGGCAATCCGACCGTGAGCCAGCCGCGATGGGGATACGTGTATGTGAACATGGCGACCGAGGAGGAGGCGCCCATCGGGACGCCGACCAAGGTCGCGCCGCAGACGCAATGGACAACCGGGGCGGGCTTCCCGGGTCAGCGGGGGCGGGAGGCAACGGTCGTGCACACCGGGACGGGCAGCTACACGGTTCGCATGCCCGATGTGGCAAACGATTTCGGCATCGTGCACACGACCGCCTATCGCACGCGCTATCGGGCGCGGGTGTGCGGGGTGACCGGGTACCGGCCGGACGGGCCCGACGAACTGGTCGACGTGCGCTGCTTCGACGACAAGGGAGCGCCGGCCGACTGGTGGTTCACGCTCTTCTTCGCGGCGCCGCCAACCGGGTCGTCGCCCTATGCCACTATCTGGTACCGGGGGCCGGGCGCGGGAGACGGTGGGGTGATCGACAACCCGGGCACGTTCAACTCCGCCGGACGGGCCAACCGCGTGGCGCGCGACGGCGTAGGCCGGTATCGCGCAATCCTTGAGGGCACGGTCTTTCGCCCCGGAGCCGGGTATGTGCAACTTACAGCATTCGGCGGGAGCGCGGCCATCCAGTGCGCCGCAAGCGATACCGTCGCGGTGTCAGGCGGTGTCGAAATCGGCGTCTCCTGCCACGCCCTCACCGGTTCGGCCGTGCCGGTCCCGGCCGACACCGGATGGCTGATGTCCTATGTGGATGGAGTCGGGCTGGCGCGTGCCGCCGGCACACCCGCGGCGTACGCGATGACAACCGGCGACCCGGTGAACCCGTCCATTGACCGGGCACACAGTTACGCCAGCAACGGTGAGGTGCCGAGCGTGACCAGGATGGGCACCGGATGGTACCGGCTAATCTGGAACAACCTCGGCAAGTTCGGTGACAGCGTCCAGGTCATGCCCCGTTCGCCGGGGACATTCTGCCACCTCGGCGCGATAAACTCCCACAGCCGCCCACCCGAGCTCCTCATCGACGTCTACTGCCACGCTCCATCCGGCCTACCGACCGACACCCACTTCGGCCTCACCTACCTCCGCACCCCCTAACCCCTCCCTCCCCTTCCCTTCCCCCATCCATCCCCCTCCCGCGCTGCCCCT
>NZ_QJUG01000056.1 GCF_003426775.1 Allorhizocola rhizosphaerae | reverse complement strand
CTTTTGTCGGGGGTTCCCGGGGGTCGTCCCCCGGGGTTGGTATTGCGGGCTGTGCCGAAGCCGCGGAGGGGCGGCGAGCAGGGCTCGCCGCTTTTGTCGGGGGTTCCCGGGGGTCGTCCCCCGGGGTTGGTATTGCGGGCTGTGCCGAAGCCGCGGAGGGGCGGCGAGCAGGGCTCGCCGCCCCGGGCTGCGGGCCGGATCCAGCGCGGCCCGCAGCCGTTTTATCCCTTAAGGTGCGGCTCTTAAGGAGCTGTTCCTCGGACGCCCGTGACCTTCCAGATCTTGCCGTTGGCCTTCGCCATCAGGTACAGGTCGCCCGCGCGATCGATGCCGAGGCGCAGGTCGACCCGGTTGTCGCCGGCGAGCGTCTTGAGGGTGGTGAGTTGGTTGCTTGAATTGTAAATGTTAAGCCGGTAGAGCGGGGCATAGCTAGCGCCCCGCACCATTTGGCTCTCGTTGGTGTAGAACACCCAGCCTTGCACCAGATCACCGAAAATGTACTTGCCCTGCAGCGCCGGGAACGCGGTGCCGCGGTAGACGAAGCCTCCGACTACCGCGCGGCCGACGTCGGCCGTGCAGGAGGTGCCGGCCGGCGGGTCGTGGTCATAGGCGGCGACCGGATAGTCGTAGCCCAGTGTGGCGTCGTTGGCCGGCAGGGGATAGAGATTGCACCGGTCGGACTTGTTGAACACCCACGAGCCTTCCCGCTGCGGCCAGCCCATGTTGTCGCCGGCCCGCACATCGTAGACGGCCTCGACATCGTGTTCGCCGATGTGGCCTAGGAACAGCTTCCCGCTGCCGCCCCGGTCCCAGCTGAACCGGTGCGGATCACGGTATCCGTAGGCGTAGATCTCGCCCAACCGTCCACTTTGGCCAACGAACGGGTTGCCGGGCGGGATCCCGTACTTCCGGTTGGCGCTGTTGTTGCCTGCCGGGTTGATGCGCAGCAGTTTGCCGAACGGCAGGCTGAGGGTCTGCGGTTCGTTGTTGCCCGAGCCGCTGCCGCGCCCGCCGTCGCCGACCGCGACGTAGAGCAGCCCATAGTCGGCACTGCTCGGTGTGGCGTTGGGATTGAAGTCGATCTGCTGGATGGCATGGATGTTCGTGCCGAACCCTATTCTCAAAAGCTCTCTTCTGGTACCAGAAAAGGTGTTTGAAGACGGGTTGGCCGCAGTCCACTCCGTGACGATGCTTTGCACCGCGGGGTTGGATTGTGTCCAATCCGGCGTGCCGTTCGGCGTCTCGCTGTGCACCGTGTAGAACTTGCCGTTCGTCGCGAACTGGGGGTGGAACGCGACGAAACCGAATCCGCTGCCCAAACCGCGCCCGGACATGAAGTTGCCGCCCACTGTCGCCCGGACGTCCAAATACACGGACGGCGTCCCGCCCGCGGCGCCCAGGAAGTAGAGCCTGCCGTTGAGGTCCGGGACGAATCGGCGCCCATCCGGCAGCTCGCCGAGATAGTTGATGCGGGCGTGCCGTTGCAGCCGCGAGTCGGTGGGTGTCGGGGTGGGGGACGATTGCGGGAACTGGGCCCATTCGGTGAGCACCAGCCCGAGCCCCGACTGGATCGGGTCCTGCGGGATCGGGTTGGCGATCGGGCCGCCGCCCCCGCCCGTTCCATCGTCGACGGTTAGCGAGTCGACGTTGGCGAGCCCATTGGCCGTGGTCGACGTGATCCGGATGATGCTGGTACCGGCCGGAAGCGTCGCCGTGGCGGTCTGGTTGACCCAGGTGGTCCACGATCGGGTGCCCGGGAATGATTGGGTGGAGTGGGTGGTGCCGTTGATGGTCAGGGTCGCGGGGCGGTTGACGTTCACCCCGTTGGCATAGCGGAACGCGAGCGTGCGGCTGCCCGCGCTGGAGTTGGTCACCGTGAACTCGATCGACGCGCCGACGACGTTGTCGCTGTTGACGTAGCCGCTGCCGGTGTAGCCGGAGCGGGTGCTCTCGATGACGCCGCTGGTGATCGTGGCGCTTTCCGCCTCGTACACCACCGGCGCGGCGACGGCGGGTGCGGTCACGACGGCCGTGATCAAGCCGACCACTCCCAGTCCGGCCAGCCGCTTGCTGGTTCTCCTCATAGGGTCGCTCCTTCGCGTGGGTACCGCTGGGACCGGCTGCCCCCAATCTCCAGGTGCGGAACCCGTTAGGCAGGCCGATTGCCTGCCAGTTATTAAATCGATTCAACCCTACGCAGAGATCGCCGTCAATCATCCGACCTATTTGAACGGGCGTGCACGACCCGGCCCGCCTTCAGCGCCAGCTCACGGGCTGGCCGCGTCACCCCCGCCTCAGCCGCGGACGAAACCCGCACGGCGACGAGATCGGCCGGCCCGCCCGGCACAAGCCCATAGGTCGGAAGTCTGAGCAGATGCGCGCCTCCGAACGTGGCCGTCGCCAACGCGAGCTCGATGTCGTCGTCGCGCCGGAACGTGCTTCGATAGGCCACATGCATCGCGCGTTCGAGCATGTCACCGCTGCCGTACGGGCCCCAGCGATCGCGGATCCCGTCGTGTCCACAGCGACATTCACCCCCGCCTCGCGCAAACGTTTCACCGGCGCGACCGGGAAGTCGTACACGGCCGCGGTCACGATGCTCACTTTGGATGACGCGAGCTTCGCGGCTGGAGGCGGCGGGTGCGTCGGATTGCCCGCTCAAGGGGCTGCAGTCAGAACTGGCTGAACAGCGAGCGGTGCAGGTCGGCGCCGCCGTAGCCCTTGGGGGACTCACGCTCGGGCTTGTGCTCCGGGCCGCCGCGCTCGCCGTCACCGACCGTCAGGTCCTGGTGCTCCTCTGCGAAATCGGGCTCCCGCTCGGGCTCCGGCTCGGGGATTTCCTCCGGCGAAACGGGCCTATGTGGGGTGTTCAATGCCAGCTCCCGCCCACCAGGAGCAGCGCGCTACGAACGTCCGCGATGTCCTGATATCGCGCGACCGGGAGCTTGCGCAGCAGCCGGGCCGCTTCCTTGTCGCCCATCTCCACAGCATGCGCCACGATCTCCTGTTTCGTGGCGGGAAACTCGAGATCGCCGAGCGCGTCCTGCACGTGGGACCAAGCTGTCCCCTGCATGCCTGCGCTTTACCCGCCTTGGGCGCGCGCTAACCCAGTGCGGACGCCGTGACCGTGGGCGGGCGGGCCCCGAGGAAGAAGATGCCTGGCAGGCCGCGCGTGTGGAACCCGTCGGTGTAGATCGCGCCGCCGCTCCCGCCGCCCGGGGTCCCGGTCTTGGCGGGGTTGGCCCCGTACCCTGTCGCCTCATTGTTTTTCATTATGCAGTTGAGCACGACCCAGGAGACGCCGATGCTGCTGACTGCGCCCCCGTTCGAGCACGATCCGCGCTCGAAGGTGCTGTTGACCAGGTAGACCGGCCGTCCACGATGCTGGTTGAGCACGCGCAGCGCCGCGCCACCCAGATCGGGCCCGGTCCGGTCGCAGCGGTTGCCGGTGAAGTGCGAGTTGACCACCTTGAACCGTCCACCGCGGACGAACTGGCGCCACCCTGCGGATTGCCCATCACAAACGGCGTTTGCGAAGGCGACGGAGACGCGACGATCGAGGTCACCGCCACCGACGGCGGCGACACAGACGGCGCCACCATTACTGGAGCCGAGGCACCACACCCACCCAGCACGAGACACATCAGCATGAGCGGAATCCGCACGCGCCGATGCTACGCCGCGGTTGCGGTGGGCACCCGCGCGGTCACCACCAGCCGCACCCGCGCCGCCGCCACCTCCGGCGTCGCGTCGGCGTCCACCACCTCGAACTCCTTGAACTCGGGCAGGCTCCGATAACCACTGTCCAATTCGTACAGATACTGCAGATCCTCGGTGTCGTATCCGCGTGCATCGATGCGCGCCTTGGCCACCTCGGGCGGCGTCGTGATGAAGCACACCAGATCAGGCTTGGGGAACACCGAATAGCACAACCGGGCGAACCGCTCGCCCCGATATCCGCGCGCTCGGATCATCGCGTATTGGCAGTACGCATACCGGTCCATCACGGCCGTGCGCCGCCTGAACCGGGAGACGGCCAGCCCGCGCGCGATCCGGAACCACCGGTTGGTCGACTCGACCGCGACGAACACGTTGCGCCCCAACATGTCGATCGCACCCTGCCAGCCCAGCCGCCGGGCGAAGCGGTCGATGGCCACCCGCCCGCCGGGGTTTTCAAAATACTCTGCCGGTACCCCTTGCGCCGTCAGCCATCGCGCCAGGTCCTTGGCGAGCAGCGTCTTGCCTGCACCATCGATCCCGACCAGCGCGATAACTCTCCGTCTCGCCATCGCCCCCATGCTACGGGGCGGGCGCACCAGGTCGACTAAGCGTCGAGCACATATAGGTAAACAGTGACGTCATCAGGGTGGTCCAGGTCGACGAGCGCGCTCCTGACGATGCCGACCTCCAGCGACCCATCATTGACCCCCGACACGTTGCTCGGCGCCCGAGGAGTCGCGTGGCGAATTGTCGGAGGGTTTCGGCAGGATGGGCGGCATGATCGGAGAACTCAAGACCGTCGTCATGGACGCGGCCGACATCGCCGGCCTGTCGGCCTTCTATTCCGGGCTCGCCGGGTGGACACAGCTCTACGCCGACGACCACTGGATCACCATGACCACCGATGACGGCTGGCGCATCGGACTGCAGCACGCGCCCGATCACGTGCCACCGCGCTGGCCCGACCCGGCATACCCACAACAGGCGCACCTCGATCTGCGCGTGCCAGAGCTGGCCGCGGCCTCCGAGCGGGCGGTGGCGCTTGGCGCGACCCTGCTCCAGGAAAGCGAGACCTGGCACACGCTCGCCGACCCGGCCGGTCACCCGTTCGACCTGTGCCGCTACGCCGACAATCCCAGGACCACGCTGATGGGCGTCATGCTCGACTGTCCCGACGCCAAGGAGCTCGCGGTGTTCTACAGCGAGTTGCTGGGCAAGGCGGTCACCTACGAGGGCGACGGCATGGCGATGATCGGTGAGGAGGGCGCCCATCCGATCCTGTTCCAGCAGGTCGATGTCTACCACGCGCCACAGTGGCCGGATCCGGCGCACCCGCAGCAGTTCCATCTCGACGTCACGATCGACGATATCGAGGCCGCGGAGCGGGCGGCGCTCGCGATCGGCGCCCGGCGCCTGCCCGGCGAGGGGGAAAACTGGCGCGTCTACGCCGACCCGGCCGGCAAGCCGTTCTGCCTGCTCTGGTCCGTCTAGTGACCGCTTCCTCCGCGTTCCTCCGCGCCGGCGACGGGAAGGTGGGTGGGGCGATGGGGGAGGGCGGTGGAAGACTGGCGGGGTGTATGAGATCAAGTGGCTGACGGCCGGCGACCAGACGGCGGCCTGGCGCATGGGGAGCCTGGCGTTCGGATACCACGACCGCGATATGCCAGAGGGCTGGACGTCCGACACCCCGGGCCGGCACACGCTCGGACTGTTCGACGCGGACGGCACGCTCGTGGCCAAGGCGGTCGACCGGGAGCAGGGCCAGTGGTTCGGCGGGCGGGTCGTTCCCACATCCGGGATCGCGGGTGTCGTGGTCCTACCCGAGCTGCGCGGCCGTGGGCTGCTGCGGCAGCTGCTGCCCCCGCTGCTGCGGCACGCCCGGGAGCGCGGCGCCGTGATCAGCACCCTGTTTCCCTCGACCCCGTTCCCGTACCGCAGCCTGGGCTGGGAGGAGGTGGGCGCGCTCACCTTCTTCGCGCTGCCGACCGCGAACCTCGCGTCGGCCAAGGCGAGCCCGGCCGTGACGCTGCGCCCCGCGACCGACGCCGACGAGCCGGCCATCAGGCGGCTCTACACGGATGTCGCGCGGGCGAGCACCGGGTTGATGGACCGCGAGCCGCCGCTGTTCGCGGGAAACCCCGTGGGCGCCTTCGACGGACTGACGATGGCCGTCGACGCCGATGGCACGCCGGTCGGTTACGCCAGCTGGAATCGCGGGCCGCGATACGACGAGTCGGGCAAGGTGACCGTCTATGACCTGATCGGCGCGACCCGCCAGGCCACCGACACGCTGCTGGCCATGTTCGCCACGTGGGCGAGCGTCGCGCCGACCACCGTGCTGCGGCTGTCCACTCCGGACCCCGCCTGGCTGACCATCAACCAGGCCGGGGCACGCGTCGACTCCCGCAACACGTGGATGCTGCGCATCGTCGACGCGGCGGGCGCCGTCGCGGCGCGCGGCTGGCCCGAACACCTGGACACGCAAATCGACCTTTATCTGAGCGATCCCGAATGCCCGTGGAACGAGGGGCCTGCCCGGCTCGTGCTCGCGGGCGGGCAGGGCAAGCTTGAGCCCGGCGGCACGGGCGAGCTCCGGCTCACCCCGCGCGGGCTGGCCCTGTGGTATGCGGGGGCCGCCTCGACCGCGATCATCGAGCGGGCCGGCCTGCTGAGCGGGGGCTCATCCGGTACCCACCGGATAATGGACAGCGCCGCGATGGGGCCGCAACCCGCCCTCCTGGATTATTTTTGAGCATGTCTCAAGAATCCCCAGTGGATAAGGCGATCCGCGAGGCGCAGGAGCGCGGCGAGTTCGACAACCTGCCCGGGGCCGGCAAGCCGCTGCCGGGCGCGGGTGAGGGATACCGCGAGGACTGGTGGCTCAAGCAGTGGATCCAGCGCGAGCAGATCACCGGGGCCGTCCCCGCGACGTTGTTGCTCCGCCGCGACGTTGAGGACGTCGACGACGCGATTGCCCGGTGCCGCACCGAATCGGAGGTCCGCCGGTTGGTCGACGCGCTCAACGAGCGGATCGTCAAATCCCAGCGCGGCTACCTGGACGGCCCACCGGTCGTGCTCAAGACGCTCGATCCGCAGGAGTTCGTCCGGCGCTGGTTTGCCCGCCGGGGCGAGGGGTAAACGACCGGCCAGGCGGCCCGGCACAGCGGGCCACACACGGGGGGAAGCAAAAATGGGTAAGAACACGCCCAACATGCCCAGCGGCGGCCGTGAAGAGCTGACCGAGGAGGCCAGGCGACGCGGCGAGCAGTTGCGCGACGACGTGCAGCAGACCGGTCAGAAGGCCGGCCAGAAGACTGCCGAGAAGGGCCGTCAGGCCGGTGAGTCGATCCGAGACAAGGCGACCGGCATGCGAGACAAGCGGGGCAACCAACCGTCGCAATAGATTCCGTGAGGCGGGCGCATCGCGCCCGCCTCACCATGGGCTAGTGGCGGGACAGCCAGTCGGCGACGATGGCATCGACCTTGGCCGCGTGGGCGGTCTGCGGCGCGGGCTCGACTCCGGGCTCCTCGGCCAGCGCGTGACCCATGCCGGGCACCGTGACCAGTGAGCTGATTCCGGGCAGCTGCTGCCAGAGCCGTTCGGCCGGATCACGCAGGTTGGCGTCATCGTGCTCGCCCGTGACGAGCAGGATCGGCACGTTGTGCTTGGCCAGCTCGTCCGCGCGGGCCAAGAAGTCGTAGCGGTCGGCGAGCGCGCGCGAGGCATCCGACCACGGGTAGGCCATGCCGAACGCGGCCTCGTTCGCCGCGACCAGCCCGGAGAGCTGGATCGTCGGGCTGATCAGCGCGGCGGCGCCCACGTCCGGGTCGCCGGCCAGTTCGAGGACGGCGAGGCTGCTGATCGACGCGCCGACCAGTTTGACCGGCCCGTCGCCGACCGGGAACTCCCGGCGCAGGGCCTTGAGCACGGCGGGGAAACGGTCCACCGTCTGCTCGACAACGGGGCCGAACACGTCCAGCACGGGGTCGTTTTGGAAGGTGTGCGAGGGCAGCTGGAGATACACCCGCCAGGCGTCCACGCCGTCGAGGGGCAGGGCCGAGGCCATCGCGAGCTCGTTGCGCGGCGGGTCGAGCATGGGCCACACCACCACGAGTTCGCCGCTGCCGCCGCTGCGGGGTGGATGGGCGAGGAACGGCACATGTGCGGCAATACCTTGCGTGTTCATGATCTCAAGCATTCACCCGCCCGAAGTGAGTGTCGAACAACAGAGTTGATCCATTGGCCAACCGATGGTTGTCAGGCAAGGTAGGGAGCATGGACCTGGATCTTGCGCACGTGCGGGCGTTTGTCTGCACCGCCGAGGAGCTGCATTTCGGGCGTGCGGCGGCCCGCCTGTTCCTCACCCAGCAGGCGGTGTCCAAGCGCCTCCAGCGGCTGGAGGCGACGCTCGGTGAGCCGCTGCTGCTGCGCGACCACCAGGCGGTGGCGCTCACCGACGCCGGGCGGCGGTTCCTGCCGCACGCCCGTGCGCTGCTGAGCCTCGCCGACACGGCGATCGCGGCCACCCGGGCGCCGGTCATGCCACTGCGCGTCGATGTGTGGGGGCCGGTGCACGTGCCGCTGCGCATCATGCGCCAGCTGGCGTTGGGGGAGCTCATCTTCGAGCTGAGCATGCGGCGCGGGCTGGACAGCGCCCTCGCGGCGGTCGAGCGCGGCGAGCTCGATGTCGCGTTTGGACGCCCGCACGACCTCGGCCGCCCCTGGCCCGCGGGCGTTTCCCGCCAACTGTTCTTCCTCGAACCGGTCGCGGCCGCTGTCGTGAATGGACACCCGCTCGCGGACCGTCCTGTGCTGACCTCCGCAGAGCTGCGCCAGACCGGGCTGTGGCTGCCGTTCACCGACAAGCCGAGCGAGCTGGTCGGGCTTCTAAAAGCCTTCGCAAACCATTTGGGGGTACCGGTTGAGGCCTCGCCGCTGAACGTCGGCGTCGAACACACACTCGACGAGCTGCGCCGCCACCCGCATCGGGTGACTCCCGTCGGTGCGCAGTGGACACTCCCGCCGGACATCACCGTCATCCCACTTTCGCCGGCCCCGTTCCTGCCGTGGTCTGCCGTGTGGCGCGACGACAACCGCCATCCGGGACTGCCGCACCTGGTCGAACTGCTGGCCAAGGCCAGCGCGCAGGGCGATTGGCTCGCCTTCGACCCGGCCACCGACTGGCTGCCTCCGCCGGATCGCGACGACCTGCCGACCTAGTCGGCTTGGGGCAGGCGATCACCCGATCCGGTTGTCCGGGCCGCTTGAGGCGGCTCGAATAGGCATCTGCCGATAAACTGAGCACCCTTTGCGGCCGATACACATTTGGGTGATCTGATGTCTCGTTTATGGCTCCGGTGCCGGTACTGGTTCGACAGCACGCTCGCCCGCGGCACGTGGACGAACATCATGCTGCTCATCTTGATCGCGCTCGTGGTGGCGACGCTGCTGACCCCCATGATCCTGGTGCTGACACCACTGGATGCCAACGGTGAGCGCAGAGATGTCGTGGCCACCTTCTGGGACACGTTGGGCAAAGAGTTCCGCTTGGCCCTGCCGCATCCGAGCCAGCCGTGGCAGCTGATGCTGCAACTGCTCCTGGGCGCGGCGGCGGTGTTCTTCGGGGCGGCCGTCACCACCGTGCTGGTCTCCGGGTTGATCGGCAAGCTGATCGCGTTGCGCGCCGTTGGCTCCCGGGTGATGGAGTCCGGTCACGTGGTCATCCTCGGCTGGTCTGAGCAGATCTTCACCATCATCGACGAACTGGCCACCGCGCAGGCCGGTCGCCGCAAGCTCGTCGTCGCCGTGCTGGCCAACGAAGACCTCGCCATGATGAACGCCGCGATCCAGCAGCGCGTCAGGCAACGCAAGCATGTCAGGGTCGTCTGCCGGCACGGCATTCCCATGGACGAAGATGATCTGCTGTTGATGAACCTGGCACAGGCTCGGTCGGTCATTCTGCTCAACCCGCAGAGCCCCGGCGACACCGACCCGGACACCACCACCATCAAGACCCTGCTCGCGTTGAGCACCCAGCCCGACGTCACCACGCCCGTGGTGGCCGCGATGAGCAGCACCGGCAACATGGAGGTGGCGCGGCTGGCGGGCGGTCGGCAGGCCACGATCCTCGACGCCGACGACCTCATCGCGCGGTTGATCACTCATGCGGCGCGGCAGCCCGGGGTCTCCGCCATCCTGACCGATCTGTTCGACTTCGCCGGCGCGGAGGTGCGGCTCACCCGGCAGCCCACACTGGCCGGAAGCACCTTCGGCGCCGCATTGACGGCGTTCGCCGCAGCCGTCCCCATAGGACTGGTCCGGGCGGGCGGCACCGTCCTCAACCCGGAGCACCACACCACCCTGGCCGAGGATGACCAGCTTGTCGTCCTCGCCGAGGACTATGGCCCGCTGAAACTGGTCCCGCCGGGCGGCGTGCCGGTCATCTCGTCGGCGATCGTCGCGGGCGACGCGGTTGCCGCGCAACCGGTCCGGCACCTCGTGCTCGGCTGGAACCGGCGCGGTCCTCGCATCCTGGCCGATCTCACCGAGAACGCCGCCCCCGGCTCGACCATCACCGTCGTTGGCGGCGAACCCGGTGCACAGCTCATGGGCAACGCGCACGTCACCATCCACAGTGGACGGTCGAGCGACAGGTCCACGCTGGCAGATCTTGGTGTGGACTCCTATCACCAAATCATCGTCCTGGCGGCGGACGGCCCGGCGCTCGCCGCCGATGCGCAGGTCATCAGCACGCTGCTGCATCTGCGTGCCATGCTCGGCACCCGGCGGCAGCAGTGCACGGTGGTCAGCGAGGTGCGCGACGACCGGGACCGCAAGCTCATCCAGGCCACCCGGGTCGACGACTTCATCGTCAGCGATCACCTCATCAGCCTGCTGATGGCTCAGCTGTCAGAGCAGTCGGCGATCAGTGACGTGTTCACTCAACTGCTCGGCAGCAACAATGCCAGGGTGTGCCTGCGCCGCGCCGCCGATCTGGTGCAGCCCGGCGCGACCGTCAATTTCGCCACGATCGCGGAGTCGGCACGGCGGCAGGGCCACATCGCCATCGGTTATCGGCACACTCGGGGCACGTCCTCGGTGGCGGGCTTCGGTGTGGTCCTCAACCCGCCACTGGCGACCGAGGTCGTGCTCGGCGAAGGCGATCAGGTCGTCATCCTGACCGCCGACCGCGTGGGACGGTCACAGGCCGTATGACACCCGGGAGGCTCCCGTGGCGCCGGGCGGGACGAAGTCGATCGACTCGAACTCCACGCCCGGCATGGAGCCGACCTCCTGCCGTACCGCGTCGGTGATCAGGATGTCCCAGGCCTTGGCGGCGTCCTCGCCCAACTTGCTGGCGGCGTTGACCTCCGGCCCGAACACGTCCCGGTCCCCGATGCGAAGCATCTTCCCGTAGCCGAGCCCGATGCACAGCAGGATCTGCTCGGTGTCGGACTTGCCCTCGTTGTAGCGCTGCGCGATGCGTTGCATGTCGATCGCACACTCGATAGCGCGCGACGGACGGCGGAAAATGACCATCATGGAGTCGCCCTCCATCTTCAGCAGAATGCCATCGTGGCGGTCGATCCGGGGAACGAGCAGCCGCTGTGACTCATAGATCATCTGGAGAAAGTGGACGATCCCGAACTCCGCCACCCCACGGGAAAACCCGGATAGATCGGTGAACATCACCGCCCAGGTCTCGCCGAAGAGGTCCCAAATGCGGGCGTCTACCGCCGCCTTGTCGGCGTTGGGCTTGAGCCGTTCCTCCATCAGCTTTTCCAGGCGGTCTTCGGAGGCACTCGTGGCAATCTGGACGGCATAAGGCATTGCTATATCTTCACGCGTGAATGACGAACGGGGTAGATCCGCCGCCGATGCTCCCCCGAACGAGACCACGCCGCAAGCCCCTTAGTCTTGGGCTATGACGGCATTGGACATCACGCGGCTGCGCCTGCGGAGCCAGCGCCTTTCGCCTCCGGAAGGCAAGACGCCCGCCGATGTGGTGCGCTGGTTCGGCGCGATCCAGTCGCAGGACCTGCCCGCGTCGCTGTGGGCGGTGGGGCAGCGCATGGCCAAGACCGTCACGGAGGCCGACGTCGAGCGGGCTATCGCCGACAAGACGCTCATCCGCAGCTGGCCGATGCGCGGCACCATCCACCTCATGCCCGCTGAGGACGCGCGATGGATGGTGCGCCTGCTCGCACCGCGCATCGACGCCAAGGCCGCGCGGAACTATCGCGTGGCAGGCCTGTCGCCGGAGACCATCAAGCGCGCGGGCGACGTCATGGCCGAGACGCTCGCGGGCAGGCAGTGCACCCGGGCCGAGGTCTACGAGGCGCTCAACGCCGAGGGCATCCCCACCGACGGGCACAACGGCCAGCAGCGCGGCATGCACCTGCTGGTGCACTGGGCACGGCACGGCCTGATCTGCGTGACACCGCGCCGGGGCAAGCAGCAGACCTTCGCGCTCATGGACGAGTGGATGCCCGGCGGTGTGGACCTGTCCGGCGAGGAGGCCCTGGCCGAGATGGCCCGGCGCTACTTCCGCAGCCACGGCCCGGCCACCATCAAGGACTTCGCGGGGTGGACCGGCGTGACGCTGACCGAGGCCAGGCGCGCGGCCGAGGCGGTGAAGGGCGAGTTCGACCGCGAGACCGGCGACGACGGTGCGGAATACTGGCTGAGCCCGGGACTCGGCGGCCGCGGGCGCAAGGCGCCACCGGTCTTCCTGCTGCCACCCTTCGACGAGTACACGGTGGCATACGCCGACCGCAGCGCAGTGATCGGTTCCCATGCCCTCGCCGCGGTGGGCCACGGTATCGCCTCCAACCTCATCATCGACGGCCGGCTGGCGGGGCTGTGGAAGCGCACGCTCAAGCGCGACAGCATTTCCGTTGAGGTGCAAGCGATTCGCCCGCTGAGCCGGGAGGAGCGGGAGATGATTCCGGCTGCGGTGGAGCGCTACGCCCGCTTCCTCGGGCTCAGCCCAACCCTCGCGCTGAAATGAAACCGTGATCGCGGATGACGACCCGGCATGGCCGGGCATGGCGGAGGCGGCCACGGCCGAACTGCTGGCGGCGGTGCCGGCGATGGTGGAGATTGAGCGCATCGGCTCGGCGCTCACCGCGGGGTCTCCTGCTGACCGCAGACCCCCGCGATGTCATCAGCCGATGCGGTAGGCCCGGATGATGGTCTGGTTGACGCTGTTGTTGGCCCAGTCGTCCGCATAGGCGCGCAACGAGACGAACCCGGTGGTGTTCGGGTGCGGGATCGTCACGAAGCGGTTGCCGCCCACCGTGGTCACCGTCGCCGGCGTCCAGGTCGCACCGTCGTCAATGGACCAGTGGACGGTGACCGCGCGCAGCCCACTCGACGGCGAATCCCGTTGCGCCGCGGCGGTGAGCGGGATCCGGAACGAGGTGTTCTTCGGCGCCAGGTGTTGCGCGTTGAGCGTGGGCTTGCAGTTCACCGTCCACAGTGGAAGCCGAAGCACCGAGTTCGGGTCGACCGTGTCCGAGCTGAAGTTCCACGTCGCCCGAAGTTGCCGTTGAGCGGCTCGCACCAGGTGTCGCCGACACCGTCGACCGACAGCTCGGCCCGGGACGGGCCACTGGTAGTCGCCCAGGCGTCCCCGCGGATGGACTCTCCAAACCGATTAGGAAACCTTCCTAACGATTAGGCTGGGTCATGCCACGGGCAGCGCGCTACCCTTCACCCAGTCATCCCAGTCTTTGTCCCACGCGGTGAAGCCGTTGCCCGGGGCGAGCGGGCGGCCCGTGCCACGGACCGTCACGGGATCGCCGATGCGCGTCAGCTCGAACAGAAAGCGGGCGTTTTCCATCGACACGTTTATGCAGCCGTGCGACACGTTGCGCACCCCCTGATCCTTCACCGACCACGGCGCCGCGTGGATGAACTCGCCACCCCAGGTCAGCCGCTGCGCGTAGTCGATGTCGACCCGATATCTGTTGTTGGGGTTCGGATCGTCCATCGTGTCAAAGACGGTATGCGCGAGCTTGTCCATGATCACGGTCGTCCCGGATGAGGACGGCATGGAATCGCGGCCGAGGCTCACCGGGATCGACTTGATGGTCTCGCCGTTCTTCTTCACCGTCATGTGCTTGGTCTCGTTCTCGACGATCAGCTCGATGCGGTCCTTGGAGATGTTGCCGACGCCGCGGCGGTCCATGTCGCCGTGGCGGCCGTCGCCGATCGGGTGCCCCTCCAGCGCCACCCGCACCTCGATCTTCGTGCCCGGCTGCCAATACTCCTTGGCGCGGTACATCACCTGCTTCGAACCGGTCCAGCTCCACGCGCCCGGCTGATGCGGGGTGGTCTTGACGAACAGTCGCGATTGGATGGTGGCGCGGGCCGACTCGGGCACGCTGCTCTCGAACTCCACGACGACCGGCATGGCGACGCCGTAAGTCTTGTCGGCGAATAGGTACAGGCCCGTGCCGAGGCGCTTGCCCGGCTTGGCCATGGTGGTGAAGTCGGTCGTCTGCGTCGTCTTCTTCCCGTCGGCCGAGGCCGCCGTCACCGTCGCGGTGTAGTGGGTGGAATATTTGAGAGCCTGATCTGGTACCCAATGAGACTTGTCTTCTCGGAAGAAGCCCGTCAATGCGTTGCCCGCGTCGTCGGTGAGCGTGACCGACTCGACCGTGCCATCGGTGACCTTCACCCCGATCTCCGTGCTCGCGGGGACGCCCGCGGCGCCCTTGTCCGGGGTCAGCGCGACCGTCGCGGGCGGGGCCGGAGGCGGGGCGGGCGAGGTCTGCGCGACCTGGTTGGGTTGCTGCAGCGTCGGGGTCTTGGTGCAGGCAGCCAGCATGAGGGCAGCCACGAGTACGACGAGGGGACGGGTCCGCACGGAGGCCATCATGCCCGACGCCGCGTAAATTTTTGGTCCCCTCACGCCACGGGGATCACCGCGCAGATCCCCGGCTTGGTGCCAACCCGGACCAGGTAGCGGTAGCTTTCGCCGGGCTGCACACCGCCTTGGAGGTCTTTGTACTCCCACGTCACGTCAACGAAAGCTAGCCGATCGGTCAACCGATCCACCCGGTTGATGAGCGCCCGTGCGCCGATCAGTCCCTTCGCCGAATAGACCTCGGCAGCGCCCGCGAACGCGGCCTCGACTGACTTGCCGTCGGGCACCGCGATGTTGGCCGATTCGTGCACGACCAGGGACGGGGTCGCGTAGCAGGCGGCGATGGCCGGAAGATCGTTCCGGCCCAGCGCATCGCCATATCTCAGGAAGAACGCGCCGATTTCTTCGTCCACAGGGACAGACTAACGGGAAAGATAGGTCAATACGGCCATGACCCGACGATGCTGGTCGTCGTCCGGTGGCAGGCCGAGCTTGGTGAAGATGTTCTTCACGTGCTTCTCGACGGCCCCATCCGTCACTACCAGGGTGCGGGCGATCGCCGCGTTGGACATGCCCGTGGCCATGCTCTGAAGAACCTGCAGCTCGCGAGGGGTGAGCGTGGCCAGCGGGTCGCGCCTGCGCCGGATCATCAGCTGCGCGACCACCTCGGGATCGAGCGCCGTGCCGCCCGCCGCCACCCGCCGCACCGCGTCGACGAACTCGCCGATCTCGGCCACCCGGTCCTTGAGCAGATAGCCCACCCCGCCGCGCCGGTCGGCCAGCAGATCGTCGGCGTAGGACACCTCCACGTATTGCGAGAGCACGAGGATGGGCGTCCCGCTGACCAGCCGCCGCGCCTCGACCGCGGCCCGCAGGCCCTCGTCGGTGTGGCTCGGCGGCATCCGCACGTCCACAATGGACACGTCGGGTCGGTTGGCGAGCACGGCGTCCACAAACGACGGACCGTCGCCCACGGCGGCCACGACCTCGAACCCGTTCTCGCCCAGCAGGCGGACCAGCCCCTCGCGCAGCAGCACGGCATCGTCCGCGACCACGACTCGCATGTCACCATTCGTGTTACTCATTGGCGTCCCTCCGCTGCGCTCCGCGGCGCATGCCGCTCGATTCGCTCGGGCAAGCCCCCGCTCATGTCGGGAGCTCCGCTCTTATTTCGGTGCCCCCACCGTCGGGGCTGTTGATCGTCAGATCGCCGCCTGTGGCGCGGACCCGGTCGGCCAGCCCGGCCAGGCCATGGCCCTTGGAGACGTGGGCGCCGCCCACGCCGTCGTCGCGGATCAGCACACCGAGCACGCCCGCCGCGCGCACCACGGTCACCTCCGCCACGGTCGCCCGGCTGTGCTTGGCCACGTTGGCCAGAGCCTCGGCCACGATGAAGTACGCCGCGTTTTCGACGGCCGGGTCCAGGCGCGGCAGCGTCTCCTCGATGGCGAGATCCACCGGCACGGTGCTGCGCCCGGCCAGCGCGGCGAGCGCACTGGGCAGCCCGCGGTCGGCGAGCACGGGCGGGGCGATGCCCCGCGAGAGCGAGCGCAGCTCGTCGAGCGTCTCGCGGGTCTGGGTCAGCGCCTCGTCCAATGTGGACACCGCGAGCTGCGGGTCGCGGGAGACCTGCTGCTTGGCCCGGCTGATGTCCATCGCCAGCCGGACGAGCCGCTGCTGCGGGCCGTCGTGGATGTCGCGCTCCAACCGGCGCAGCGCGGTCGCCTCGGCCGAGACTGCGGCCGCCTTCTGCACCTTGAGGGTGTCGATGCGGTTGCGCACCTCGGCCACGCCGGTGAGCAGCGAACGGGCGAACGACGCCCGCAGCAGCGCGCAGCCACGCACGATGAGCGGAAGCGTCAGCGCGGCGATGACGCCGATGCCGGTGATGACCAGCACGCGATTGGACCTCGTGTCGGCCATGCCCATCAGCACGTGCAGGCCGCCGTCCTTGGCGCCGTGCGGCAGCGCCCAGTCATAGGCGAAGTTCAGCAGCCCGCCGAGGGTCATGGCCCACCACACGAGCACCAACGCGAACGTGATGCCCGACACGATCAGGGTGAGCAGACCGTGCACGAGGTCGAGCCACGACTGCAGGTCACCCAGCACGGTCAGCGCGCGCCGCCACTTGCCCTGGTGCTCGGATCGACGGTAGACCGGGCGCACCAGCGGCCGGTCGAGCACGTGCGGCAGGCGGATCCGCTCCAGATCGGCGAACACGCGGGCGGCCAGCAGCGCACCGGCGCCGACCCACACGCCGATGCCGGCCACGGCCGTGCCGACGGCGAGCGCCAGGCCGGGCACGAGCACGGCAAAGGAGGCGATCGCCAGGGGCAGGCCGGTCAGCACATAGGCGCTGTCGCGGCCCAGACCGCGCAGGAAGCTTCGTTTGGTCACGGCTCAACGCTAGGCGCGCGTATGTGCCACAACCATCCAGCAGGACATACAGCTGGCACTATGGCTAGCACTACCTCGACTCAGTCTGCCCGGCCACGCGCTGCGCAGGCGCCTTATCGGCGGCGGCCCGCTCGGCGAGCAGCGCGTCCCGGATCTCGCGCAGCAGCAGGATCTCCTCGTTGGGTGCGGCCGACTCCGGCTCCATGCCCTTCTTGCGGCGCTCGGCAAGCTTGTTCATCGGCAGGACCACGAGGAAGTAGACCACGGCGGCGGTCATCAGGAAGCCGATCAGCGTCCCGACGAATTCGCCCCAGGTGATGTAATTATCCTTGCCTGGCAAGGTAATCGTGCCCGCAAGCGTCGTGCTGTTCGCGCCGATCGCCTTGATCAACGGCTCCAGGAACGACTTGCTGAACTGAGTCACGACCGCGGTGAAAGCGGCACCAATCGTCACGCCGACCGCGAGATCGACGACATTGCCCCGCATGATGAAATCCTTGAACCCCTTTAGCACCCCGTTACTTTATCGGCAGCGGGTTGGGCCGGCGGCGCAGCCGTCCGACCCAAACCCGCGCGAAAAACGTCAGGTCAGGCGGTTCGGACGCTCAGTAGGTGTTTTCACCGCTTCGCGATGAAAAACGGGGCCGTCAGCGGCGGTAAATTGATCGTATGCAGTTCGCGGAACCACCCCGACAGGCAGCTTGGGAACATCGCGAAGCGCGCATCGGATGCGAGGTCACGTATTTCCGGCGCGCCGGCGGCGGGGGCTGGCGGATCGAGGGCAGCACCAGCGCGGTCGAGGCCGGCGTCGCGTGGTCGGTCGAGTACCGCATCGATCTGGATCCCTCCTGGACCACCCGCGCGGCGCTCGTGTCGTGCATGTCGGCGGCGGGGCGGAAATACATCGCGCTGTCCTGGGAGCACGGCTGGCTGATCGACGGCGTTCACCGGCCTGATCTGGACGGGTGTTTCGACGTCGATCTGGAGGCGTCGGCCATGACCAACACGTTCCCGGTGCGCAGGCTCGGGCTGGCGCTCGGGCAGCAGTCCTCCGCCCCGGCGGTGTATGTGCGCGTGCCCGACCTGACCGTGATGCGCCTGGAGCAGGAATACTCGCGTGTGGACAGTCTCGAGTACGACTACCATTCGCTCGCCTTCGATTTTTCGTGCCGGCTCGTCTACGACGATGTGGGCCTGGTGCTCGACTATCCGGGCATCGCGCGCCGGATCCCTTGCGGACAGGCCACTTCCGGCAGCCGATGACCGCAACCGACCGGCAAACGATGGGGGCGACGCAGCAGTAGCACCTGCGCCACGGCAAGCCTACGGAGCCGTCGGTTGAGTTCAGTGGTGTTGCGCGCCGTCGAGCCGGCCCGGCCGAAAGCCCTTGAGCCGCATGCGCAACTGCCAGCGGGTACCTGCCGGGCCGCTGAGGCAGACGGCGTGGTCGGTCAGGCGGGTGACCAGCGGCAGGCCGTAGCCGCGGCTGCCAGGCTCTGATGGCATCGAGCGTCCGATGGCGGCCTCCAGCCGTCCTCGGTCCTCGATTTGGCACACGAGGGCGCCGCCGTGGATCCAGATGCGCAGCGACCCGCCGTCATCGGTGTGTTCGATCGTGTTGCTGGCCAACTCATTGACCGCCAACATCAGGGCGGCGGTCTTGTCTTCGGACAGCCCGGCAGCCTGTGCGTGCCGCCCCACGATGTCGCGGAGCACGGCCAGATCGTTAGGAACGGCATACTCTACGCAGTGCGCGTCGGGCGGTGGTTCAGTAAGCGGCTCACTATCCATAACCTCAAGTTCCGATCATGCTGTGGCGGCGGGGTGTGACGGCACAGCCCAGGGGGAAGCGTGGCAGTAGTCTCCAGTTAACGGCACCGGGGACGCCTGCGCACATCTTCCTCGTATACCTCTACCTGTACCCGCCTGGCCCAGGTTCACGCGGCCGGCGTTGCGAAGCCTGCCCGCATCACCCGGCCGCTGCTGGTGTGCGGGGCCGGAGGCCGCCCAGACGCGTGCGCCGACCGCCCCCGGGGTAAAATGCCGCTGTGCATGCCGTCCGTCAGCAACAAGAGCTCGCGGGTCTTACCGGGCTCGCCCCTGGCGACCACGTGTGCTATGTCATCGGTTCCGAAGACGAGTTCGAGGCCGCCGCACAGCGGTGCCTGGCCGAAGGACTCGCCGCCGGGCAGAAGCTGTTCCGCTTCTTGCCCGCCGCTGCCACCGACCGCCACGCTGCCGGCAATGGGTTGCCGATAACCTTCGCCGACCCGGCACGGGACTTCCTCAACGATGGGCCGCTGGTGCCCGAGGTGATGCTGTCGATGTTCGCCGAGCAGACCTCCATTGCCCGCCGCGAGGGTTACACCGGCATCCGGCTGGTCGCAGACATGGATTGGATGCTGGCTCATCCACCGACGCCTGAGCAAGTGGCCGCGTTCGAGCTGGTCTTGGACAAGGCCGTCGCCGAACTCGGTGTGACGGTGGTGTGCGCTTACCGGCCCGGCTCGTTCGGGCTCGGTGTGACCGAGGCGGCAGCGGTCCACCCCCAGCATGCCGGCTCCGGCCACCCTCCACCGTTGTTCCGCATGTGGTATGTCGATGACGACGCCTGGCAGATCAGCGGACAGGTCGACCTCGCTGCCATCGTTGCCTTCGAGCGGGCGTTGCAGACCGCCGCGGCCGCCGGTCCGGTCCGCACGGTCGGCTGCGCGGGGCTGGCGTTCATCTCGGCGGCTGGGATCGCCGCGCTCTCGCGCCTGGCGGACACCCCGGCCCCGCATCCGATGCTCATCCAGGACGCCTCGGGCATCGTGCGCCGCTGCTGGCAGGTGCTTGGCCTGCATGAGCTTCAACCCTACGTAAAGTTCGGCGACTCCACATCGAGGCACGCGGCCGGAGACGCACGGCCGGCTGGGCACGGTGATGCCGCATGAGTCGCACGGTCAGCTCGCCGGCAGCCAAGCAGGTGTTCCGGCACGAAGCCATGTTCTATGAAGACCTGGCCCAATTTCTCGCCGGGACCGTGCGTTTCCTCCGTGAAGGCATCGAGGCGGGTGAACCGGCGCTGGTTGTCGTCGACGCTGCCAAGATTGAGGCCCTGCGAGCGGAACTGGGCAACGACGCCGCCCGCGTGCAGTTCGCCGACATGGCCAATGTCGGCCGCAACCCGGCACGGATCATCCCAGCCTGGAAGAGGTTCACCGACGAAAATCTGCGCCCTGGCTCGCCTGTGCGCGGCATCGGCGAGCCGATCTGGGCCGGGCGCAGCTCTGCGGAGCTGATCGAGTGCCAAGGCCACGAGACGCTGCTCAACGTCGCCTTCGACGATGGTCCAGCCTGGACGCTGCTGTGCCCATATGACACGGTGGCCCTGCCCGCCGATGTCATCGCCGAGGCACAGCGCAGCCACCCGGTCCTTGTCCGCCACGGCAGCCGCAGTTCCAGCGGCGCATACCTGCATGAACATCCAGCCCCGGCGAGATGGGACCAGCCGCTGCCTCCGCCTCCACCCGGCGCGAGCCGTTACACCGCCGGGCCGGGCTGGGAGACCCTTGCAGCGATCAGGCAAGCCGCCCGCACCCACGCCGTGCGGGCCGGGCTCCCCGCCGACTCTGCCGACAGCTTCACCGTGGCGGTCAGCGAAATCGCCTCCAACGCCCTGACGCACGGCGGGCAAACCGCCACCGTGCACCTGTGGGTCGACGGCCACACCGTGCTGTGCGACGTCACCGACGAAGGACAGCTCGACGCGCCGCCGCTGCTCGGCCGTCAGGAGCCCACCCTGCAACAGGCCGGCGGACGCGGGCTGTGGCTCGCCAACCAGTTGTGCGACCTCGTGCAGGTGCGCACCGGCCCCGGCGGCACTACGGTCCGCCTGCACGCCTACCTCTAGTCCGGGCCTGGGCCTGTTTGGCGACGGCTTGTGGTCGGGGTGCACCCCGGTGCGCGGCTGGTTTTGGCCGTGACCTGGCCACACAGCTGAGCCGAAGGTAGCCGGCCATCGGATCGGCCGGCCCGGCAGTGGGCCGCGGCCCACTCACGTATCGATCACCGCTGCCAGCGTCGCGCCGCTGACCAGATCCATCAGCGCCGCCACCGGCTGAGACCGGCCCACCAGGCGCAGGTTCGCCCGCTTCTGCACGGTGCGAACCAGTAGTGCCGCGGTCGCCCCGTCGATCAGCCGCAGCTCCGACAGATCCAGCACGACCTCGGCATCCGCGGCGGCCAAGTGATCGAGGAGATGGCTGAGCATCGCGGCGACCGCCTGCCGATTGGACACATCCACCTCGCCGGACAAGCGGGCGCCAACCTGACCCTCCAGGTATCGCATCCGCAGGGTCGGCTCCCAATCGGACGGCGGCGGGCAGGTGGCCGTCGCCGGATGTGCCGCCACCAACGCAGCAAGCTCGGACGTGGTGAACAGCCGCCGGTCATACAGGCATACCGCCATCGCGTGCCCCTGCGCGAACACGCGATTTATCTGGACCTCATATCGCGCCAGCGGCTCGACACCGGCAGCCGGGCGTAGCGCCCATCCCATGTCCCCGACCATCCGCAACGCCGCATAACCCTGGCGCCGGGCCATGTCTATCTCCCCGGCCCATGCGGTGATCGTCTCTTCCGGGTCGAACCGGCCCGCCGCCAGATAGCTCTGCTCGGCGGTCATGACCTCCAACTGGCCGTCGGCCTGCGCCTGCCAGACATTCGCGACCCCAAGGTATTCCAGCCCCGCGATCAAAGCCTCCGGGCGCAGCATGTCCGTACATAAAATGATCTTGTGGCGTAGCTGCAGGCCGTCCGAAACGTAATCAGCCGCCACCACCAGCCAGCTCTCGTCGTCGGTAATCACCAAACTCACATGATCGCCCGGCTCGAGGCCACGCACACCGCCCGTTCTACCGGCGGAACCTGCCGGTCGAGGTTCCGGCAGGTTCACCCACGCCATTCCGCTATCTCAATCCCTAACGCTCAAAAATCACAGCATGTGAGCGGTTTTTATACCCCGCCGGGCCCGCGGCAAACATCGCAAGCCGCCGACCAGGACTCGACGTGGCAACCGGCCATCGCCACCGAGCCGGCCGATCAGGAGTACCTTTTTATCTGATTGGGGTCCATCGATGGAAGCGGGTGAAGGCAGGCCCTGCAAAAGGCCGGGCTCACCCACGAGATCGTCACCTTCCCGGGCGCGAACCACGCCTTCTTCAACGACACCGGGCAACGCTTCCACGCCGAGGCGGCCGCCCAGGCGTACCAAAAAGTCATCGACTGGTTCGGGCGCCATTTGGCTTGACGCAACCTGGGGCGAGAAGCGTTGGAAGACATGTGGAATGCCGCACTTCTCGCCCTCACCATGCTGGCGAGCCCGCTGACCCCCGTGCACCACGAGCCACGCGACCTGGACGTCCAGGCCCATCGCGGCGGGCTCGGGTTGCGGGTCGAAAACACGCTCGCCGCCTTCGGCAACGCCCTGCGCCTCGGCGTCGACACGCTCGAACTCGACGTGCAGATCACGCTCGACGGGCACGCCGTTGTCACCCACGATCGTCGGATCAATCCGGCCAAGTGCCTGGGCGCCTACGGGGGCCGATACATCAAGGATCTGACCCTGGCCCAGGTGCGCACGATGGACTGCGGCTCGCAGACCGTCGTGCCCGGCCAGCAGCTCGTACCGGGCGCGCCGATGCCCCTGCTGTCCGAGGTTTTCGACCTCGTCAAGCGCTACCACGCCCGCGACGTCAAGCTGAACATCGAGACCAAGGTGGAGGCCGGTGCGCCGCACGAGACCGCGCCGCGTGAGCAGTTCGTGCAGGTCGTCAACGCCGAGATCGAGCGGGCCCGGATCGGGCGGCAGGTCACCATCCAGTCGTTCGACTGGGGCGCGCTCATGCGCTGGCGCGAGGTCGCGCCTCAAATAGAACGCATCGCCCTCACCAACTACACGTTCCTCCAGGTCGGCCAACCCGGTGCGTCGCCGTGGCTGGGCGGGCTGGACATCGACGACTTCGGCGGCGACCCGATCGCGGCCGTCAAAACCTTTGGTGTCACCGCCTTTTCGCCCGTGCACGGCTTCCCGCAGCACGGCACGGTCAACGACCCGAGCTACGTCCCCTACGTGACCGCCGACATGGTCCGGCACGCACACCGCAACGGCATCAAGGTGATCCCCTGGACGGTCAACGACATCCCGACCATGCGCAAGCTTATCGCCGACGGCATCGACGGCCTGATCACCGACTATCCCGACCGCCTGCGCACGCTCGTGAAGAACCCGCCGCGCGGTTACGAGTCGCCGTTTGACGTGCAGGCCCATCGCGGTGGCGGCAAGCCGGAGAACACGCTCAAGACCTTCCGCAAAGCACTGTCCAACCCGGACATCTCCACGATCGAGCTTGACACGGGCCTGACCCGCGACGGGCACCTGGTCGTCTCGCACGAGCGGCGGATCGACCCGGCCAAGTGTCAAGGAGGCTTCGCCGGCACACCCATCAAGGACCTGATCCTGGCCCAGATCCAGACCCTCGACTGCGGCGAAGGCGAGCGCATGCCGACCCTGGCCGAGGTGCTCGATCTCGTCAAGCCCAGCAATAAGCGGCTCAACATAGAAACAAAGATCTCTCCTCTGGCACCCGACACAGCCGGGCCGGACACCTTCACCCGCAAGCTGATCGAGGCGATCCAGCGCGCCCACATGACCGACCGCGTCACCATCCAGTCCTTCGACTGGCGCACCATCGCACTGGCCAAGAAGCTCAACCCCCGTATCCACACCGTGGCCCTAGTGTGGCAGTACGGTCCGACAGAATGCGCCTCGCCGGCCGACGAGTGCTCGCTGCAAGCCGTTTACGGCGACCCCAGCGTCAAGAGCCCGTGGACCGCCAACCTCGACTGGTGGAAGCACAGGGATCTGGGCAAGCTGATGCGCGAGTCCAAAGCGGACACCGTCTCGTCCAACTGGCAGGTGCACGACCCCAACCAGGGCACGGTCAGCTCACCGGACTGGTACCTGCGCGAGAACCCCGCCTACTTCCACGGCCCCACCGTCGACCGGCTGCAGGAGCGATATCGCCTGAAGGTGGTGCCATACACGGTCAACGACGAGGCCGTCATGCACCGCCTGATCGCCCTCGGCGTGGACGGC
This sequence comes from Allorhizocola rhizosphaerae, assembly GCF_003426775.1. GTDB lineage: Bacteria > Actinomycetota > Actinomycetes > Mycobacteriales > Micromonosporaceae > Allorhizocola > Allorhizocola rhizosphaerae. The sequence continues at coordinate 17,671 of NZ_QJUG01000056.1, read as the reverse complement.
ATCATCACCGACGACCCGGAGCTGCTCATCAAGGCCGCCCGCCGCCACGGCCTGCGCTAAGGCCTTCGCCTGAACAGCATCAACCCGCGGGAAGGCTATTTCTTCTTTTTCTTGAGGCGCTTGGAAATCGACCGCACACCGACGAGGACAAGCACGAGACCGAGGCCGGTCAGTCCCCAGATGAGGTACTGCCGGCCTCGCTCCTTCTGCTCATAGGTCAGGGTGCCGCAGGTGTCGCCGGGCTGCATCGGCGTGCCCTGGCACATGGCCTCATCGGGCGCCCCGCCAAACGCGAGGAACAGCGACAGCAGGCCGATGAGCACCAGCACATAAGGGTTCTTGAGCACCTTGGGCACGGAGACAATGATATTTGCTCCGGCTGAAGCAAGCCGCGAGGCGCCCCGTCCCTTGAGGGCGACGCCATCCGAGCCGATCTCTGATCCACGAGGTGGTCAAGATCGGCGTGGATGACGTCGCCGGGCGGAAGCGATTACTGCTTCTTGAGCACTTCGAGCCGTTGCCGGTACTCCGCCTCGTCGATTTCGCCGCGCGCGTAGCGCTCGGCCAGCACGGTGAAGGCGCCGCCCCCGTTGTGCCAATGCCAGTGCCTGCGACGGCGCCAGAACAGGCCCCGGATCGCCACGATGATGAGGACCCAGACGCTGATCCAGAAGATCGGCGCGAGGAACCACCAGGCCCCGCCGCCGTGGTGCCAATGATCGGTCAGTAACGTCGTCATGCCTTCCACGATCCGCACTTCGGCCGCAAAAGGCGTCATACGGGGAGCGACACCCGCTCTACTCCCGCTACGGTATCTGTAATACCCGCAAGCGGCTGGGCAAAGCACGGCTTCGCCTGAAGAAGCCTAAACCCATCCGGGCCGCACCAGACCCGACTCGTACGCGAAGACGACCAGCTGGGCCCGGTCCCGCGCACCGAGCTTGATCATCGCACGGCTGACGTGCGTCTTGGCCGTGAGCGGGCTGACCACCAACCGCCCCGCGATCTCCTCATTGGACAGTCCAAGCCCGACCAGCGCCAAGACCTCCCGCTCACGTTCGGTCAACGCCTCCAGCGCAACCGAATGCGAGGGCGCCCTCGATTTCTGCGCGTACTCGGAGATGAGCCGGCGCGTGACTCCCGGCGACAGCAGTGCGTCACCGGACGCCACCACCCGCACCGCGCGGATCAGATCGGCCGGCTCGGTGTCTTTCACCAAGAAACCCGACGCCCCGTCCCGGATGGCCGTGAAAACGTACTCGTCCAGCTCGAACGTGGTCAGCACGATCACCCGCGTCTCGGGCAGCTCCCGCTTGATGAGCCGATTGGCCTCAAGCCCGTCCATGACGGGCATGCGGATGTCCATGAGCACCACGTCGGGCCGCTCCCGCCGGGCCAGCTCCACGGCGGCCCGCCCGTCACCGGCCTCGCCGACGACCTCGACATCCGGCTGGGCGGCCAGCAGCGCGCGGAATCCGGCCCGTACCAAAGCTTGATCGTCAACCAGCAGGACCCGGATCATAGCGGCAGCGCTACCCGGATCTCGAAGCCGCCCTTGGCATTTGGTCCGATCTCGGCCCACCCGCCGAGCGCCGCCGCCCGCTCCCGGACGCCGATCACCCCGCTACCCGAGTCCGATTCGGACATTCGCGCGGGTCCGTCGTCGGAGACGCCGATCAGCAGCGCCCAGCCCGCGTGGTGGACGGACACGACCGCACTGCGCGCCGTGCTGTGCCTGATCACGTTCGTCAAACCCTCTTGGATTATCCGGTACGCGGCAAGCCCCGCGCCCGCCGGGACGTCCCCGCCGATCCCGGTCCGCACCAGCCGCACCGTGAGCCCCGCCGCCTCCGACTGCGCGACCAGATCGTCCAACATGGACAGATCCGGCGCGGGGGAGCGGGGCGCCTGTTCGCTCCTGAAGCCGTGCAGCACCGAACGCACCTCGTCCAGCCCGCCCTTGCTCGCCTGCTTGATGGCCAACAGTGCCTCCCTCACCTCACCCGGATCCGAGTCGAGCAGCTCCAGCGCGATCGACGCCCGCACGGTGATCAGCGAGAGGCTGTGCGCCAGCACGTCGTGCAGCTCCCGCGCGATCTGCAGCCGCTGCTCGCCCGCGCGCCGCTGGGCCTCCTCCTCGCGCCTGCGCCGCTCCTCCTCCCACAGCCTGCGGTACACGATGGCCCGCTGCCGCCGGTTGTCCACGATCTCGGCGATCCCGGCCAGCAGCACGGCCATGCCCAGCCACTTGAGCTCCTCCAGCGCGCTGTCAAAAAGGCGCACGCGCAACAGCCCCAGCCCGATCCACCCCAGCCCGATCCACCCCAGCCACAACCCCGCCAACGCGAGCCATGCCGCAACCCGAGCCCCGTTCACGACCGCGAGGATGACCGCCGCCACGATGCCCGGAACCACCGGGCCCAGCGGGTTGTCCAAAGCCACAAACCCAAGCGCCACAGCACAAACACCAGCCACAGCCCACGCGGGCGACCGCTTGCGCGCGATCAGCAGCACCGTCGGCCCGGCGAGCAGGAGCGCGAAGCCATACCAAGGCACATGGGCCAGGGCACCGAGGACCACCTGGAGCACCCCGAGCGGGATGGGCCAGGGACGGTCATGTCGACGGCGCACCCTCGCATGATCGCCTATGCCGGGCCGCGCCGCATCCGTCCCACGCGGGTGCCGGTCCTACTCCCGCTGGAGTACCCGCTTCAACTTCTGCTCGACCTGCCGGATCTCCTCGCTGCGGTGCTGCGGGCGCAGCAGGTTGAGCGCCTCGCACCACGCCGCCTTGGCGGCCGCCCGGTCGCCCATCGCCAGATGCGCGTCGCCGATGCTCGAAAGGCACGTCGCCTCGACCACGGTCACGGCTCGCGCCCGCCCCCGGGCAAGCGCGTCTTCCAGATAGAACAGAGCCTTGGCGTAACGCCCCGCGCGCAGGTGGATGTAGCCGATGCTGTGCAGGACGAACGGCTCCTCCGCGAGGAACTCGTGCTCGCGGCACAGGGCCAGCGCCCGCCCGCACGTCTCCCACGCCAGATCCAGCTCGCCCAGGTTGGCGTGCGACCAGCCGATGGCGTTGAGCATGGCGGCGGTCCACCGCGTGTCGCCCAGCTGCTGGAACATCTCCAGCGACCGGGTCGCGTGGATGAGCGCCTGCCGGTGCTCGCCGCGCCTGCCGAGCGCATAGCCGATCATGTGGTGAGTGGAGGCCTGCGCGCGGATGTCGCCGAGCTCCATGAACTTCATCAGCGCCCGGCCCAGATGGCACATCGCCTCGTCGTGCCGTTGCAGCTGGGCCAGGGTCCGGCCGAGGTTGCGCTCGGCGATGGCGCAGCCGTGCTCGTCGCCGACCGCGAGCGCGGCTTGCAGACCGGTGCGGTCGACCATCACGCTGCCGACGTGCTCCCCCGAGCGGGCGTAGAAGCCGTGCAGCGTCCGGGCAAGCTCCATCGCCTTGACGTGCCAGCCGCGCTCCACGGCCAGCAGCAGGACCGCGCTGAGCGCCTCCCGCTCGGCGCCGAACCATGCCATGGCCTGCGCCGAGGAGTCCAGCCGCAGGGCGCGATGCCCGGCAACGGGCTCGGACAGGGGTAGGCTGCCTGGTCGCTTGTGGACGTCCAATGCGGACTCGCCGTGGTGTGCGGTCTGCAGGTAGAAGTCGACCAACCGGCGCAGTGCGGGCTCATCGGACGGCGAAGACGGCTCGGCGGTCTCGGTCGCGTACAACCGGACCAGATCGTGCATCCGGAACCGGCCGGGCTGATGCTCGGTGAGCAGATGCGCGCCGGTCAGCACGCGCAGCGTGGCGAGCACGCGCTCGGCGGGCAGGTCCATCAACGCGGCGACGGCGCCCGCGCCGACCTCCTGGCCGGGCGTGAGCCCGAGCATCCGGAACAGCCGGGCCGGGGCCTCGTCGAGCGCGGCGACCGACGTGGCGAAGACCGCCCGCACGTCCGCGGCCAGATCGCCCGTGCCGAGCGCGTCGAGCCGGGCCGACTCCAGCTCGTCGGCGATGGCCGACAGCGGGAAGCCGGGATGCGCGGCGGCCCGCGCGCCCACGATGGACAGCGCCAGCGGAAGCCCGCCACACAAACGCAGAATCCGGTCGGTGGCACCGGTTTCCAGCCGGTCGGGCCCGACGTATCGCTTGAGCAGCGCACGGGACTCGGCCTCGGGCAGCACATCGAGCGCGACCGAAAGCGCGCCGTGCCGGGTCACCAGGCCGGTCAGCTGGTTGCGGCTGGTGACCAGGACCGTGGCGGTCGGCGTGCCGGGCAGCAGCGGGGTCACCTGGGCCGTGTCGCGAGCGTTGTCCAGCAGCAGGAGCAGGCGCCGGCCCGCGACCATCGTGCGGTAGAGCCCGATCTGCGCCTGCGGGTCGGCCGGGATCGCGGCGTGCTCGACCCCGAGAGCGTCCAAAAAGGACCGGATGGCGACGGCCGGCGGCATTGGCTCGTCAAGCGGGTCGAAGCCGCGCAGGTCCACGTAGAGCTGGCCGTCGGGGAAGCGGTCGAGATTGTCGTGCGCCCACCGGACCGCGAGCCACGTCTTGCCGACGCCGCCGAGCCCGCCGATCGCGGTGACCACGACCGTGCCCCCGTCGGCCTGCGCGTGCAGCGCGCTGTCGAGCTCGGCCAGAGGGCTGTCGCGGCCGGTGAACAGGCGCGGCGCTGCGGGCAGCTGTTGCGGCGGCGCGACCCGGTCGAGGCGTGGTGGGGCGGGCGGGGAAGCAGCCCGCCGCCACGCCTCTCCCCACTGCGCGACCTCGTCATGCGCGCAATCGCAGGCGCGCGTGATCTTCTGCACGAGCTCCCACGCGGGCAGGGTGATCCGCTTGAGGCTGAGCGCGTCGTGCAGGGTCGTGCGTGGGATGCCGGTGCGCCGGCTGAGCACCGCCAGCGACGGGTTGCCGGCGGCTATGCGCAGCTCGCGCAAGGCCTGGAGCAGCGCTCCGGCGTCGTTGACCGCACTGGGATCGGGCCGGTCCAGCCCCGCCTGCGATGACATCGTCCTGCGCCTCCCCGTCTCAGGCCCAGCTGGATATTAAGCAGCTCAAGGTTAAGGCCGGGTTAGGGCACTGGACAGCCCGGCAAAAGCAGCGAGACTGAACGTCATGGATTCCGCCGCCATTCGGCTTGGGGCAGTCGCCGCAAGCATCGCTCTCGTATTGGCGTCAGCAACGCCTGCCACCGCGAACATCGGTGGCCAACGGCTCGACATCGACGTGCTCTCCAGCCGGGCCGACCAGGTCAGCGGGGGAGACGCGCTCATTCAGGTCAAGGCCGGCCCGCGCACCGACATCACCGGGGTGAAGGTGACGCGCAACGGCACGGACGTGACGGGCAAGCTCACCGCCGACCCGGCCAAGCGCACCCTGACCGGTGTGGTCGACGGCCTCCACGACGGGTGGAACCTCCTCCTGGCTCGTGGACGCTTTTCTGGTACCGGAATAAAGCTCATAAAAAACCACCCCCTCAGCGGGCCGATCTTCTCGGGGCCCAGGCAATATCCCTTCCTGTGCCGGACCGAGCAGACGGGGCTCGGCCAGCCGGTCATCGACAACCAGGCCGGCCAAGGCTGGAAGGTGCGCGACGCCGCAGGCACGGTGATCGGCTGGAGCCGGGACTGCAACCTGGCCGCGCCGGTGCACGACAGGCTTTACCGCGCGACAGACGGGCAGTTCAAGCCGATGCCCGCGGACGGCACACGCCCGGCCGACATGACCCGGACGACCACATTGGACGGTCGCACGCTGGATTACGTCATCAAGCGGGAGCGCGGCACGATCAACCGGTTCATCTATTCGATCGCGATGCTCGACGACGAAACGGCGTGGAACAAGCGCGTCATCTATCGATTCGACGGTGGCGTGGCGATCGGTCGCGACCAGGGCCGGTTGCCCGGTGGTGCGCTTTATCACGAGGGCCTGTCGCTGGGCTATGCGATCCTGTACTCCACCGGCACGCGGACCGCCACGCATTACAACCTGGTGCTCGGGGCCGAGACGGCGCTGATGCTCAAGGAGCACTTCATTGAAGAGCATGGCGTTGCGCGGTACACCGTCGGCGTCGGCGGATCAGGCGGTGGCCTGCAACAATACGTCTACGGGCAGAACTTCGGCACCCGGATCATCGACGCGGCCATCCCGCAGTACTCCTACCCGGACATGGTCACCCAGACCATCCACATTGGAGACTGCGAGCTGCTGGAATACTACATGGACGTGCTCGACGCGGCCAACCCCAAGTGGCGCGATTGGGAGAACCGCACGGCGCTGATCGGGCTGAATGGGTCCGCATCATTACAAGCCGACGAGTGCACCAAGTCTTGGCGCGGTCTGACACCGCTCACGCTCAACCCGCTGTGGGCGCCGCTGGATCCGTTGTGGGCCAACATGGATCCGCCCGGCATCACGTCCACGGTGCATTGGACGCACGCGGAGGATCTTCGCACCGTCTATGGCGTGGGCGACGATGGCTATACGCTGCGGACATGGGACAACGTCGGCGTGCAATACGGGCTCAGATCGCTCAACAGCGGGCTGATTACCCCGGCCGAGTTCCTGGACGTGAACGCTCGCGTTGGCTCGTGGAAGCCGTCGAGCCAGATGGTGCAGGAGGGTTGTCCGTACGTGCCCGCGTCGTGCTCGGACCCGGCCCAGTTCGATCCGTGGAGCGCACGCAATCGGCAGGACGGGCGGGCCGTCGGGTCGCGCAAGGCGATTCGCGGTGCATACGAGTCGGGGCACGTGTTCACCGGCAAGATCGATATCCCGATCATCGACTGGCGGCACTACCTTGAGGACCAGCTGGACATGCACAACTCGCACCAGTCCTTCGCCAGCCGGCAGCGCATGCTCAACCACGACGGCAACGCGTCCAACCAGGTCATCTGGTTCACGGATGCCCGGCCGGTGCAGGCGTTCGACCAGACCCCGCAGGCGCTCGCGGCCATCGAGGCCTGGCTCACGCGGGGCGTGCGTCCGTCCGACTCCTGCTTCACCACGGCGGGAGCACTGATCGCGAGCGGGCCGGGCGTGTGGGACGGCATTCTTGACCGGCGCCCGGCGGGCGTGTGCACCCAGCGGTTCCCGCTCTACGGCACTTCGCGCACCGTCGCGGGCGGCCCGATCGAGGGCGGCGTGTTCGCCTGCAAACTGCAGCCCGTCGCCACGGCCATCGCTCGCGGCCTGTACGACCCGTGGGTGCCGACAGCCGCCGAACGCCGGCGGCTGGAGGAGATCTTCCCGACCGGGGTCTGTTCCTACTAGTAGGTTGGACCGATGCACGAGCTTGTTCGTTCGGTCTGGGACGACCCAGGTGCGCCACATCCGCCCCGGCGGGTGTGGCGCGACTGGTTGCTGGTCGGCGTTTTCGCCCTGACCGTGCTGCTCGAAGTGCTGCTGCGGACGGATCTGCCGTGGCGTGCCGTGTCGGTGGGCGTCGCTGTCGCACTGGTCCCCACGCTGCTGTGGCGGCGGACGAAGCCGCTGCTGATGCTGACGATCGCGTTTGTCGCCTCGGCACTCGCGCCGCTGTTCACCGAGGGTCGGCCGCTGGAGCTCGGTGCGCTGGTGTTCTTCCTGTTCTTGCCATATTCGTTGTACCGCTGGGGTTCCGGGCGCCAGATCGTGCTCGGCTCGGCGGTCGTGGCCGGCAACTTGGGCCTCGCGCCGGCGCTGGGCCAGGTGAATCTCACCGACACGCTCGGCGGGATGGGTGTGCTGTCCGCGGCCTGCATGCTGGGCGTGGCAGTCCGATACCGGGTGGGGGCGCGGACGCGCACGCTCGATCAGGTCAAGCTGCTTGAGCGGGAGCGGCTCGCCCGCGACCTGCACGACACCGTGGCCCATCACGTCTCGGCGATAGCGATCCGTGCCCAGGCCGGGCTGGCGACCGCGCAGTCTCGTCCGGACGCGGCCGTCGAGGCGCTGCGCCTGATCGAGGCCGAGGCGACCGGTGCCCTGGCCGAAATGCGGGCCATGGTCCGCATTCTGCGAGGCAACAACCAACCGGCCGAGCTGGCGCCCAGCCCGCGCATCCGCGATCTCGAAGGTCTGGCGGGCCGATCCCGCACCGGTCCGGAGGTCGGCGTGACCATCTCGGGTGATGTCGACGGCCTGCACCCGTCGGTGGGCACGGCCATCTATCGGCTCGCGCAGGAGTCGGTCACCAACGCCCGGCGGCACGCCCGCCACGCGACCCGCATCCAGGTCGATGTCAGCGCCGACGACAAGTCGGTGCACCTGCGGGTGAGCGACGACGGCGAGCTCGGCTCCGCACGGGCGCCCGCACCACCGGGATACGGGCTCATCGGCATGATGGAGCGTGCCGGTCTGCTCGGCGGGGCCTGCCAGGCCGGGCCCAACCCGGATCGCGGCTGGACCGTGAGCGCAGTGCTGCCCAGGACGGTGTCGCCCGCGTGAGCAGCGTTCGTGTCATCGTCGCCGACGACCAGGAGATCGTCCGGACCGGACTCGCGATGATTCTCAACGCCCAGCCGGGCATCGAGGTCGTCGGGGAGGCTGCGGATGGGCGTGCGGCCGTCGAGCTCGCGCGGCGGTTGCGCCCCGACGTGTGCCTGTTCGACATCCGGATGCCCGGCATGGATGGCATCGAAGCGACACGAGCATTGGCCGGGCCGGGGGTCGACGACCCGCTCGCCGTCATCGTCATCACCACGTTTGATTTGGACGAGTACGTCTATGGCGCGCTTCGGGCCGGTGCCAAGGGTTTCCTGCTCAAAGACGCGGGGCCGGTGCTGCTGGCGCAGGCTGTGCACGCCGCCGCCAAGGGAGACGCGCTCATCGCCCCGAACGTCACCACGCGGCTGCTCTCGGCCTTCGCCGATGCGGGGCCGAAAGCCGTGCCAAAGCAGCCGATCGAAACGCTCACCGACCGGGAGGAGCAGGTCCTCGCCACGGTGGCGCGCGGGCGGACCAACAGCGAGATCGCCGACGAGCTCTACATCAGCCTGAGCACTGTCAAGACCCACATCGCCAGCCTGATGACCAAGCTCGGCGCGCGCAACCGGGTCGAGATCGCCATGTGGGCCTACGAGACCGGCCGGGTCCAGCCGGGCCGGGTCCAGCCCGGCGGCGTCCAGCCCGGCGGCGTCCAGCCCGGGCTAAAGTATGACGCCCCGGCCGCACTATCGGCCGGTTCAGCTCCGGCCCGCGTTCCGATGAACCGCGCCGCACCGGCCGCCACCATCGAGGCCATGACTTCCTCCCGCAACCGTCGCGAATGGCTGATCCCCGCCGGCTTGATTTTTCTCAGTCTGGTACCGGTCGTGGCCGGCGCTGTCCGTGTGACCGAGTTGAGCACTGGCGGGGCGGTGACCCCGGACAACGCGCAGTACTTCGCGTCGCCCGTGCCCGTGGTGCTGCACATCATCAGCGTCAGCACATACGCCATCCTGGGCGCCCTGCAGTTCGCCCCGGGATTGCGCCGTCGCGGGCGGCGCTGGCATCGCATCGCGGGAAGGATCCTTGTCCCGAGCGGAATCGTCGTCGCGCTCACCGGCATGTGGATGACGCTGTTCTACGACATCCCCTCGACACAGATCCCGGCGCTCAACGCCATCAGGCTCGCGGTCGGCTCGGCGATGGTCGCGTTCATCGTGCTCGGGTTCGTGGCGATCCGTCGCCGCGACATCAGAGGCCACAGCGCGTGGATGACCCGTGCCTACGCCCTCGGCATGGGTGCCGGCACACAGGTGTTCACGCTGGCTCCGGCGCTGATACTAGGCGCGTCCGACGCCGTAACCAGGACCACGCTGATGACCCTGGCCTGGGCAATCAACATCGCCGTCGCCGAATGGGTCATCGCCCGGCGTCGATCCACGTCCCGGCCGGTGCGCCGCCAGGTCCTCACCGGACATCAGGCCGCCTGACGATCGAACCGCTGTCCAGGTAGATGGCGTCTATATAGATGGCGCTTACGTAGATACGATCTACCTATGGTGCGGAGGTTCATTGGCCGGAAATGGGAGCTGCAGCTGCTGGAGAAGCGGCTGGAGCGGGTCGCCGCATCCGAGGAAGGCGTGGCGGTGGCCATCCGCGGCCGGCGCCAGGTAGGCAAATCGCGCCTGGTCCAGGAGTTCTGCGATCGCGCCAAGCAGCCATATGTCTACTTCACCGCGACGAAGGGCGCGTCCCCAGTCGAGGCCGTGAGCCGATTTGTAAACGCGCTCAAGGACTCGAGCCTGTCCCGCGACCGGGAACTCGTGCCGGACGTGGCGGCCGGGAGTTGGCTCGATGCGTTCAGGTTGCTCGCCTCGGCGCTATCCGACGAGCCGACGATCGTCGTGCTTGATGAGATGCCCTGGCTGGCCGAGCAGGACGACATCTTCGAAGGCGCACTGCAGACCGCCTGGGACCGGCAGCTTTCGCGGCACCCGGTCTTGCTGTTGTTGCTGGGCAGCGACGTGCACATGATGGAGCGCTTGACCGCCTACGACCGGCCGTTCTTTGGGCGTGCGGACAACTTTGCGCTTGGACCGCTAATGCCGGCGGAGACCGCCCAAGCCACCGGCTTGACAGGTGCCGATGCCATCGACGCCTGCCTTGTGTCGGGTGGCCTTCCCGGCATCCTCCGAAGCTGGCCGCACGGCACTCCGGCACTCACCTTCATCGAAGCCGAATGTGCCGATCCGGCGGCCCCACTGTTCAGCGTGCCGGAGTCCGCGCTGCAGGCCGAATTCCCGATGCCTGATCAGGCTCGGCGGGTTCTCGAAACCGTGGGCGGAGGCGATCGCACGCATGCCAACATCGCGGCCGCCGCGGGCAGCCGGCATGGGCCGCTCCCATCCGGATCCCTCTCGCCGATGCTGCGCCGGCTGGTGAACGAGAAGCGGGTACTGGCAATGGATGAGCCGCTCTCGACCCAGGCCGGCAAGCCGGCGCTCTATCGAGTCGCCGACAGCAACCTGCGGCTCTATCTGGGCGTGCTGCAGGAAGCGCAGGAGGAAGGACGGCGGGGACGTCCCGATGTCGCTTTCCGTCTGGTGCGACGCCGGTGGACCTCGTGGCGCGGCCGGGCCGTGGAGCCCCTGATCAGGGAGAGCCTGGAACTGGCCGCCGGAGACGACGCGTTCCCCTGGCCGGATGCCGAAAAGGTCGGTGGCTGGTGGAACCGGCAGTTCAATCCCGAGGTTGACCTGGTCGGGGGCGACCGGAAGCCGATCGCCCAACAGATTGCCTTTGTCGGCTCCATCAAATGGCTGGGGGCGGCGTTCGACGATCATGACCTCGCAGACCTGTTGACGAGCGGCTCGAAGGTTCCCGGTTATACGCCGGGCCGGACAGGACATGTGGTGGTTTCGCTGTCCGGCGTGAATGCTCGCGTTGACACGAAACAGATCGGGCTCGTCTGGCGCGCGGAGGATGTGCTCTCGGCGTGGTCAACATCACGGCCATGAACGTGCGACCGCAGGCGGCAAGGCGAGGCGGGCTGTTTCCAAATCCGAGGAGCCTAGGCAACACTGTGGTATGCGACCAATGTGGAAAGGCGCCGTATCGTTCGGCCTGGTGTCGATCGCGGTCAAGCTGTACTCGGCCACCCAGGAGAAGGACATCCGCTTCCACCAGGTGCACAAGGAAGACGGTGGCCGCATCCGATACCAGCGGATGTGTAGCAAGTGCGGCGAAGAGGTCAGCTACGACGAGATCGCCAAGGGCTACGACATGGGCGGCGGCGAGATGGTCGTGCTCACCGATGAGGACTTCGCCGACCTGCCGCTGACCAGCTCGAAGGCGATCGAGGTGCTGGAGTGCGTGCAGGAGGACGAGATCGACCCGATCCTGTACCACAAGGCATACTTCCTGGAGCCCGACGGGGTGATCGGGCTCAAGCCCTATCTGCTGCTGCGTGAGGCGCTGTCACGCTCCGAGCGGGTGGCGATCGTCAAGGTGGCGCTGCGCCAGCGGGAGACCCTCGCCGTCGTGCGGGTGCGCGGTGACCTGCTCGTGCTCAACACGATGCTGTGGCCCGACGAGGTGCGCCAGCCCGAGTTCGACTTCCTGGGCGACGAGGTGACCCTGCGGCCGCAGGAGGTCAAGATGGCCACCTCGCTGGTCGACTCCCTGACCACCGAGTTCGACCCGAACGAGTTCACCGACTCCTATCGCGAGGCGCTGCAGACGGTCATCGACGCCAAGATCGGGCGCGAGGAGATCGTGGAAAAGCCGGAGGTCGAGGAGCCCATCGCCGAGACCATCGACCTGATGGAGGCCCTGCGCAAGTCGGTCGCCAAGGCCCGCGCCGCCCGCGACAACCGCGGCGAGGCAGCCAAGCCCGCGACTCGCACCCGCAAACTCAAGTCAGCCTGACGTCACCAGCGCGATGACCGTGCTGCCGCTGCGAATCACGGTCTCACCGAACGGGGTCGTGCAGATCTGGTCGATCGCGGCCGGAAACGGTACGGGCGGCTCCGGTCTGATTGGTTTGAGCTGCCTGCTGAAGGTGAGCCAGGAGTCGGTGGCGAAGTCGAAAATCCTATGGTTGTCGACCATCAGCACCGCCCGCCCGCCCAATTCGCCGATCTCGAGCTTCTTGACCGGCGCCGCGACAATCCGGCGTTCGCGCCGTCCCACCGCGCCGTGCCGATCTATGACGAACACGCCGTTTTCCCTGGCGACCGCAAGCCAGTCCTGGTTTGCCGCCACGGCCGTCACCGGCGAGGCGTCGCCCGTGTACAAGACTTGGGCCTCGGTTGCTGGCCGGAGTTGCCGGAAATAAACCTCGCCCGACTGCCCGCTCAGGACAACCCATGATGTGCCGTCAGCGGTATATGTGTTGATGGCCGTGAACGGCTGCCCTGTCCACAGTGGAATCGTGGGCAGCGGTGGCTGCCCAGGGAGGTCTGCCAGCGCATCCGCTAGTCCTTGCAGTCCGTGCAGGCTCGCAGCTACTGCGAGTCCCTGCCGCCGATTCGATGGGTCGCCCGCGTCGTATGCGGCCAGCAGCAAAGGACCGAGCCTTGACCGCAACAGCGAGGGGTCGGCCTCTATGAGGAAACCCGGGTCGGCAAGTAGCCCGTCGGGGTCGGGTGCGTGGTCGAGGGCGTGGCGCAGCAGATACGGCTCGGCCAGGTGCCAGTGCAGGGGATCGCCGGGCTTGGGGCGCAGTGAGTTGAGCAGGCGGTCGTAGACCTGCTCGCTGCTGGCCTGCTGGCGCAGATGGTCGGTGAGGCCCTGGTGGAACAGGCGGTAGAGGGTCGTGCCATCGGACTCGGTGCTGTGGCGTAAGTAGAACCGCACATCGTCCAAAGCGGACAGAATGCTTTCGACGGACGGCACCTCTGCCGCGTGCCGGATGAGCGAGGCAGGCATGCCTTCGCCACGGGCATAGGCGAGCGCGGTGAGCACCAGGCGCAGCCAAGGCTTGTCGCCGCGCGTGCTCAGGTCAAGCTCCAGGACCTCCGGAAGCGTTTGTGGCACCCGCCTTCCGAGCCGGGCCGCCTCGGCCTGGTCGTGGATTGGCTCAGGATAGACGTTCAAGATGTGATGCGTGTAGAGGCCCGCCACAAGGAACGCACCCCACTCGGACGGCGAAGATGTGAGCTCCTGCGCGACCGCGCGGGCCAGAGTGTGCGCCGCACCGATCGTGTCGAGGCTGTCCCAGCGATGGTCGGAGGTGAGCAGCCGCGACACGTATTGCTCAACGTCGCGCCGGAGCCGGTCCGGTGGTACCCGGTCGAGGTCGAGCACGCCGTCGCTGGCGAGGTCGCGTAGTGGAGCGAATTCGTCCCACGGGCGCATGCCGACGAGAAGGCGCAGCGGCTCGTCGCCGTAACGGATGCGCACCAACGGGATCAGCAGTTCGTTCATGGTGGCGACGGGATTCGTAGCTTCGTCGAGCGCGTCGACGACGATGACCGGTGGGGCGGGTAGGCCCGCGATGGCCTCGGGCAGGGAGCCTTCGAGGCCCAGCTGACGGGCGATGGATGACGAGATTTCGGCGACGGTCCGGCCACGGGCGTGCACGGCGGCCATCCGGTGGTTGACGTATGGAGCCTGCTCGATGTGCTCCCAGACGGTCGCCGTCGGCTTGCGCAGCAACGGATGCGCCGCGCAGACGAGGACCCCGATCAACGCGGACTTGCCCACGCCCGGACTGCCGGTCACGACCCGCAACCCGACCTCATCCTGCAGGTTGAGCCACGGTGCGAGGATCTTCAGCTCGCGGCTGCGGCCGCTGAAGCACCCGCTCATGTCGCCCGTCGAGCCCTGCCGCCCAAGTGCGCGATGCAAGAAGTGTTGTGGGTCAAGGGCTTCATCGAGATCGTCGAGGAACGGCGTCACACCCGCGTCGACTTGTGGCCGTACGAGCCGGCGCGGGTTTTCCATGTACCAAGGATTCGGAAAAAACGGCAGGTCGAGCGGCTCGGAGCTGATGTCGATCCGGCTTGCCGTCACCTCCTGAGGGATCGCCTGCGCCACGGCGGCAAGCCGGCCCACCTCGCGGCGAATCTTCTGCGCGACCGTTGTGAGTGGAACGTGCCGCAGGGACCGGTCGATGTCGAGCCGGCCATCGGCGAGATCCCGTAGGACGTTGGCCGCCGCCTGGGTCATCCGTCCGCTGTAGGCGGCCTCATCCGGTGCGCAGGCGGCGATGACCCACGCCCGGTTGGCCTCGTCGTCGATATGACTCTGCCAGCTCAGCCGTGCCGCGTTGCCCGCGCTGCAGATGTCCAGGAGAAAGAGCGTGAGCGGCGCCCTGCCCGGCGCGTCCACGACGTTCTTGAGCCAGCGCTCGACGTCGGTGAACTCATGGTATTCGCCGTCGCCACCGATGACGTGCAGCGTGCCGCTGGGTGTGATGTGGCCATGGCTGAGCACCTGCACGATCAGAATGCCGTCCGGGCCGACCTCGGCGATCGTGGCTCTGACCATCTCGCCCAGCACATCGGCGGAAAGCGGGAACTCCGGGCTGAGGACCGAGCAACGGTAACCCAGCTGCGTCAGCTGCGCCGCCAGCTCGTCGCTGCGGTCGTGTGCGAAGGGCAGCGCGCGCCATCCGTCGAAGGAGCAGAGCCCGATGCACAGGGCAAGCCGGTTGTCGGTCATTGAACGATCGAGCGGACAGCGGTGTGGGCGAGGTAGCGCTCGACGGCGTGGAAGGCGAACAGGGCGATGGTGAGCTCGTGGTGGCTGTCCACTTCGAACAGTCCGCCCAGCTTGCGGGGCACGGCCACGAGGTCGCCGATGTCGGCGAGGTTGAGCCAGCGGCCCGCGCGCGGCGGGCGTTTGACAGTGAATGCCAGCCTGTTGTGGATGTAGGGGAGGGCGAGTGGAGAGCCCAGCGTGATGAGCAGGTCGACGCTCAAGTCTTCATGGGCGCACAGGGTCTCGAACGTGACGACCGAGCCGAGGGAGTGTGCGATGACGACCTGGGGCCGGTGCTCGCGCAGCGCTGCGGCGACGCGAGCCCGGACCGGGTCCGGATCCCGAAGATAGCCAACGACCTCCGGGAAGAACTCGGCGATGAACCATTCGACGGCCCGATTTTCCAGGTTGAACCGTCGGCACACCCAGCTGACGATCTGCCGGGGGATGGCCGTGGCCGGGCCCTGTGTCACCTCGTCGGGCGCGCCCAGTGCCAGCGCCCACGAGGCGAGCATCTCCCGCGCCGGCTCGGGCAGCAGGCCCAGCCCCGACCCTTGCGCGATCTCAGCGTTGAGCAGGTCGGCGTAATAGGCCACGCGCATATCGATGCCGGGCAGGCCGAGCGCCGTGCCCCACTCCTTGGCGCGCACCGCCGCAGAGTCGGTCGCGGGAAGGTCCGCAAGGAAGTTGCCCACACCATGGACACCGAGCACCCGGGTCACGCGTGCATGGTATCCATGGTTACTCCCGGCGTCACCTATCCCTGCGCCCGGGCGGGCAGAACCAGGGGAAGATCGGATTGCAATCGCCCGGCTCCGGGTCGGCGCGCTTGCCGTCCCCGCGGTTGTCGTCGCCGATGCGGCCGTAGCGATGGTTGGGCGCAAGCCTCTCGTTTTTGTAGCCCTTGGCCGAGTGCGCCTCGTTCATGAAGTTTTTCCAGAGCAGCTTGGGATAGTTGGACTGCATGTTTTCGCCCTTCATCACATCCGAGCTGCCGGGCATCTTGATGGGCGTCTTGTTTTCGTCCTTGCTGCCAAGCCAGATGGTCGTCGACAGCTGTGCCGTGTAGCCGGTGAACCACACGTGCGCGTTCATCTTCGGGTACAGGCCGTTTTCCCACGTGCCGGTCTTGCCCGCGGACTCGCGGCCGCCCGCGAGCTGGTATTGCCCGGTGGGGATCTTCTTGAGCAGGTGGGTCACCTCGTCGGCCACCTCGCGCCGGATGACCTGTTGGGGCGTCAGCCGCTCGTCGCCGATCGGTATCTGGTCCCACTGACCGGTTTTTTTGTTTTTACGCTGTACCTTGAGGACGAAGTGGGGCTTGTTGTAGACACCGCCGTTGGCGATCGTCGCCGTGCCCGCCGCGTGGTCGAGCACGGTGATGGGGAACTTGCCGATGCCCACATAGGGATCGAACGGCCCGCCCTTGCTCGTGTCGTAGGCCTTGCCGTCGATGCCCCACATGGTCTTGACACCGGCGGCGCTGGCCATCTGCACCACCTTCTGGTGTCCAATCCCGAGCTTGGGCGCGCTGGAGATCTTGTAGAACGGCACGTTGTATGAGGCGACGGTCATCTCCTCAAGCGAGCAGTTGGTCCCGCAGTCGTCGGGGTTGTCCCGGGTGGAGTTGCCCAGGTCGATCGGATCGCCCTTGGACTTCTTCAGCTCGGTCGGGTCCCAGCGCGACTTGACCGAGATTCCGGCGTCCAACGCCGCCGCCAGCGTGTAGATCTTGAAGGACGAGGCGGCCGGGTGTGGTGCCTCGCCCGCATAGTCGATGCCGGTGCCGTTGTTGGTGCCGCCGTAGTAGGCCAGCACCCGCCCGGTCTTCGGGTCGATGACCACCCCGGCTCCGACGATGTTGTCCCGCTGCTTGCTCATGGTCGAGCCGTCCAGGTTGCGGTTGAGCTGCTTCTCCAGCGCGCCCTGGATCACCGGGTCGATCGTGGTGACGATGCGCAGGCCGCCGTCGCGCCAGCTTTGGATGCCAAGCTGGTCGCGCAGGAACGCGATGACGCCCTTCTCCTCCAGTTCGGCCTCGACGCGGTCGATCACGTGGCCGGTGCCGCGGTCGGTGTAGCCCCAGGCCCCGCCGCCGTTCTCCACGAACGGCTGCAACTCCGCGCCCTTGACCGGGTTGGCCGGATCGGCGGGCTCCGGGTATTTGAGGGTCGCCCTCTCCTCTGCCTTCAGCCAGCCATTGTCCACCATGTTGTTGAGCACGTAGTTCCAGCGGTTCTTGGCGTTCTCGGGGTTCTTGGCGGGGTCGAAGCCGTTGGCGCCCTCGGGTTGCTTGAGCACCGCGCCGAGCAGGGCCGCCTGCGCCACCGTCATCTTCGTGTACACATCGTCGGCGGGCATGCCGAAGTAGGCTTCCGCGGCCGCGCCCAGTCCGTGCGCGCCTCGCCCGAAGTATACGGTGTTGAGGTAGAAGCCGAGGATCTCCTCCTTGGTGTAGGTGTCCTCCAGCTTGCGGGCCATGATGGCCTCGCGCACCTTGCGCGCGTAGGTCACCTCAAGGTCGTTGGCCGCCTGCCGCGCGTACTGCTGGGTGATCGT